>CP046062.1:1037438-1407377 GCA_009676745.1 Leuconostoc mesenteroides subsp. mesenteroides
GTATCGCGTAAAAAGCGCAAAAAAGTTATCGATAAAATAGCTGCGGAATTTATTTTACAAAATTATTTAGATTCGAAAGGCAAGTTAACCAAGTAGAATAAAAGCCCTGTCCCTATACGGAACAAGGCTTTTATTGTATAATGAACTTATAATATTTGATAAGGAAAAGAAAATGAGCGAAAATAACTCAGAAGTACAAAAAATTACGTTAATTGATGAAAGTGGTGATGAAGCATTATATGAAGTGTTATTCACATTCCATTCAGATGAGTACAATAAAGATTATATTTTGTTAGTACCAGAAGGTATTGAAGACGATGAAGAAGTTGATATTCAAGCATATATCTTCAATCCGGATGAAAACGGCGACGCTACAGAGGAAGAATTAATTCAAATTGAAGATGATAAAGAATGGGATATGGTTGAAGAAGTTCTAAATACTTTCCTTGAAGATGATTCTAACTTCAACTAATACTATGTAGCAACAATAATTACTGATATTCATGATGTAACTATCATGGATATTTTTATTTTGTATTAAAATGGTCAAATCGCTTTCAACGTAGTTTATCAAGTGATAAACTAATAAAGGTAGAAACTACTTAATTTAGAGTTAGTTTAAATATTTAAGATAGACATGTCAAAAATTTAGTCGTGTCTTTTGGAGGAGCTATTATGGTTACGTTAGTGGGCATACTTGATTTAGCACGTTTTCAGTTTGCGATGACCACGATTTTTCATTTTTTCTTTGTACCGATGTCAATTGGTTTAGCCGTCGTCGTTGCATGTATGGAAACAATGTATGTGATTAAAAAAGAAGAAGTATATAAGAAAATGGCCCAATTCTGGAGCAAAATTTTCTTACTCAGTTTCGCTGTTGGTGTTGTAACTGGTATTATTCAAGAGTTCCAGTTCGGCATGAATTGGTCAGAGTATTCGCGGTATGTGGGGGACATATTTGGTGCACCATTAGCGATAGAAGCATTAGTTGCTTTTTTTGCTGAATCAACATTTATTGGCTTATGGTCATTCACATGGGATCGTTTCAAGCCGGCAGTTCATGTTCTTTTTATTTGGATTGTAGCGATTGCTTCTAGTTTATCAGCATTATGGATTTTAGCTGCTAATTCATTTATGCAAAATCCTGTTGGGTATGCTATTGATAATAATATGGGGCGGGCAGAGTTGACAAATATTTTTGCATTGTTGACTAATAAACAACTATGGATTGAATTTCCGCACGTCTTAATGGGCACTTTCGTAGCAGGTGGTTTTATCATTGCAGGAATGTCAGCATTTAAATTATTAAAGCTGAAAAAGAATGACGTGCAGGTTGACTTTTTCCGCAAATCAATAAATATTGCTTTGTTTGTTGGTTTAATAGGAGTTGGCGGAGCCTTATATACAGGTGATCAGCATGCTTTTGAATTGCAATCTATGCAGCCAATGAAATATGCAGCAATGGAAGGGGTTGATGAAACGATTGATTCGTCAAAGCGTGCTGACAAAGCACAACCATGGTCATTGATTTCCGTGACCAATCCAAAGACACATAAGGTGGTTGCAAGAATCGAAATACCATATGCTTTGTCTATTTTAGGAAACCATTCGTTGACAGGTGGTAAAACTGTCGGAACCACAGAGTTGAACAAAAAATTTGAAAAAAAATATGGTAAAACGCATGATGGCATTAAAAACTATTACGTTCCAGAGAATACATTGTTTTATGCCTTTCGCGTGATGGCGATGGGAGCCGGGTTACTGGGGTTGGTTGCTGTTGTAGCGCTTTGGTTCAATCGTAAAAAAACAAATTTAATTTTGACTCAGCGTTGGTTTTTATGGATTTTAGGAATTATGACGTTTTTCCCATTTGTTATAAATACCGCGGGGTGGTTAGTAACAGAATTAGGACGATATCCTTGGGTTGTTTATGGATTAATGACAATTGCTGATGCTGTATCACCTAATGTTTCGGCTGCTTCATTGCTTATTTCAAATATTATTTACTTCTTAACATTTGCAACACTCGGTGGTGTAATGATTTGGTTATCTCGTCGCGTATTACATGCAGGTCCTGATGCTGAAAAAGAAGCAGAATTATCACCAAGAGATCCATACGAGGATTTAGCAGGAAGTGAGGGAACAGCAAGATGAGTTTCTTACAAATTTTATGGTTTATTTTAATTGCCGTATTGTGGTCAGGTTTCTTCTTTCTAGAAGGATATGATTTTGGTATTGGTATGCAGTTTATTTTTAATTCTCGTAACCAGGATGATCGGGAAGCACTGTATGAATCTATTGGACCCCATTGGGATGCCAATGAGGTTTGGTTAATTACCGCTGGTGGTGCAATGTTTGCAGCTTTTCCTTACTGGTATGCATCGCTCTTTTCTGGCTTTTATCTACCATTGTTTATTGTATTGATGGCATTGATTTATCGTGGCGTTGCCTTTGAATTTCGTGAACATATGCCTACCATTCAAGGGTCACAATTGTGGGAACGATTTATCGCAATCAGCTCGTTTATCGCACCATTTTTCTTAGGAATGATTTTTACTGCCATGGTATCAGGTATGCCAATGGATGCTAAGGGAAATTTGTCGGCCGGATTGTTTGACTATGTCACACCATTTACACTTGTGGGCGGTATTGCCGTCACATTAATGAGTTATGTACATGGCTTAAACTACACACGCCTACGTATTATCGGTGATATTCGTACAAGGGCAATGACGCAATTGAAAGTATTTTATCCAATTTTGTTGGCTGGAGAAGCGTTATTTGCAATTCTACTGTTCTTCTACACGGATTTTTTCCAAACTAAATTGTTGTGGACATTAGTTATATTAGTGGCGATTGTCCTCTCCACTGTTATTGGCTGGTATTTAACGGTTAATCTGAAAAAAGAAGTTGTCCCATTTATTTTATCGGGTTTGACCTTGGTTGAAGTAGTTATCTTACTATTTGTTGGCCTATTCCCTCGTTTAATGGTAGCTGACAATCCATTACACAGTTTAAAAATTATTAATGCATCGTCATCGCCATATACATTAACAGTGATGTCATTTGTTGTATTAACAGCTTTACCATTGACATTAGGATACCAAATATGGAGTTTCTGGGTTTTCCGTAAGCGTATTATAGCTGATAAAGTGGTTGAATAATAAATCTAAAAACGTTTACAATTGATTGTAGGCGTTTTTTATTTTAAGGAGCATGTTTGGCAAGGTATTGTTATTTAGATGGCAATACTCTTGTTTAACAAATATAAAAATATGATAGACAAAAGACTTTTTTCGTTACCAGGTATCATTAGTACTTTAATAATCTTAGTTATTTTGACAGGAATTCAAGCATTTTCGATTATATTCCAAGGTGTTTTCTTGGCCCAATCAGTTACTGATTTATGGCAAGGTAAAAGTATTGATCAAACATTCATCAATGTGTTACTTTTTGCTTTTTCTTTTGTGATGAGACAATTATTGATTGTGTTAAAAAATAACTATATGTCGAAGTTTGCTGACCATACAGTGGAAAATTATCGTAAACAATTGTTAGCTAAGTATGCCGAAATTGGTCCTAGTATTATTAAACAGTCTGGTACAGGGAATGCAGTCACAACACTAGGAGCGGGGCTGGATAATGTTAAAAACTATTTCCAACTACTACTGATTAAAGTTTTTGATTTGGGTATTATTCCGTGGTTAATTTTGATATATATCGCTTATCTTAAGTGGGAACAGGGACTATTTTTGTTGCTCGTATTTCCGGTGGTGATTTTATTCTTCATCATTTTGGGTTTGGCAGCACAAAGTAAAGCTGATGCAGAGTTTGCAAATTTTAAGAATTTAAATAATCGATTTGTAGATGCTCTGCGCGGTCTGCCAACCTTGAAGCAATTAGGCCTGTCCCAGTCATATGGAGACGAAATTTATAGTATTTCAGAAGATTATCGAAAAACAACTATGCGAACACTAAAAATTGCGATTACATCAACGTTTGCACTTGATTTTTTCACAACATTATCAGTTGCAATAGTTGCTGTGTTTTTGGGGATGGATTTAATGAACGCCAGAATGACGCTTTTTCCGGCGTTGACTATCTTGATCTTAGCGCCAGAATATTTTCTTCCTTTGCGTAATTTTGCTGATGATTATCATGCCACTTTGAATGGTAAAAATTCACTCACTGATGTTTTGAAAGTAATTGACACCAAAATTGTCAACCAACAAGATGAATTCCAATCAAATGAGTGGCAAGCAGATAGCGAATTAGTATTGAACGATGTGCAGTTTTCTTATGATTCAAAAGTCACCTTGAAAGAGATTTCGCTACATGCTAAAGGTTATCAAAAAATTGCTTTGGTTGGTGAAAGTGGTTCTGGCAAATCTACACTACTTAGTATTTTGGGAGGCTTCTTAAAACCTGAGCAAGGAACAATCAATATCAATGGACAGGAGATGAAGCATTTAACACAACAGCAATGGCAGAAACAGTTTTTTTATATGCCACAAACGCCTTATATTTTTCATGAATCGTTACGTGATAATATCAGATTTTACGCACCAAGTGCTAGTGACGAAGCAATCAACGAAGCTGTTGAAAAAGCCGGTTTATCTGGTTTAATTGATGAATTACCAGACGGGTTAAATACTGTAATTGGTGAAAGTGGGCGTCAATTATCTGGCGGGCAGGCGCAGCGTGTAGCCTTAGCAAGAATGTTGCTAGATTCATCTCGTAAAGTGCTCTTGTTTGATGAACCCACAGCTCATTTAGACATTGAAACTGAAATTGACTTAAAGAAAACGATGTCAACTATTTTGAATAATCACTTAGTTTTTTTCGCAACACACCGGTTACATTGGTTAGATCAAATGGATTTAGTTATTGTAATACGTGATGGGCGCATTGTGGAAACGGGTGTACCTAGTGTTTTGCTAGCTGATACTAATAGTGCTTTGAATAAGCTGCGTCATGAAATGCATAAAGGTGGTCTGAAATGAAGCGATTAAAAAAAATATTGTTACAAGACAGATGGATTCTTCCATTCTTACGTCAACAAAAATCTGGTCTCTTTTGGTCGATATTTTTAAATTTTATGATAACCTTCGCCGCCGGTGCCTTAATGTTTGTGTCTGGCTTTTTAATTTCACGTTCTGCTCAACATCCTTCTAATATTCTCATTATTTATGTGCCAATTGTTCTGACACGTGCATTTGGTATTGCTCGTCCAGTTTTTCGTTATGCACAGCGTTTGGTGTCACACAATTGGGTATTGCGTGTCGTTTCGAAAACACGTAAACGGTTATACGAAAGTGCTGCTAGTACGGCTAGTAGCATTCGAGGACAACTTCAAACAGGTGAAGTGCTTAGTTTGCTTGCTGACGATTTAGATCGTTTACAAAATCTCTACCTTAGAACACTTTTCCCATTGGGTTCTGGTATGGTGTTGTACCTTTTCCTCACAATAGCAATTGGCGCAATTAATTGGCTATTCATGTTGTGGTGGTTTGTAATGTTGGCTATTATCTTAGTTGTTGTGCCATTATTGAGTTTGACAGTGAACTATAAAGGGGTGCGGCAACAAAAAGCATTACAGCAAAGCCTTTATACAGATGCAACTGATGCTATTTTAGGATTGCAAGATTGGGTGCTATCAGGAAGACAAGAAGATCTAGTACAAAATCAAGGCGAAACAATGTCAAAGTTGGCGCATGTTAAAAATCAAAGTATGAAATTTGGCTGGTGGCGTGATTTTGCCATCCAAGTGTTAGCATTGATATTGGCTATAACAACTTTAATATGGGCAACAAATCAGTTTTCTGGTAATTTAAGTACAGTTAATTATATTGCAGCTTTCACACTTGCAATATTTCCTCTAATTGATAGCTTTATTGCTGTAAATCAAGGTGTAAGTGAATCTTCATTTTACGAAGATAGCATTATGCGTTTAAATAATTTACCAGAACCAGCATTGCTACAGGAGAATCGACACACAATCAACTCAGCAGTAATTAATTTTAATCAAGTTACATTTAAGTATGGAGACAAAACAATTGTTGATAATTTGTCATTTAAAGTTCAACCTAAAGAAAAAATTGCGTTACTTGGTCGTTCAGGTGCAGGTAAAACAACGTTACTCAAGCTTTTGGCAGGTGATATCCAATCATCGTTGGGTGAAGTAACAATCAATGAAATGCCAGTCCAGAACTTACAAGGTAACATGTCTAGTTTAGTAGCTGTATTAGATCAACAGACATATTTGTTTGATACAACGATTATGAACAACGTACGTATGGGGAATATTCATGCTACTGATGAACAGGTTCAACAAGCAGTTGAAAAGGCTGGCTTACAGCCACTAATTAATTCTTTATCCAACGGATACAATACACAGATGCAGGAAGCAGGAACACGATTTTCTGGTGGAGAGCGACAAAGATTTGCCTTAGCACGAATCATGCTGCAAGATGCGCCAATTGTCGTGTTAGATGAACCAACAGTATCACTAGATCCTAAAACAGAGTACGAGGTTTTGTCCCAAATATTTTCAGTTCTCAAAGACCGAACGATTATTTGGGTCACTCATCATTTGACAGGAATCGAAAATGTTGATAAAGTTTACTTTTTAGAGAATGGAAAATTCACGTTGAGCGGTTCACCGGCTGAGTTGCAGCAAACTTCAGCAAGGTTTAAACAATTATTACTCATGGATCAATATTAATGGCAAAAAAAAAGCGAAGAAAATCAAAAAAAGGATTACAGAAACAGCGATTACGTTTACTGTGTGGCTTGCTAGTTACATTGGTTATTTTAGCTACCATCACATCAAACACTGCGATTTACAAAAGGCCTCAAAACAATCAAATCAGTACAAATAGTGAAGAATCAAAAAAGGTGGCTTGGATTAATGAGTTAGCACCATACGCGCGTGAATTGCAAGAAGAATATGGAGTTCTTGCATCAATTAGCATTGCACAAGCTATCTTAGAGTCCGACTGGCACACAAGTACGTTGTCAACAAAGTATAATAATTTATATGGTATCAAAGCGGATGCAGGACAAAAAAGTGCTGTATTACCAACGCAAGAGTATGTTAATGGTGAATGGATTACCATTCAAGGACGTTTTGCGGCTTATGATAGTTGGCAAGAAAGTATGAAGGCACATGCAAAACTACTACATGGTGGTACGAGTTGGAATGCAAAACAATATCAACATGTACTGGATGCAGACGATTACGCTTCAGCTGCCAAAGCACTGACACAGGACGGTTATGCGACTGATCCTAATTACGCTAAAAAGTTAATTACAATTATTCAAACTTGGCATTTGGAAAGGTTTGATGCAACAAAAAAGTAGACGTTAGTCTACTTTTTTGTGTTTTAAAATGTAAATTCATGTGAGAAGATACCCATCATTAAACTGTCATGGTATTCTCCTTCAGCAAAAAAGTGTTGACGAAGGGTCCCTTCAGGAATGAAACCAATTTTTTTATAGATGTGGATAGCAGCTGAATTATTCACATCAACATACAAATAGACTTTATGCATATTCAACACCGTGAAAGCATACTCTATTCCTGATCTCATAGCAGCTTGTGCATACCCGTGACCTTGGAACTCTGAATGGATAATGATTTGAATTTCTGTATGTCTATGTAGCGTATCGATATCCATTAATTCAACGACGCCGATAAAACGATCATTCTCTTCCACAACAAAACGACGTTCTGTTTGGTCTAAAATATGACGATCGTAAAGAATTTGTAATTCATCAAAAGAGGTATAAGGTTCTTCGAACCATAACGCCATCACTTTGCGTGAGTTTTCTTGTTCATAAATATATGGGAGATCTCTTTTTTCAAGTGGTCTTAATTTCATAGAATCCTTTTTTCTTTCAATATGATTTTACTGTTGATTACCCTTATTATTTTATCATTGATATAGGGCTATATGCATAGAAATGTCAGAATATTGACGGGTGCATGTCTCGACGAGCCATTAGAGTTATTACATGAAAAATGGTAAAATAAAGGAAGTTATTTTTACAAGTAAGGATATAAAAATGCCAATTGAAACCCTAATTCAAGGAATGAATGAAAAGCAGTCAGAGGCTGTTCAAACCACTGAAGGACCACTATTAATTATGGCTGGTGCTGGTTCTGGTAAGACGCGCGTCTTGACACATCGTATTGCCCATTTGGTGCAAGATAAAAATGTATACCCATGGCGCATTTTGGCAATTACATTTACCAACAAAGCAGCTCGTGAAATGCGTGAACGTATTGCGCAACTAGTTGATCCAGAAATAGCAAGAGAAATTTGGGTCTCAACATTCCATGCTATGGCTGTTCGAATTTTACGTCGAGATGGTGAGAGAATTGGCCTAGCACGTAATTTTACAATTATCGATACAAGCGCACAACGCACGTTAATGAAGCGGGTTATTAATGATTTGAACTTAGATACGAATCAATATGACCCACGCACAATTTTAGGCACGGTTTCTAATGCGAAGAATGATATGTTGACAGCTAAGGCTTATGCTAAGCAGGCTGGCAATGTATATGAAGAGACTGTCGCCGAAGTGTATGCCGCATATCAGGCAGAGCTACGTCGCGCTCAGAGTGTTGATTTTGATGACTTAATTATGTCAACAATTGATTTATTCAAACAAGCACCAGACGTTCTGGAACGGTATCAAAACCAATTTGAATACCTGCATGTCGATGAATATCAAGATACCAATGATGCACAATATACAATTGTTAATTTACTGGCGAAACGTTCACGTAATTTAGCTGTTGTGGGTGATGCAGATCAGTCTATTTATGGTTGGCGTGGTGCTAACATGAATAATATTTTAAATTTCGAAAAAGACTATCCAGATGCACACACTGTTTTGCTTGAACAAAACTATCGTTCAACTCAGAATATTTTAGATGCAGCGAATGCAGTTATCAATAATAATAATGAGCGCATAGATAAGAGACTTTGGACCGAAAATGGCAAAGGCGATAAGATTACCTACTATCGTGCGCAAACAGAACGAGACGAAGCTAACTTTGTCTTGGCCAACATTCAAAAATCACGCCAAGATAAGAATACCGCATACAGTGATTTTGCAGTATTGTATCGCACGAACGCTCAGTCACGTGGTATTGAAGAAGCTCTTGTGAAAGCTAATATGCCGTACACTATGGTTGGCGGACATAAGTTTTATGAGCGTAAAGAAATTCTTGATATCATGTCATACATGAATTTGATGACAAATCCTGCTGATAATGCAGCGTTTGAACGAGTAGTTAATGAACCTAAACGTGGTATTGGTGCAACATCAATTAATCGGTTACGGGATTTTGCCAATCGAATGAATTTGTCTTATATGGGTGCAATTGAAAATATTGAATTAGCACCAGAAATTACAGCTAAGGCAGCTTCAAAATTAATTCAGTTTGCTGAAATGATGCACAATTTACGTCAACAGACTGAATTTTTAACTGTGACTGAACTTGCTGAATTGGTGATGACCAAATCTGGCTATCGCCAAAAGTTAGCTGAAAAAAATGATCCTGAAAGTCAAGGTCGTCTAGAAAACTTGGAAGAATTTTTGTCAGTTACAAAAGAATTCGACTCAAAGTATAATCCGGACGATCCTGAATCTGTTGATCCGATGACTGATTTTTTGAGTTCAACTGCATTAATGAGCGATTTGGACGATTTTGAAGAAGGTGATGGTGCAGTTACCTTAATGACCTTACACGCAGCTAAAGGTTTAGAGTTTCCTGTTGTCTTTTTAGTAGGTATGGAGGAAGGTATTTTTCCTTTGTCACGGTCTATGATGGATGATGATCAATTGGAAGAAGAACGTCGCTTAGCTTATGTTGGTATTACAAGAGCGATGAAAAAATTATATCTAACTAATGCTTTTTCACGCTTATTGTATGGTCGTACGCAAGCAAATGAACCTTCGAGATTCATTGATGAAATTTCAAACGAATTATTGGATACGCAATATGGTGGCATCTCATCTTCTTCAAATGACCGTGCTTTCCCATTTGATAAGAAAATGCAGCGAGCCACAGCCACAACTTACAAGACGGCTAGTCCGGTAACCAAAACTACTTCAGGACAAACTGGTGCTGATAGTATGGTTTGGCAGCCTGGTGATAAGGTGTCTCATAAAAAATGGGGTATTGGTACGATTGTTTCTGTGTCGGGATCTGCACAAGATCAAGAATTAAAAGTTGCTTTCCCATCAGAAGGGGTCAAGCAGTTATTAGCTGCTTTTGCACCAATTAAACGAGCAGAATGACAACGCTAGTTATTATACGTGGTAATTCTGGTAGTGGTAAAACAACATTAGCTCGTCAATTACATCATGTTTTAACAGATAGTCTGCTAATATCTCAAGACATTGTTCGTCGGGAAATGCTTAATGTTAAAGATGAAGTGGGTAATTTATCAATATCGTTAATTAAAAATTTACTTGAGTTTGGTAATCAACAAGAACAGTTTGTTATACTAGAGGGTATTTTAAAAAGCAGTGTTTATGGCCCAATGATGCGTGAACAAATCCAAGACTTTGATCAAGTGGTTACGGTTTATTATCGCTTATCCTTGAACGAGACAGTACGACGTCATTATACTAAACCAATCACTGAGTTTACTGCTATTGATTTAACGCGTTGGTATCAAAGTGATGACTCACTTCACATAGAAGGTGAAATGATTTTTGATGAGTCTGTGAGTTTGCTGATGGCGGAAAAACAAATACTTACTAAAATAAATGAATATTGAGGTTGAGAATGTTACCAGATTTTACGCCAATTGAAAAATTAACAACAAAAGACGCGCAGCAAGAAACCGCGCGATTACAAAAGCAACTAGTACAATATGGCACAGCCTATTATGAAGAAGATGCACCACTAGTTGAGGACTACATTTACGATGCATTATATGCGCGATTAGCTGCGTTAGAAGAAAAATTCCCACAATATGTGACCCCGGATTCACCGACACAGAATGTTGGTAGCGCAGATACCAAGGCTGAATTACAAAAAGTAGTACATCCTGCACCGATGTTATCGTTAGGTGATGTATTTAGCTTGGATGAACTTAATGACTGGGATGCAAGAACAACCAAGTCGCTTGGAAACCAAGCATCTTATAATTTAGAGTTGAAAATTGATGGATTAGCAGTTGCCTTGACCTATGTTGATGGGGAACTTGTACAAGCTTCTACACGTGGGAATGGTATCGTTGGTGAGGATGTTACAGCGAATGTAAAAACAATTAAGGCAATACCCAAAAAGTTGACTGAACCATTAACCATCGAGGTACGTGGAGAAATCTATATGCCTAAAGCTAGTTTTGCTGCTCTAAATAAGCAGCGGGAGGCTGATGGTCTAGAACCATTTGCTAACCCTCGTAATGCTGCCGCCGGTTCCTTGCGTCAATTAAACGTTAAAATTACTAAGTCACGAAACTTATCAGCTTTTGTATACTATACAGCTGAACCTGAAATACTCGGAGTAACAACTCAAAGTGGTGCGTTAGAGCGATTTGCAGAATTAGGTCTGCCAACAGACACACACAATCGTGTCATTCATAAAATGGCAGATATAGCTGACTATATTGCTAAGTATACCTCGGAGCGTGAAAGCTTGTCTTATGGTATCGATGGTGTCGTCGTCAAAGTGAATCAACTAGACTTACAGTTTGACTTAGGACATACAGTTAAAATTCCACGTTGGGCTATCGCTTATAAATTCCCTCCGGAAGAAGCCTTAACAATCGTTCGTGACATTGAATGGACTGTCGGACGAACTGGGGCGGTAACACCTACTGCAGTTATGGATCCAGTTTTGTTAGCAGGTACCACTGTGCAACGCGCTAGCCTGCATAATCCTGATTATTTAATGGAAAAGGATATTCAAATTGGTGATACGGTTACGCTACACAAAGCAGGTGATATCATTCCAGAAATCGGACAAGTCATTTTAGACAAACGTCCTACAGACAGTGAAACTTATCATATTCCGACAAAATGTCCTGCCTGTGACTCCAATTTAGTTCATATTGAAGGTGAGGTAGCACTCCGCTGTATTAATCCATTCTGTTCAGCTCAAATTCAAGAAGGATTAACACATTTTGCATCAAGAAATGCGATGAATATTGATGGCATGGGACCAAGGGTTGTCGGTCAACTATTAAAGGCAGGCTATATTAAAGACGTAGCTGCCATTTATCGCATAACGGTTGAACAATTACTAACGTTAGATAAGTTTCAAGAAAAATCAGCTGTGAAGTTAATTGATGCAATTAATAATTCAAAGGAAAATTCTCTTGAACGCTTATTATTTGGTTTAGGAATTCGCATGGTTGGTGCAAAAGCGGCTCGCTTGATAGCAGAAAAGTTCAGGACCTTATCAGCTGTTTCAAAGGCCTCGGTTGAAGATATCGCAAATATCAATGGGATTGGTCAGACAATTGCCGAGTCAATTGTACAATACTTTAGTACACCAGAATCTCAGCAACTACTTGTCGAACTAGATTCTTCTGGTGTTAATCAATTATATTTATCTGACACAGTGATTGACGAAAATTCATTTTTTTATGGTAAAAAGGTAGTCTTAACTGGTAAACTAGAACAAAGTAGTCGCCCTGCTGCAACAAAATGGTTGCAAGATCATGGCGCTAATGTCGCCGGATCGGTGTCAGTAAAAACAGACTTAGTTATTGCAGGAGAAGCTGCAGGTAGTAAACTGGATAAAGCCAATCAATTAGGTATTACAGTTTGGACCGAACAACAGTTTGTTGATGAACAAGTAAAAGAGGACGGAAAATAATGAAGCGGATTGGTTTTCGTGGTTATACAGCGATTATAGTTGGTATTTTGATTATCGCTGTTGGCATTTTATATTTTTTTAATGTGAATCGTGTCACACTAACAACAAGTAAAAAAACAAGTGGGGTCCAGTTGACCCAGAGCACGCCGGGTCAGTACCAAACAGTAATCAAAGATGGTCGTTATTTAGTGAGTGCAGCTCGTGGTATCACGTCAACTTCTGAAACAAATAATCTTGATGTGAAAAACTTTGAGTCATCACTGCTTGATTTGGCCAAAACACATTTCAAAACAAGCAGCTATATTTTTCAGGAGGGACAATATTTGAGTTCGTCTACTGTTACTTCATTACTTGAACGTAAAAGTAACAGTAATAGTAATGGATTAAATCCGGAAGATAACGGTAAAACAGATAGCTCACGTAATCCGATTTATATTCAAACACTGACCGAACAGGATTTTATGACTAAAAATGGTGACGACCTTAAGTTAGCTGGTATGGTTATCGGTGTAGCGATGAACACGCAGGATGAATACCAAAAAGAAGAGTATGGTGCTACCTATACACAAAATATTTTAGATGCTGATCGCATAGCTTATGGTGAAAAAATTGCACCAGAAATCATCAAAAAAGTGCGAGAACAAAAGGGAGTTGATTCAGATACGCCTATTGTCATTGCTATGTATGCTAATTCCAAAACAGATTCATTAGCATCAGGAAACTTCTATGCAGAATCTACCAGCAGTAACGGGATTAACTTGAAAGAATGGACTAATATTAATCAAAAGTCTATTGTTTTGCCTAAGGAATCAACTGATACATCAAGCTTAGGTTCAGAAGCTAACACATCTTTTGCTAATTTTAAAAATGATGTTTCGAATTTCTTTCCTAACATAGCTGGTGCTACGGCAGTCGCTAATTTTAAATCAGGTACGCTTTCTAGTATGAAGGTCACAGTCACAACACAATTTTACAGTCAAACTGAGATTGAAAGTTTTGCGACATATGTATCTCAATCAGCACTAAAATTCTTACCAACTAATGTACCGATTCGAATAATTATTAAAGCTGCCAACGAAATGCAAGCAATTCTAGTTCGTAATTCAGGGGAAAAAACATTTACAACAACAATATTAGATTAAAAAAAATCGACCAACTTGGTCGATTTTTTTATAGCTTATTAATATAGATACTGTTAATCCATCCTTTGGTAGCTATTTTATACCAAACAATATTGTTATCATGGACTTCTTCCGCGATTGCCACAAAGTCACCATCGGAGAGACTTCCGATTGGTAACCCATATGGTTCAGCATAAACTTCTATAGATTGATTAGGAAGGAAATTAACAACCGCGTTAGGCTGATTGCTTTTACTCTTTTCTGTATCATTAAAATAGTTAATATTTTCAACTTCTGGCGCTGAGTCTGATAATTTCATTTGTGTAGCATCATAACGAATCCAGTGGTGGTCACCAATTTGATACCAAAATTGACCATTGCCAGAAATAGCGCGTAATTGTGTTGCCCAAAAAGTATTTGGATTTAAGTTTGTCGTAACGTTTGATAAATTATCTGGTTCTAGAAAAACTTGTACACTAGTCACTGTTTCAATAAACATGTTAATACGGTGTACAGCTTGCCATACTTGAGGCCGATAGTAAAGCTCTAATGATTGAGGTAGGTTACCAAACAAACCTGTCAAAGATCCTGAATTGTCAATATACTGATAATTATCGATATCGAAAATTTCGATTTCGTAAGGTGTGCCTGCTTTGCCATCTAATCTTGTTGGTTCGTGTAACTCATCACCAGTTGCTATATTTTTATAATAAACCCATACGGGCGATGTATTTGCCATAATATCCCCTTTGAATATACCTACATATTATATCATAAACAAAAAACGACTCGAAAGTCGTTTCACATCACACGTAAATTAAATTTTATTTACAGTAGCTGGTTCTGGCTTAACTTCACTAATAATAAATTCGTCATTTATAATATCAGCTTGTAAATGATGAACATCTGGGTGTTCTAAATAGAAATCGGCGATACCATCCGCAATTTTATCTTGCATGACACGACGAAGAGGTCGAGCACCCATCGCAGGATCATAACCAAGTTCCACTAATTTCTTTTTAGCATCAGTACTTAAATCAATGTGCAACCCGTTGTCGGATAAATTATCATTCATGTCAGTCAATAACAAGTCGACAATATCTAGCAAATGATCTTGTGACAATGGTTGGAAATCAATGATATCATCTAATCGATTCAAGAATTCTGGACGGAAATAATTTTCTAAACGTTGCATCAAACGATTTTGTTGATCAACTTGAGCGAATCCCACAGGTGTATTTCCTGTATCTGTCGAACCAGCATTAGAAGTCATAATAATAACAGTGTCTTTGAAGCTCACTATGTGACCTTGTGCATCAGTTAGGCGACCATCATCAAGAATTTGCAAGAACATATTCATTACATCTGGGTGCGCTTTTTCTACTTCATCAAAGAGGACTAAGGAGTAGGGGCGACGACGAACTTGCTCTGTTAATTGACCAGCTTCTTCATAACCGACATAACCGGCAGGAGCACCAATCATTTTAGAAACAGTATGTTTTTCCATGTACTCTGACATGTCAAAACGAATCATAGCATCTTTGCTACCAAACATTTCCTTAGCTAATTGCTTGGCAGTTTCAGTTTTACCAACACCGGTTGGCCCGACAAATAGGAATGAGCCAATTGGACGGCCAGATTTTGTTAGGCCAATACGATTACGGCGAATTGCCTTAGCTACTTTCTCTACTGCCTCATCTTGACCAATAACATGTTTGGATAAGTTTTTATCCAAATCCTTCAGTTGATTAGCCTCGTTTTCTTTTAGAGCTCCGACAGGAATGTCGGTTTTATCTTCAACAATCTTTAAGATATCTTGCTCTGTTACTGTTTGTGGCTTTGACATCTCGGGGTGAGCCTCGACTTGTGCCTTCTGTGACTCAAGTTGGTTTACCTGATCACGCCAGTAGCTGGCTTTCTCAAAATCCTCTTTATCAATAGCTTCTTGCTTTAATTTATCAGCTGATTCGATATTTACTTGAATAGTTTTGGGATCTGCAACTTTCATTGTCAAATTTTTACGTGATCCAGCTTCATCAAGTAAATCAATTGCCTTATCTGGTAGAAATCTTTCTGGAATGTAACGATCAGAAAGCTCAACAGCTGCTTGAAGAGCAGAATCACTAAATGTGACATAGTGATACTTTTCATATCGTTCACTAATTCCTTCTAAAATTGTGATAGTTTCTTCTTTAGAAGGTTCTTCAACTTGTACTGGTTGGAAACGACGGGCAATGGCACCATCTTTTTCAATCTTTCGATACTCATTTAAGGTTGTTGCACCAATTAATTGGAACTCACCACGAGCTAGGGCAGGCTTCAAAATATTACCTGCATCCATGCCGCCTTCAGCATTTCCGGCACCCATGATTTCATGGATTTCGTCAATGAACAAGATGACATCGTCGCTGTTTGTAACTTCTTTCATTAATTCACGCATCCGTGCTTCGAATTGACCACGCATGCTCGTACCTTGAACTAAGGCAGACATTTCTAAACGAATAACTTCTTTATGCTGTAACTTTTCAGGTACCTTTCCAGTTACGATAGCTTGAGCTAGTCCTTCAACAATAGCTGTCTTACCAACACCAGGTTCACCAATGAGTACTGGATTATTCTTTGTACGACGATTTAAAATTTCAATTGTGCGAGCAACTTCGTTATCTCGACCAATAACAGGATCGAGCTTACCGTCGCGAGCTTGTTTGGTCAAATTAATACCGAACTCATCAAGTAAGCGTCTTTTTTTATTACCGTTATTATTTTTTTGTGCTTGTGTATTTTGTTGTCCTTGTGCTTGCGCCATTTGTTCATTCATTGCGCGAAACATTTCATCTAAATTACCAAAACCAAACGAATCTTGTTGTGCCATATTTTTACTTAGTGTGAAGCACCATGGAATACAGTTATTGCATTTCACCACAGTATTGCACACGATTCCTTTCTGTAGGTTATGCTTTAATTATAACATGATTTGAGAAAAATACAATTTAAATTAGCACTCTTTTAATTAGAGTGCTAATTTAAAAAATGTTACAATATTAGTGAGGTGAGTGATGGATTATACACAAGCATTGAATGATTTACGTGATGGAAAAATAGATGAGCTTCAGGTGACACCAGCAGTGTTTCCAGAATTTCAAAGAGCATGGGCGAATTTTGCATATCAGAATACTATACGTGGTATTGCTCATGCTCATGGTAAAGTAACATACGTTCGCTCAAATTGATGTGCGAATTAACTCATTTTTATGCTACAATACTATAAGTTAAGTAAAATTTAAATGTGTTGCAATTGCAGTAGTAACACGATAAGGGGCAGTACAGTGGCATTTTCATTTGGACAAAAAAATGTTGGTATCGATCTGGGTACCGCTAACACATATGTATATATCGAAGGTCGGGGCATCATATTACGTGAACCATCAGTAGTTGCGCGTAATACACAAACCAATGAAGTCGTTGCTGTAGGTTCTGAAGCTAAAGACATGTTAGGTCGGACGCCTGCAAGTATCGCTGCTATCCGTCCAATGCGTGATGGTGTTATTGCCGATTACGATACAACTGTTGAAATGATTCGCTATTATTTGCAAAAAGCACTTGGCGGACGTATTGGTAAACCTTATGTAACGATTGGTGTACCTTCGGGAGTAACAGCGGTTGAAAGACGTGCTGTTATTGATGCTGCTCGTGTTGCTGGTGCGCGTGATGCTTATGTTATAGAGGAACCATTTGCCGCAGCGGTTGGTGCTGGATTACCGGTTATGGACCCTACTGGATCAATGGTTGTTGACATGGGCGGTGGAACAACTGATGTTGCGACAATTTCATTGGGCGGGATTGTTTCAAGTCGTTCAATTCGTATAGCCGGAGATAAGCTAGACGAGGCAATAGCTAATTTTGTGCGTAACAAATATAACGTTACCATTGGTGAGCCAACAGCTGAAAGGCTCAAAATCGAAATTGGTGCTGCGTCACTTGCTTTAGCAAGAACTTTACCAAATGCTACGGTTAGAGGTCGGGACTTATTGACTGGTTTACCTAAAACTATTGATGTCACCGCCGAAGATGTTGCCACATCAATTCAAGAACCAGTGCAAGAAATCGTGGCAGCTATTCGTGAGACGTTAGAATCGACACAGCCTGAGCTAGCTGCAGATGTTATTGATCACGGTATGATTTTGACTGGTGGTGGGGCTTTATTACGCGACATTGAAAAAATTATTCAAGATGCAACTAAAGTGCCAGTCTTAATAGCTAACGAGCCATTAGATGCAGTTGCTATTGGTACTGGTGAGGCGTTGAAATCTATTGATGTCATGCGACAAAAGTAAGGGTAGTTTAAAATAGCGTGGCGCTTGCGCTACGCTTTTATTTATTTTTAAGATTTAATGTCAAATAAAAGTTTCTAAATTAAAACAAAGTAACGTACCATTAGAATAGATGAAACTGTCAACTGTTTGTAGAAGTGGTAACTGGCTTTTTGGGGAAATACATGAAGAAAATATTTTCATCACGCACTTTGGTATCAATAATTGTTGCGTTTATAGTAATTGTAAGTTTGATTGCAGGATCTAATTGGTGGGCCAAAAGAACGAATACACCACCTTTTTTACAGCGTTTTGGAAATGATTTAGCCGGCGGTGTCAGCCGTATTATTGCTGTTCCAACGACTGCAGTTGGGCGTACAGCAAATAGTATTAGTAATCTGTTAGATACATTTGAAGAAAACAAACGGTTGAAATCTAAGATTGATGAATTTGCCCAAGACAAGGTTCACTTACAAACAGTTGAAGAAGAGAACAAATCTCTGAAGCAACAATTAAAACTAAAAGCCACATTGACGGACTATAAAACAGTCTCAGCTGTAACCATCAGTCGTTCACCTACTACCTGGCAGTCACAATTAGTTATTGATGAAGGATCCAATTCAGGTTTGAAAAAAGGGATGCCTGTACTTGCTGGTGCCGGAATTATTGGACGCATTAGTGAAGTAAACACAACTAATTCAAAAGTGGCTTTGATTTCTGACACTAGTTCTGACGCCAATAGGTTTGCGATTAAAATTAAAGGTGATGATGGTGATGTTAACGGCATTGTAACAAGTTTTAATCGTGAAAAAAATCAACTAATTATGGGACAAGTGACATCAAATAATAAAATCAGTAAAGGTGACTTAGTTGAAACTTCTGGTCTCGGCGGTGTCATTCCAGCAGGCTTGTATGTTGGTAAGGTGGCTAGTGTCACGACGGATGATTATGGTTTATCCAAGAAAATATATATTGAACCTGCAGCTGATCTAGGCAATATCACCACAGTCATGGTTGCAATTTCACAGATAGGAGCAAATTAATGGCATTTTGGCAATTGACGAGATTGCGTGTAATTTATCCTGTGTTATTATTTTTGATACTGTTTGTTGATGGAACATTCATGTCTAGCATGGGGGGGTTATTTACACAATTTCCTTGGCACATTTTACCTACTTTGACACTTGGTTGGCTCTTTCTAGGTGTCCAATTTGATGTTGAAAATGAACTGCCGTTATGGTTTTATGTTGTAGTCATTGGTATATTGTTTGATATGTATTATACTGGTATTTTCGGTACATATACTTTTGCGTTTATTGCTGCGGTAGCCGTGATGAAGCAACTACACCTAGTTCTAGATGAACGTTTAGTCAGTGGCTTACTTTTATATTTATCCGGATTGCTTATTTACCTAATAATTTCTTATGTTAGTGGATTTGTTACAGGAATCGCTAATGTTAGCATATCGTCATTTTTATTGTACGAGGTATTGCCAACAGTAATTTTAAATCTAGTTTTTGCTGCTTTATCATATTATCCCGTATGGTCTCTATTTCAGTTTCTGCGTTGACAAGTTATCTTTTTATAGTTATAATTATGAGTATATATTAAAACGTTGATTAGAAGAGTAGTTCATTTTAATTTGAAAGAGAATTTGCGGTCGCTGTGAGCAAATAATTAAATTGGACGAAACACATCTATGAGTATAGAGCTGAAAAAAGTAAGCTTTGTCGGAAGTGTCCGTTATCACATAACAGTCTTTGACTTATTGAGATGCTACTAGTGATAGTAGGATAACAAAGAGGTGGAACCGCGATTAAACGCCCTCTAAATACATTTATTGTATTTGGGGCGTTTTTAATTGGTTAGAAGACTGGTCGAGAGCTTTTGTGTGAACAAAAGTTGAATTCGAGGTGGAACCACGCTTTCGCGTCCTCTTGCAGTAGCAATATTGTAAGAGGATTTTTTCGTTTTATAAATATGATTTTTGTATTGTTAAAATATATGAGTTATAAGCGCAATTTAATAAAGGAGTTTCAATTATGAGTTATCTAACTACAATTCTTCCCAGTTTATTGGCTGGATTAAAAACAACGCTAGGTGTGTTCTTTCTAACAATCGTTGGATCTGTACCATTAGGGATATTGGTTTCCTTAGGGATGAAATCACCTTACTTTACAATACGTTGGTTGATTAACGGTTATATCTGGATTATGCGTGGTACGCCACTACTTTTACAATTGATTTTTATCTACTATGGTCTTGGAATGATGGGTATAGCATTTCCACGATTTGAAGCTGCTGTTATAGCGTTTGTTATTAATTATGCAGCCTATCTGGCTGAAATTTTCCGTGGTGGACTACAATCAGTTCCAAGAGGACAATATGATGCTGCTAAAGTACTCGGTTTTAGTAAAATACAAACATTCTTCAAAATAATCTTGCCACAAGTAATAAAAATTGTTGTTCCCTCATTTGGTAACGAAGTAATTAACCTGGTCAAGGACACCTCTTTAGTTTATGTTATTGGCTTAGGAGATATATTGCGAGCAGGAAATATTGCAGCTAGTCGTGACGTCACTTTGATGCCATATTTATTGGTTGGATTAATATATTTGGTCATGACAGCAATTGTCACATTGTTATTGCGTCGTAGTGAAACAGTTCTGAATACTTGGAGGTAATTTAATGTTAGAAATCAAAAACTTAACTAAAAAATACAATCAAAATGTGATTTTTAAATCCCTTAATCTAACAGTGCATGATGGTGAAGTATTAAGCATTGTCGGACCTTCTGGTATTGGTAAAACAACCTTAATTAAAATCATGGCGGGACTAGAAACGGCAGACGATGGCGAAATTATTTTAAATGGTAAAAATATTGATATAAAAGGTGAAAGTTCCAATACAAATATTGGCATGATTTTCCAAGACTTCAATTTATTTCCAAACTACACAGTCATTGACAATATCACGTTAGCACCGATTAATGTTAATAAACAGTCTCCGTCAAAGGCTGTTAAACAAGGACATGAAATTTTGGAATCATTGGGTATGTTAAATAAAGCGAACTTATTTCCCTATCAATTATCTGGTGGTCAAAAGCAGCGCGCAGCTATTGCACGTGCGTTGGCCATGAATCCGAAGATTTTGGCATATGATGAACCTACAAGTGGACTAGATGAAGAATCGACACACCAAGTCGCTGATGTTGTTAAAACGCTTAAAGAGCGTGGTGTAACGCAAGTCATAATTACGCATGATCAGCCATTTGCTGAGATAGTTTCTGATCGCGTATTTGATTTCGCAACGGAGGTAAAACGCTAATGCCAAGCATGAAAAAGAAGATTATTGTCAATAGTATTGTTGGTATTTTATTTATCTTATTGGTTGTTATGGCAGGCCTCTCTTTATCTAATAATTCCCAAAAAAGCAAAAGTACAGAACAGACAGTGGTGAAAACGGATCAGTGGTCACGAATCAAGAGAGAAAAGCAAATTACGATTGGTTTAGATGATACATTTGTTCCAATGGGATTTCGTGATAAATCGGGTAAATTAGTAGGGTTTGATGTCGATTTGGCAACTGCTGTGTTCAAGAGTTTGGGTATTAAGGTAAAATGGCAACCCATCGATTGGTCAATGAAAGAAACAGAATTAAATACCGGAAACATTGATGCTATCTGGAACGGCTATACAGTTACAGATGACCGAAAAAAGAAAGTTGCTTTTTCAATACCTTACCATAAGGCAACACAAGTGCTGGTTACTTTAAAGAAAAGTAACATAAATCAGTTTTCTGATATGCAAGATAAAGTATTGGGCGATCAAACAGCTTCAAGTGGTGATCAAACTTTTGCACAATATCCTAAAGTTTTGAAACAATATGTTAAAGATCAAAAGGTTATTGGCTATGATACTTTTGATAAAGCATTCAATGATCTGAATGCGAATCGCATTGATGGGCTGTTGATTGATGAAGACTATGCACGTTATTATGTTGCGCACCAATCTAACCCGAATGATTATACAATTACAACAGGTGGTTACCCGGTGAATGACAATGCAGTTGGCTTCCGCAAAGCAGATAAAAAATTACGACAAGCAGTAAATAAAGAATTAACAACTTATGAAAAGGATGGTCGTTTACAAAAATATAGTACGAAATGGTTTGGTAATTGATACATACTTTAGCAGCACCGTAATGGTGCTGCTTTTATGTTAGAATAGTATTAATAGTTTTTGCGCTGGGGAGGGCAGTATGCTTAGGATATCTTTTTGGATTGTTATATTAATCGCGTTGGTTATCAATACAATTATTTCATTTATTGCTGTTTTTCGGCAAAAACGTGAAATTGCTACAATTTGGGCATGGATGCTTGTGCTTATGCTGTTACCTGTTGTAGGATTTGCCATCTTCTTTTTAGCAGGTAGTCGTATTTCTAGTAAAAAAATATTTCGCTTGCGAACCCAAGAACAACGTGGTTTAGACCAGATTGCTTTAAATCAAAAAAAACAGTTACAAGATATTGAGAATTTACTTCCTATTCCCTACAGTGCAACAGAATTATTGAAATTATTTTTATCATCCGATCGTGCAGTTTTGACACGTGGTAATAAAATTACAATTTTAAACGATGGACAAGAGAAGTTTGATAAGCTTTTTTCAGATATTAGGGCTGCCAAGGAGCATATACATTTAGAATACTTTTCTATTTTTGATGATAATATAGGGCATCAGCTAGTTGACCTATTAACTGAAAAAGCTAATGAAGGTGTTGAAGTTCACGTGATTTACGATCAGTTTGGTTCTCATGGACAACATCATAAAATGTATAGACCATTACGCGCAGCTGGTGGTGTTGCTGTACCATTCTTAATGCGACGTTTTCAGTTATTAACTTTGCGTTTTAACTTTAGGAATCACCGTAAAATTGCGATTATTGATGGTAAGATTGGATATATCGGCGGATTTAATGTAGGTGATCAATATATTGGTGAATCTAAAAAATTTGGATATTGGCGCGATACTCATATCCGAATTATTGGGGATGCCGTATTATCATTGCAAAGTCGATTTTTAATGGATTGGAATGCTACCGCTGAAGGCAGAGAGCTATTGACCCAGACAACAAAGTACTTTCCTGAGAACTTCTCGTTACCAGGCAAGTCTATGGTTCAAATTGTTTCCAGTGGTCCTGATGACGATATGAAGCAAATTAAACAAGGGTACATGAGAATGTTTTCTTCTGCTCGTGAGAGTATAAGTATCCAAACCCCTTATTTCATTCCAGACGGTCCTGTTTTAGAAACACTTGAAGTTGCTATATTATCTGGGGTTAAGGTAAAATTAATGATACCTAATAAGCCCGATCATCCTTTGGTTTATCGGGCAACAGAGTATTATGCTCAAGAATTAATTGATTTTGGCGCCACAGTTTACCGCTATGATGGTGGCTTTTTACATAGCAAGGTTGTGACTATTGATAATGAGGTAGCAACTGTCGGGTCAGCTAATATGGACATTCGTTCATTTTCTCTTAATTTTGAAGGCAACGCATTTATATATGATCCAGACTTTGCAGCTGACTTAGAAGATTTATTTGAGCAAGATGTACTAAAGTCCACAAAATTGACAATGGAATATTTTGAGAAACAGTCTGCTTGGATGAAGTTTAAGCAAAAATTCAGTAGACTTTTCTCACCAATACTATGAAAAAAACAATTATTAATCATGGCGCGAATCTTGTTATTCTGCCAACGACACAATTTAAAACATTGCATATTGCAGTTGATTTTTCAACATCAGTTGATCCTAAGCACATTAGTGCACGTACATTAGTGTCTTATTTAGCTGGCGTTAGCTCGGCGCGTTATAAAACGCAGCAACAAGTGGCACAAAAAACAATTGATTTGTATGGTGCACATTATCAAACTGATGTTTTTCGCATTGGACAAACCCATCATGTACGCTTTACTTTGCAAGTACCTGCACCTACTTATATCATGGGTGGCAAACAGCTCTTAACCGAAGCTTTTGATTTTTTAAGTGAGATGATATTTAATCCCTTGGTGGATAATCATGCATTCAATGAACGAGTATTTGCAAATGAGCAGCAAAGTCTAATGAATGAACTAGCCAGTGTTAAAGATGATAAAAGTCGTTATTCGATGGCGAAACTTCGTGAAATAACTTATGATAAGCCCGGCATGTGTGTATCCGCTAGTGGGAATGAAGAGGCCGTTGCTAATTTAAATCCATCTGACGTTTATCAAACGTATCAAAATATGATCAACGAAGATACTATGAATATCGTTGTGCTTGGTGATATTAATCAACAGCAAATTATTTCACTATTACAGAAGTGGCCGATTGGACCACATCAAGCTAAGGAAGACAAAGAGCCTTTTTATAGGCAGGTTCCTCGAGTACAGCTTAGGGAAGTAGTTGAGCATAAAGCGGCAATTAATCAGGCTATGTTGACCATGGCTTACCAAATAAATGTTGAACCATTTGATGACCAGCGTTTTGCTGTTATGGTCATGAATGCTTTGTTAGGTGGTACGCCTCTATCAAAACTATTTATGAATGTGCGTGAGAAGGAATCATTAGCATATAGCATTTATTCTCGTTGGCAGCATGATACTGGATTTTTAACTATTGCGGCTGGCCTGGATGCTGCAAAAGTGCGTCAGACTGACATGATGATACAAGAACAAATTAAAGCTATTCAAGAGGGCGATTTTGACAATCAAACAGTTGATGCGATTAAGATGAGCTTAATTAGTGATTACTTGAGTCAACGTGACTCACCATCAAGCCAAATGGAAGTTGCTTTTTCTCGATTACTCACAAGAAGAGAAACGAGTGAACAGGAGTGGATTGATCGCGTTAGGTCTGTGACTGCTGACGATATTCAAAATGCTGCGCAAAAGATGTCACTTCAAAGTCGTTATATATTATTACCCGAGGTCTAATATGAAAACAAAACATTATCTAAAGTTAAAAGAAGATGTGATTACAGAAACGTTAGATAATGGCCTATCAATAGTGATGGTTCCGAAGTCTAATTACCATAAAACTTTTGCTGTATTAACAACGGCTTATGGTGCGTTAGATCAAGAATTTGCTATCGATGATGCACAGCCAATTAAGATTCCTGCTGGAACAGCACATTTTCTGGAGCACAAGCTATTTGAAAAAGAAAATGAAGATGCATTCGCAAAATTTGGTGAATTAGGGGCTGATGCTAATGCATTTACCAATGCCTATCAAACAAGTTATCTATTCTCAACTACGCAAAACTTAATACCTGCCATAACACATTTATTGGACTTTGTTCAAACGCCGTATTTTTCAAAGCAAACAGTAGAAAAAGAACAGGGAATTATTGGACAAGAAATACAAATGTATGATGATGACCCTAATTGGGCCCTTTATATGGGATTGTTAAATACACTATATCCAGACTCATCGATTGCTAAAGATATCGCTGGAACCCGTGAAACTATTGCAACCATCACACCTGAACTGCTTTATGCTATTCATTCCGCATTTTATCAACCCACTCAGCTGACATTACAAATTGTGGGGCATTTTAATCCTAAAGAAATATTAGCAGTCGTTAAAGAAAATCAAGTTAAAAAAAGTTTAAAGCTTAGTAAGTTAACCCGTTTCTCGGAAAAACTCTTACCAACAAAAGAACAACAAGCGGAACGCTACTTTAATGTTTCACGTCCTAAAGTTGCATTTGGAATCCGATTGGATCAGAATCAAGTCGTTGGTATAGAAGCAGCCAAACGTATATTAATTGCTGATATTTTGAATGATTTATTGTTTGGTGAGCAAACAGATTGGTATCAGAATTTATATAGTCATGGTATTATTGATACAGAATTTGAAACAGCATTTGATATTATAAAAGATTATCAGTATGTGAGCTTTTTTGCGGAAACGGAAGATTATGAAATTCTGACGCAAGAAATTCAAAGTCAAATTGACAATTATCAAAATGTTTTAAAAAACCAACAAAATGCTTTTGAATCACTACAACGAGCTACGGTGGGGGAAGGAATCCAAAAATTGAATTCCTTAGAAAGTATGGCCTTGCAAGGTGATGATGTCTTGTTTGGAACCAATCTTTTTGATAAGATAGAGTTGTTACAAGATTTAACATTTGATGACATTCTTGTAACAGCAGATAAAATATATCGAAATGCTACGTTGCAACGATTTGTGTTGCATAAGTAGTCTTGTGGGCTATTATGAATGAAACTTTAACAAATCAAATAGGCGAACAACTGAAAGCGGCTCGCTTAGACAAACAATTATCATTAGATGATATTCAAGAAATTACAAAAATCCAACGCCGGTATTTATTAGCTATTGAAGAAAACAATCTTAGCGTTTTACCTGGTGATTTTTATGTTCGTGCTTTTATTCGGCAATATGCATTAGCTGTAGGGTTACATCCTGATGAACTATTAGGGGAAGCAAAACCAATGTCTATGTCTCGAACTAGCGATTTGAGCCGAGCTCACAGGGATAATGATGGCATTGTTCGTGCAGGAATAGATAATACACCAACGGCAAAATCGAGGTTGGCAAATTCTATGCCAACAATTGGTTTAGGGCTATTGATTCTCGTAGCTTTAATAGTTATTTGGTTTGTACTGACACATATAGGAACTAATTCTCAACAGACATCTAATAGCGGTAATATCTCTGTTTCTACCTCTGAGGTTTCTCAATCTTCGCGTAAATCATCAGCACCAAAGTCATCTGAGTCTAGCGCCAGTGAGAAATCTGCGACACTTGATTTAGGTACACCTGAAATAAATACAAGCTTGCAGACGACAATCTATAACTTGTCTAATGAAAATACTAAAAAGCATACAGTTGTTATAACAGCGAAGAACACAGGTACTTCGGTTAAGGTTAATGATGCTAATAGTAATATTTTGCTAAATGAAACATTGGCTAGTGGCAGTAAAACAGTAGAAATTCCAACGGGAACAACGGCATTTAACCTACAGTTTTCTAATATTAATAATGCTTCAGTTACGGTTGACGGACAAAATGTTGAAATAAGTGGGACAACAACAACATTTTGGAATGTGCTTTTTAATCTCAATAAATAAAGGATGTATCATGAATTTACCCAATAAACTAACGGTTTTCAGAATTATTTTAATCCCAGTATTTATTTTATTACTGACAGTACCATATGCTTGGTCTAATATTAGTTTTTTAGGATCAACTATACCTATTAACTGGTTGATTGCCGCTTTCGTCTTTGCAGTAGCTTCTGCAACGGATTTCTTGGACGGTCAGATAGCTCGTAAACAGCATTTAGTTACTAATTTTGGAAAGTTTGCGGATCCTTTGGCTGACAAACTTTTGGTTATGACAGCATTAATTTTCTTAACGAGTTTCAATGTTGTGCCAGCCTGGATGACTGCGGTTATTGTTATTCGAGAGTTAGCCGTTACAGGCTTACGTACACTAATTGTTGAAAACAATGGTCAAGTTTTGGCAGCACAGATGCCAGGAAAGATAAAAACATTTTCACAAATGTTTGCTATTTTCTTCTTATATATTCGTAACGCCCCATTTTCTAGTATTAATTTTCCGATTGGGGATGTCCTGTTGTGGGTTGCAGTTATCTTTACAATCTATTCCGGTATCGATTATTTTTGGCAAAATAGAAATGTCTTTTCTGACGGCATGTAAGAGACTAAAAGCGCTTTTAGCGCTTTTTTCGTATAATCAAAAAGAAAGCAAACAGAAACGAACAAATGTTCGAAAAACACTTGCTTTTGACCCACGAAAAAGGTACACTAATCAAGTAAGATAAAAGGAGTTAGCCGCAATGGTAGCAAAAAAAACGACTAAAAAAGATGATCAAGCAAAAAAAGATGGTCGTCGAGCCGCGCTAGATGAAGCGTTAAAGAAAATTGAAAAGAACTTTGGGAAAGGTTCAGTGATGACGTTAGGCGATAATGCGCTAACGCAAATTGAAACGATTCCTTCTGGTTCTGTTAAAATTGATGTTGCCCTGGGTGTTGGTGGCTATCCCAAGGGTCGTATTATTGAAGTATACGGTCCAGAATCATCAGGTAAAACAACCATCGCACTTCATGCAGTTGCTGAAGTTCAAAAACAAGGTGGAACAGCAGCCTATATTGATGCCGAAAACGCTTTAGATGTCAAATATGCTGAAGCTCTTGGTGTTAAAAAAGACGAATTACTTTTGTCACAACCGGATACAGGCGAACAAGGATTAGAAATTGCTGATGCTTTGGTACAATCAGGTGCCGTAGATATGATTGTTGTTGACTCAGTTGCTGCATTAGTACCTCGTGCTGAAATTGAAGGTGAGATGGGTGATGCACACGTTGGATTGCAAGCTCGTTTAATGAGTCAGGCACTGCGTAAGTTAGCAGGAACTTTAAACAGAACGGGAACAATCGCTATTTTCATCAATCAAATTCGTGAAAAAGTCGGCGTAATGTTTGGAAACCCAGAAACTACACCCGGTGGTCGTGCATTAAAGTTTTATTCGACAGTGCGTTTAGAAGTTAGACGTTCAACACAAATTAAAGATGGTACGGATGTCACTGGTAATTTAACAAAAGTTAAAATTGTTAAAAATAAAGTGGCTCCACCATTCAAAGTTGCTGAAGTTGATATTATGTATGGACATGGTATCTCACAGACAGGTGAAATTCTTGACCTCGCTGTTGATCAAGATATTATCGACAAAGCAGGTGCATGGTACGCCTACGAAGGAGAACGAATTGGTCAAGGACGTGAGAAAGCCAAAGATTATCTAGATGATCCTGAGCATGCCGAACTGCGACAAGAACTTTATGTCAAGGTACGTCAAGCATATGGTATTGATTCTAATGCGAATGGTACTGCCGTTTCAAATACAGAAGCTCAAGCAGAAAAATCTGATGAACAAATCAATTTATCGGATGTGGATACATCGAGTGATGATGCTTTAACGGACGAACCAATTGTATAAATTATGTAAATATTGAGAAAAACGTTAGGTCGTTTTTCTTTTTTTTGTTACAATTCAAGTATACAAATGCATGGAGATGGACATGACTAATATACTTGTTGTTGATGATGAAACGGCAATTTCAACACTGTTGCAATACAATTTGCAGCAGAACGGTTACGAAGTGACAGTTGCATCGGATGGCTTATTCGCTTATCAAAAGGCAAAAGAGCAACAATTTGATGCAATATTGCTGGATCTAATGTTGCCAGAGATGGATGGCATGACCGTTTTAAAACAGTTACGTCAAGATAAAGTTAGCACACCAATAATTTTGGTGACTGCAAAAGGCGATGAGTTTGATCGTGTGCTTGGGTTAGAATTAGGTGCAGATGACTATATCACTAAACCCTTTAGCCCTCGGGAGGTTGTGGCAAGATTAAAAGCAGTACTACGTCGTTCGCAAGTTACTACAGATAGCAACGAAACCGATGAAATGGTTATTTCTATACAAGATTTGCTTATTAACGATAGTAAAAAAACAGTGATGAAAGAAAATATTGTTCTGTCCTTGACACCACGGGAATATGATTTATTATTATATTTTGCACAACGATTGGGTCGTGTAATTGATCGTGAAACAATTTTGACGGCTGTATGGGGATATGAATATACTGGTGAAAGCCGTATGGTAGATATGCACATTAGTAACTTGCGTGATAAGATTGAGTCAAATCCAAAGGCACCTAAAATATTGAAAACAGTTCGCGGATTTGGCTACACTATGACCAATTAGTGTTTTCATAGATATATTATTATCATAGTAAATGGCAAGCTTTGGACATAGCGTCAAAAGAGAGCCATTTTTGTTTTGTAAATTTTTCTTTACACGCATTTACAAGAATTCGACCAAATTGTGGCGTGTTTCATAACATAACTCTCGTAATATATAAGTTGTAAACAAGGAGTGGCACCCAAGAGCCTCTACTACAACCTTGTTTCATTACATATTTCTAAGGGAGAAACCTTCATGAACAAAAAGATTGTAGGAATTATTGGTGGTATAGTGGTCATTGTGGCTGGAATTGCCTTGTATACTTCTGCTAATGATAAGTCCAGCAATAGCAAAACAAGTACAACGTCATCTTCTAAAGTAAGTGGCAAAGTGTTATCGTTAGGATCAACGGCATTACAGCCTTTAGCAGAGCAAGTTGCTAAGTCATTTCAGGAGAAAAATCCTAATGTAACAATTACGGTACAAGGGGGTGGGTCGGGTGCTGGGCTAAGTCAAGTATCTGATGGTTCAGCACAAATTGGGAACTCAGATGTATTTGCTGAAGAAAAAGATGGTATTGACGCTACTAAACTAGTAGATCATAAAGTAGCTGTAGTTGGTATTGCGCCGGTTGTGAATAGTGATGTGCAGATTACGAGTTTAACAAAGGAACAATTACGTAATATTTTTACTGGCAAAGTAACAAATTGGAAAGAAGTTGGTGGTAACGATGAAAAAATTGTTGTTATCAATCGTGCAACTGGTTCGGGAACACGTGCTGTTTTTGAAAAAAATGTTTTGGACGGTCAGGATGCTGTACAAGCGACGGAACAAGATTCCAATGGTACAGTACAAAAAATTGTCAAAACGACACCAGGATCAATTTCGTACTTGGCATTTGCCTACCTCGACTCTGACGGTATCAAGGCATTGGACTTAAATAAAGTTCATCCTAACAAACAAAATGTTGAAGATAATTCATGGCCAATATGGGCTTACGAACACATGTACACTAAGGGAAATCCAACTGGTGCTACTAAGTCCTTCTTAGATTACTTTACAACCAAAGAAGTTCAAAAAAATATTGTACCTAAGCTAGGATACATTGGATTAACAGATATGAAAGTCACTCGTGATGCAAGTGGCAAAGTAACAGATAAATAAACCTACTATATAAACAAGCATTAAGCTTGTTTTTTTGTGTTAAAGTTATGCAAATTTAAAACCATGATAGAATAAACTTATGAAGAAAAAAATTGGTAAAATAACCAGCGTATTCAGTATAAATATTTTATTATTATTTATAGTAACTCGAGTAATCCATGTACCTCATAATCAACTCTACATATTAATTATTATATTTTTTGTAGTAACTATTTTTGAGATTTGGTTTTTAAATTTTTGGCAGAATAAAGAAACAGCAGAATTAACTATTATGAAGAATAGAATGATTGCTACTTCAGCTGGAAAAACACCACGGGGTGTTTTAGCAGAACCAACATCTCCATACTATGAATTATTAGAACAGTTCAATGAATTACAAAGCTATGTTCGCCACTCACAATATAGTGCTAATCGTGAAATAAATAATTACCAGACACTATTAGCCAGTCTACCAGTTGGGGTTATTAATGTTAGTCGTCATCATATGATAGATGTTTTCAATCAATCGGCAGCCGATATGCTTGGTGTAGAAGTGCCAGAATTACCAACTTTAGATAGTTTAGTGATTCGTCAGTTTACGTTGTCAGAAATCATTAGTCATACCTTCAACACGAATCAAAGACAGCACTCCATTTTGAACTTGACGGTTGATGGCGAGGCACGGCAGTATGATGTTAGCACATCATTTCATCAATCTGGATCAAATTCAGAAGTGATGGTTATGTTGTATGATTTGACGGAAGTATTGAAATTAGAACGCATGCAAGCCGATTTTTTGGCCAATGCTTCGCATGAGTTTAAAACACCTTTGACTGCGATAACTGGATTTGTTGAGACATTACAAGGTGATGCAGGAGCGGACGAAGAAACGAGAACTCAATTTTTGCAAATTGTGGCAGATGAGGCGAGACGTTTATCAGCACTGGTTAATGACATATTGTCTTTGTCACGTATGCAACATAAAGTAGATGAAAAAATTTCTCAGTTGCAAATTTCAGCTATCGTTGAACAGCAATTAGAAAAAATCGATACTAAAACGGTTACGGTACACAATGATATTGCATCAGACTTCAGCGTATCAGGAGTTGCTAGTGATGTGTCCACCATCATTCAAAATTTATTAACTAATTCAGTTAAGTATAATAAAATAAATGGTGAAGTTTGGATATCAGCATGCAAAAATATGCAACAATGGCAAATAACGGTCAGCGACTCGGGGATTGGTATTCCACTGAACCAGCAGTCTCGTATATTTGAGCGCTTCTATCGAGGTGACGAATCAAGACAACGTAAAATAGCAAGTGGTACTGGATTGGGGCTTGCAATTGTCAATGAGATTGTGAACCAACATAATGGGGAAATCAATATTAAATCACAGGTAGGTGTCGGGACGACAATTAGTGTTATTCTACCTTTGTAGAAAAGTACCAAAACAGTAAAATTGATGTTTGTGTATGAAAACATCATGCTCTTTACACAATCTTTACATAAAAGCGTTTTGACATTTACACAAGTTTAAGATAATAAATATGTAGTAGTAAATCTTGGGAGGCATGAACATGTCGAAATCATATCGCGGTTCAATCGTATTCACGATTGCAGCTGTGGCAGTTGTTGCAGCGCTTGGAACAGCGTATGCAATGCGCGATAAAAGTGCGTCAAATACGTCAATCACTGCAGTTGGGTCAACTGCTTTACAGCCACTGGTTGAAGCTGCTGGTGAGGAATACGCTAAAGATAATCTTGGTACCTTTATCAATGTTCAGGGTGGTGGAACAGGCACAGGACTGAGTCAAGTGTCGCAAGGTGCTGTTGACATTGGTAATTCTGATGTATTTGCTGAAGAAAAAGATGGTATTGATGCTAAAGCGTTAATTGATCATCAGGTTGCGGTTGTCGGTATTGCGCCACTATTGAATAAACACAACGGTGTCAAAAATTTGACAACTAAACAGCTCATTTCTATCTTTACCGGAAAGGTAACGAATTGGAAAGAGGTTGGTGGTAATGATCAAAAAATCGTCATCATTAACCGTGCAGCTGGATCAGGGACACGTGCCACTTTTGAACAGTGGGGATTGAATGGTGCACAAAGTACAGAGGCACAGGAGCAAGATTCTTCAGGAATGGTTCGTTCAATTGTTAGCACGACACCAGGGGCTATCTCGTATGCAGCCTTTGGTTATATTGATGCCAGTGTGGTAGCGCCTAAAGTTAATGGTGTAAAACCTACTAAACAGAATGTCGTTTCTGGAAAATATGCCATTTGGTCGTATGAACATGTTTACACTAAAGGAAAACCCTCCGAACCTGTAGCTAAGTTTTTAAACTATTTAACTTCCGAAAAGGTTCAATCAACACTTGTATCAAAACTAGGATACATATCAATACATGACATGAAGATTAGTCGTGACGTAAATGGTCAAGTAACTAGAAAATAAACATATTTCTTGTTCGAAAATATTATATTTCGACACGTACGTTGGAGAGAAAATGGATAACATTACAAAAAAACTTATGCAAAAATCTGAATCCACGCATAAGGACACGATTGGTCGTGCTGTTAGTTTAACGGCACTAGCCTTAATTGGTATTGTGGTTGTGGCAATATTTGCCTTTGTTCTGAGTCGCGGGCTTTCAACATTCTTTAGAGATGGTGTTAGTGTCAAAGACTTTCTATTCGGAACAACATGGAATCCGTCTGTAACCAACCCAGAAACCAATCAGCCTTATATTGGTGCATTGCCAATGATCATTGGTTCATTTTTAGTAACCTTTTTAGCTGCGATAGTTGCCACACCATTTGCAATTGGAACATCTTTGTTGATGACTGAAATAGCGCAAAAGCGTGGTGCAAAAATTATGCAACCAATTATTGAATTGTTAGTCGGTATTCCGTCAGTTGTATACGGATTTATTGGTTTAACAGTCGTTGTTCCTTTTATACGAAATATAACTGGTGGCTCTGGTTTTGGTATTTTGTCTGGAACAATCGTTTTGTTTGTTATGATTTTGCCAACAATCACTTCGATGACCGTGGACACATTAAAATCAGTTCCACGTTACTATCGAGAATCTGCTCTAGCAATTGGTGCTACACGTTGGCAAATGATTTATAAAGTTATTTTACGTTCAGCAACACCGGGTATTATGACGGCAATTGTGTTTGGTATGGCACGTGCGTTTGGTGAAGCATTAGCTGTTCAAATGGTTATAGGTAATGCTGCATTAATGCCTACAGGATTAGCTACTCCAGCATCTACCTTAACATCTGTTTTGACTATGGGTATCGGAAATACAGTTATGGGCTCACTACAAAACGATGTTTTGTGGACCTTGGCCATGATTCTATTGTTGATGTCATTGGTATTTAATTTGATTGTTCGTGCAATTGGACGTAGAGGAGCGATGAAATAATGAATGCAAAAACTGCTGATAAAATTGCAACAGGCGTTATTTACGCTATTTCTGGCATTGTCGCTTTAATTTTGTTTGCGATGCTGGCTTTTATTCTTGTACAAGGCGTACCACATTTATCATGGCACTTCTTAACCTCTCCAGCACGGGCATTTGAAGCAGGTGGTGGTATTGGAATACAACTTTTTAATTCTTTCTACTTGTTAATTTTGGCGATGTTGATTAGCTTTCCGATTGCGCTGGGTGCAGCAATTTATCTTAATGAATACGCGCAAAAAAATCATTTTACAGCAATCATACGTACAGCCATTGAAATATTAAGTTCTTTGCCTTCTGTTGTTGTTGGTTTATTTGGATTCTTACTTTTCGTTGTACAATTTAAATTAGGTTTTTCAATTTTGTCTGGTGCAATTGCGCTAACTTTGTTTAATTTACCTCTTTTGACACGTTCAATTGAAACGAGTTTAGCACAAATTCCTGATTTACAACGTGAAGCGGGGGCAGCACTTGGTTTATCACGATGGGAAACGGTTTTGCATGTCATTCTACCTGCAGCTGTTCCATCAATTGTGACGGGTGTGGTTCTATCTGCCGGGCGAGTGTTTGGTGAAGCCGCAGCTCTAATTTATACTGCGGGACAATCCGCTCCAGCTTTAGACTTTTCCGACTGGAACCCATTCAACATTTCGAGCCCTTTGAATCCAATGCGACCGGCAGAAACATTAGCCGTACATATTTGGAAAATTAATTCTGAAGGTATTATGCCTGATGTGAGTGCCGTGTCAGCAGGGGCTTCTGCCGTTTTGATTATTGTTGTGTTGCTGTTCAACTTTAGCGCACGAAAATTAGGTATGAAGCTTTATAAGAAGTTAACGAGTGCGTGAGGCCATTATGATAAATTCAAATACAGATCTTAAACCAGCTAGTGAGTTCATTAGAGAAAATGCACCAGAGCGTTTTATTTATAACATGGATACTGAAAAACATGAAATTGCTCTGTCAACACACGATTTGCAAGTTTTTTATGGTGATAACCTTGCCTTGAGTGAAGGGGACCTGCAGTTTGAGCGTTATAAAATTACGAGTTTGGTTGGTGCTTCTGGATCAGGAAAATCAACATTTTTACGTTCACTAAACCGTATGAATGATGGTGTTGCTACCGTTAATGGTAACATTATGTATCGTGGTTTGGATATCAATACAAAAAAAATAGATGTTTATGAAATGCGTCGACATATCGGCATGGTATTTCAACGCCCTAATCCTTTTGCTAAGTCAATTTATGACAATATAACCTTTGCACTAACAAGCCGAGGTAACTACACTAAGGAGCAACTGGATGAAGTAGTTGAAACTAGCTTAAAACAAGCTGCTTTGTGGGATCAAGTTAAAGATGAATTAAATAAATCGGCACTAGCATTATCCGGTGGGCAAGCACAGCGACTAGTGATTGCTCGTGCATTAGCATTAAAGCCTGATATTTTGTTGTTAGATGAGCCTTCGAGTGCGCTAGACCCTATATCATCTGCTCAGGTTGAAGATACACTACTCAAATTAAAAGATCAGTATACAATTATTATTGTCACTCACAACATGCAACAAGCAGCTCGAATTAGTGATTATACAGCTTTCTTTCATATGGGTAAGGTCATTGAATATGATTTAACACGAAAAATATTTACGCGACCAAAAGTAGCACTTACAAACGATTACATATCAGGTAACTTTGGATGACAGATAATAAAGAAAAAACAATTTTATCAACCCGCGATGTACATCTTTGGTACGCTAAGAAAGAGGCACTGTATGGTATTGACTTAGATTTCCCAGAAAAGGGGATTACTGCGTTAATCGGCCCTTCCGGATCAGGGAAATCAACATACCTACGTGCAATTAATCGTATGCATGATTTAGAAGATAATGTCACAGTGACAGGGTCTTTCAAATTTAAAGATACGGATATCTATGCACCCACAACTGATACAGTTGACCTACGCAAACGTATTGGAATGGTCTTTCAACAGCCTAATCCGTTTCCGTTTTCAACTTATGAAAATGTGGCATTCGGTTTGCGACTGGCTGGAGTCAAAGATAAAGCTATCTTGGACGAAGCAGTTGAAAAAGCTTTAAAACAATCTTCTGTTTGGGATGAAGTGAAGGATAATTTACATAAGTCAGCTCTTGGATTATCCGGTGGCCAACAGCAACGTGTTTCGATAGCACGTGTTTTGGCTACATCTCCAGAACTTTTACTGTTAGACGAACCTACGTCTGCGTTAGATCCAGTTTCTAGTCACAATATTGAAGAAACTTTATTAAAACTACGAGATGATTATGCAATGATTATTGTGACACATTCGATGTCACAAGCATCACGAATTTCTGATCGTACAGCCTTTTTCTTGAGTGGTGACTTAATTGAAGTTGATGATACAAAGCACATTTTCTTAGATCCATCAAAAAAAGAAACACAAGATTATGTTTCGGGTCGTTTTGGCTAATTTACACAATTTTGATACAGAACAGTTATAATATAATAAAGTTGAAGGAGGTTTCACTATGCGTCGATTATTTGATGAAGAATTAGCAGATTTAGATAGCTCATTTACAGAAATGGGTATGCTTGTTTCACAAACTATTCAAAAAGCGGTACAATCATTCGTTGACCATGACCGTGAAGGGGCTCGTAAGATCTTAGAGAACGACCACCAAATTAATGAGCGCGAGGCGGCTATTGAAAAGAAAACTTTCGAAATGATAGCTTTGTATCAGCCAGTAACTACTGATTTACGTGAAATTGTTACGATCTTAAAGGCTGTGTCAGTGCTTGAGCGTATGGGAGACCAAGCACGTAATATTGCAAATTCAACAATACGTGTCAAAGGTACCAAACATATTGCTAGTGTTGAACAAGAATTGGGTGAAATGGGCGAGATGGTTGCTACTATGGTTTCAGAGGTCATGGATTACTATGTAAAAAATGATGCTCTTGGTGCTGAAGCAATTGCTGATAAAAATAGTGTACTTACACACAGCGCAGCTAAAGTTCGAACAGATTCAGTTAATGGTATGAAAGAGGATGCCGAATTGGTTGACTCAGCAGCAGACTATCTAGTGATTGCAGGATATTTGAAGCGAATTGGCGATTATACGACAGATATTGCTGAGTGGATTGTGTACAAAAGGACAGGGAAAATTATTGAATTAAATCCTGGTTATAATTTCTTTATATAAAATTTCTTTTATTAAAAGGCGCGACAGTTATGTCGTGCCTTTTAATTTACTAATAATTTGTGGGGAATTTGAATCCTGATTATAGTAAAATAATTCCCACTGCAATGAAGAGAACTAAAAAAATTAGATTGAGTAGGGTAAAAGTTTTGAAGAATTGAAAATTTGAACGATTTTGAGAATAACCAGTGTATTGTCTTAAGGCGAGCAAATTAGCTAAGGAAGCAATAATAGTGCCTAGACCACCAACACTGACACCTAGAAATAATGGGTAGACGTGGTTTGTGAATTTGGATAATAATACAGCAGCAGGGACATTACTAATCAATTGACTTGTAATGATAGTTGATAAAAAAGTTGATAAAACATTATCTGTGTGGATAGTAATCAATTCGTGAACAAAGTCAATACGACTGATAGCGCCAACAATTATGAAAAAATTGATGAACGTCAGTATTACGGCGTAGTCAACACGTTTAAATACATTTTTACTGAGCATTAGCCCACTGAGTAGGCTAATAAACAAAGATAATGTTATAGGAATGACTGACAATATACCGAGCAATATTACTATACTTGCTAGTAATAGCCACACTGTTTTTTTCTTGTTTATGTATATTATATTTGAACTTAGTTTTTTAATTTGTTCATTTTTAATAAATAAAGTACAGAAAAACAAAGAAATTAGTGAAATCAAACCAAAAGGAATGCTCATTCCTAAAAAATCAATGGGACTTAATTTATAAAAAGAAGCAATATAAATGTTTTGTGGATTACCAAAAGGTGTGAATGAACTTCCAAGATTAGCGTAGATGGTTAACAAACTAATAGAGAGTATTTTGGGAAGTGGGAGATACTGACTAATATTAAAGAAAATAGGAATAAGCGTTAGGATAGCTACATCGTTTGTAAAAAACATCGAGCCAAAAAACGAACAGAGTAAAAGAACCAGAAGAACTAAGCGTGTAGAATGGCATTTTGAAACAATGAAATTGGCAATGAATTTTAAGATTCCTAAATCTTGATAGATGGCAATCATAATTAACAAAGATAATAAGGAAATAATGGTTTTGAAGTCGATGTCTGTTGCTTTTACCTGACCAAAACACAAAGATAAGATGGATAATATGAATGTTATGAAAAAGGTTTTATCAGTTAAAATACCTTTCAATGTATTAAGCATAGATTATTGCAGCCCCATATAACATGGGAATAAATTGACGTTGCATAAAGAATTCCCCGTATACTTTCAAATAATGTTAATATTTCATGCCATTGTCCGTTTTTCATCAACACAATGTGATTGTCAGAAAGTGGTTTGGCATCATGAATAGTTACAATAGTATCAAATCTGCAAAGCCATAAACATAGTTAGGCGAAATTTAATTAAATACTTAATATTATTAGATAATAAAGTAAGACAGAATTTTGGATAGTTACTTTTAAGTACATTTGACAAACTATCTAAGATATTTGTTATAATGGAATTATTGAAAGCTTACTATATCAATATGGTAAACGTTTTCAAAAAATTATAAGTAATGGAGAATTTAATGCAATTTATTGTTCGTTTAGCGATAAACATGCTAACCTTTCTACTTTTATCAATGATTTTCCCATCAGGATTTCGGGTAGATAGCTGGGATGCAGCATTATTGGCAGCATTTGTATTATCGATATTAAATGCCATCATTAAACCAATTTTAACAATTTTGGCGTTACCGTTAACAATTTTAACATTTGGATTTTTTGCTATTGTTGTTAATGCAATGTTATTGGAAGTTACCGCTGATCTTGTTGGTGGATTTGAATTTTCAAGTTTTGGCTGGGCAATGATTATTGCATTTATTGTTTCCATTATTAACACGTTTTTGACAAAAGATTTGCATGTGCAAGTAGAAAGACATTAAGATGGCACAAAATTCAGTAACAGTAAAACAATTAGTAGAAAATACCCGACTAAAGATTGTTGCCGGTGATCAGTATCTAGACCGAGAAATCACTACTTCAGATATTTCTCGTCCTGGATTAGAGATGACAGGGTATTTCAATTATTATGCACCAGAAAGAATTCAGTTACTTGGAATTACTGAAACATCATTTTCTGAGCGCATGAGTCATGATGAACTATTATTAGTATTTCGTCGTATGGCAGATGAAAAAACCCCAGCATTCGTTATTTCAACTGGATTACCAATAAGTGATGAATTAAGTCAAGCAGCTGATGAAGCACATATCCCGATTTTATCATCAACCTTAACCTCTTCAAGAATTTTATCCAACATGACGTATTATTTGGGTGGTGAACTTGCACCACGTAAAAATGTGCATGGTGTTTTGATTGATGTTCACGGATTAGGCGTTTTAATTACTGGTGACGCAGGCATTGGTAAGACAGAATCAGCCTTGGAATTAATTCAACAAGGGAAAGCGCGTTTGGTCGCTGATGATCGCGTAGACATTTATCAAGAAGATGAAGAACGGCTGATTGGCGAACCAAACGGTGTATTACGTAATATGATGGAAGTACGTGGTGTCGGAATAATTGATGTTCAGCAAGTTTATGGTGCTGTATCTGTTCGATCACATGCTACAATTGCATTAAACATCCATTTATCTAATGGTAAAATAGGTGAAGCTAATTTTGACCGTTTAGGTGATGATAATGATTCCTTAGAAATCTTAGGTGTTAAGATTAAACGAATGGTTGTGCCAGTGACACCTGGTAGAAATACTGCCAGTGTGATTGATGCAGCCTCAGTTAAGTTCCGTACAGCGAACATGGGTATTGATGCGCTGAAGACATTGGAAGAGCGTATGACTGCCGAAATGGAAAAAAATGAAAAAATCGATGCAAGGGACGAGAAAAATGACTAAAATAGCCGTATTGGGCGGTGGCTCTTGGGGCACGGCGTTAGCTAACGTTGCTGCAGAAAATAATAATGATGTGCGTTTATGGACACGTACAGCGACACAAGCAGATGAAATAAACAGTCAACATACCAACCAAAAGTATTTGCCAGACGCAGAGCTATCATCTGAGTTAATGGCCACCAGTAACATGGCCTTAGCAGTGATGGATGCTGAAATTGTTTTAACAGTTGTTCCTACTAAAGTTGTACGAGAAGTTGCACGTCAGTTAGCTGACGTTTTGAATAAACAAGATCATCCAGTAATTTTGGCCCATGCTACTAAAGGTTTAGAGCAAGTAACTTATAAGCGTGTGTCGGAGATGCTTGCTGAAGAAATACCTTCAAAGTATCGCTCCACGTTGGCGATGATTTCTGGACCATCGCATGCAGAAGATGTTATCAAGCATGATTTAACATCTGTATCGATTGCTTCTGAAGATGAAGAAGCTGCTGAGTTATTACAGCAAGTATTTGCTAACAATTCATTTAGACCTTATACGAACCATGATTTGTTAGGATCAGAACTGGCAGCAGCCCTAAAAAATATTATCGCCATTGGATCAGGCGCATTAATAGGATTAGGCTATGGTGCTAATGCACAGGCTGCTTTACTGACACGTGGTTTATCAGAAATGCGCGCCCTAGGGCAAGCAATGGGAGCGCAGCCCGAAACATTTTTGGGACTTGCAGGCATTGGTGATTTAATCGTTACTGGTATGTCACCAAACTCCAGAAATTATCGTGCTGGAAAACAGCTGGGTGAAGGAAAGAGCTTGCAAGAGATTCAAGATGAAATGGGCATGGTTATAGAAGGTGTTAGCACAACAAAAGCAGTATATGAATTTTCGCAACATCATCATATGGAGATGCCTATCACAGCCAGTATTTATCGTATATTATATGAAAATGAGCCATTACGAGATGCAATTAACGACCTAATGAGTCGTCCTTTGCGTAGTGAAGATTAGAAAAAGATAAAGAGGAAAAAATCATGAAACCAGTACGTAAAGCTATTATTCCAGCAGCCGGATTGGGCACACGTTTTTTGCCAGCAACTAAGGCATTAGCTAAGGAAATGTTGCCAATCGTTGACACACCAACGATTGAATATATCGTGCGTGAAGCAATTGAATCTGGTATTGAAGATATCGTGATTGTTGATGGTAAGTCAAAACGTTCTATTGAGGACCATTTTGATTCTAACCCAGAATTAGAGAATAATTTACGTGAAAAAGGAAAGGATGAACTATTAAAGCTTGTTGAGGAAACAACAGATATTAATATGTACTTCATCCGTCAATCACATCCTAAAGGTCTCGGTGATGCCGTATTGACTGCTAAGGCGTTTATTGGTGACGAACCGTTTGTGGTTTTGCTAGGTGATGACTTGATGCAAGATGAAGTACCATTGACAAAACAACTAATCCAACGTTACGAAGAAACTGGTGAATCAACGTTAGCGGTCATGAAAGTACCGCACGATCAAGTATCCGAATACGGTGTAATAGATCCAGCCGCACAAGTTGATAAAGGTGGACTATACCGTGTAAAGAGTTTTGTTGAAAAGCCAAAGCCAGAGGATGCACCTTCCGATCTAGCAATTATTGGGCGTTACCTTTTGACCCCTGAAATTTTCGAAGAGCTAGAAAGAACAAAACCTGGTAAAGGAAATGAAATACAATTGACTGACGCTATTGACTCATTGAACAACCGTCAGCACGTATATGCGCATGAATTCAAGGGTAGTCGTTATGATATTGGTTCAAAAATTGGATTCTTGGAAACAAACATTGAATTCGGTTTAAAGCATCCGCAAACGAAAGATGCTTTGCGTGCGTATATTAAAGAATTGGCATCAAAGTTGTAATTAAAAAAACAGGAGAAATACTTCCTGTTTTTTTAAATCAGATGATACACTCGACAAGGGGTACATAATCGAGTACAATTGGTGTTAACAAAAAGTAAGTAAAGGGGTAAATATGTCAGAAGAACTCAAAGAATATGATGTAGTTGTTATTGGGGCTGGACCAGCGGGGATGACTGCAGCCACATATGCTTCAAGAGCTAATTTATCAGTATTAATGTTGGATCGTGGTATTTATGGTGGTCAAATGAATAATACAGCTGAGGTAGAAAATTATCCTGGATTTGATTCCATTCTGGGTCCGGATTTAGCTGAAAAGATGTATTCTTCGTCAACACAATTTGGTGCCGAATATGGTTTTGGATCAGTAAAGAGTATTGAAGTTGAAGATTATATAAAAATAATTCGCACTGATATGGGCGATTATGCTGCCAAGGCAATCATTATAGCAACAGGGTCAGAGCATATCCATTTAGATGTAACGGGTGAAGACGAGTATCAAGGTCGTGGTGTGAGTTATTGTGCAGTGTGTGATGGTGCATTTTTCCGAGACGAGGATGTTTTGGTTATTGGCGGCGGTGATTCAGCTATCGAAGAAGGTTTATACTTAACTAATCTAGCTAAATCGGTGACAGTACTTCATCGTCGTGACAAATTACGTGCACAACAAATTATCCAAAACCGCGCATTTGATAACTCTAAAATGAAGTTTGAATGGCATACTGAAGTGGTGGCAATTACTGGTGATAATGACAAAGTTACAGGCGTTGATGTGATTAATAACCTGACAAACGAAAAAAGTCACATTGATGCATCAGGGGTGTTTATTTATGTAGGATTGAAGGCAAATACGCAAGGGTTTGAAAATCTTAATATTACCGATTCAGAAGGATGGATTGTAACAGATGATAAGATGCAAACGAATATTCCTGGTATTTTTGCTGTTGGCGATGTTCGTGTAAAAGATTTGAGGCAAATCACTACTGCTGTTGGTGATGGCAGTTTGGCAGGTCAGGGTGTGTATGATTATATTAGTAGTTTGCCCACCACTGAAAAAATTGCAGAATAAAAAAACGATGACGATTAGTCATCGTTTTTTTTTATTTAACGATTTCGCAGAATTCTACGATAACACCATCAGGTCCTTGAATATTAAAGAACTTAATTCCTTTGTCCCAAAATGGTAAATGTTGTACTTCTGAATCGATTAAAGTAAAGCCTTCAGCCTTAGCAGCATCAAAAGCAGCATCTGCATCAGTAGTGTCCATTGAAATATGGTTAATAGCTCCTGGTTTACCAGCAACTTCGTCACCGCTCCATGTTTCAATCACTAGATTTTCACGTTGCATGAAGATGACATTCCCGGCAGGAAAATCACCAGTCTTTTTAAAACCTAATTTAGTCCAAAATGCTTCAGATTGTGCTAATGAAGATGATGGAATACCAATATGTTGTACACCTGAGTAGTAATCAGCAAAAGCCATAATTTTCTCCTCCAAAAATAATATTTTTTATACCAAACAATGAGTCTATTTTATTCACCAACATCAACAGCTTGGTGATCTAAATTACGAAATACTAGCTTGTCAGCAATTCCAGTTATCCCGCCTTGGAAAAGAAAGGCGAAGAGCGTTCCTAAGCCAAAATTATATAGATTTGGGAAAGTAATGATAAACGCAATAATGGCAAAAATCGTTGGTGGAATGTATGAGGCCCACATTGCTTTGAAAGCAGAACCCTTAAAATACTTAAAACGCAATATTTGCATTAAATCATCTGCTGGATGCAAAACCAAATTTACACGCTGATATATTGAAATAGCGGTACCAATAAGGGCAACTCCTAAGAAATTAATAACAATGTATAAAATTACCATTGGTAATGACTTTGCATCAGGCATAATTTGATTGAAAATATTTGAAAACCATTGAATGAAAATTGAAAACGGTAGCATGAATACAAAGTTACCAAAAATTCTTTTCCAATCAATCTTTTTCATCAAAAATGCATTTAAGAAAGAGATTAACATACCAAGAACTAGAAAGGCCCAGAATAATGCTAGAGAATTATTTCCTAGAATCGCGTGACCTAAGTTGGCTTCTGCTGCTGTCCAGTAGGCAGAACCAAGAAAGGCAGGGTGAATATGATCAGAGGTAACCAGGGTTAAAACGTTACCCATAGCATTGATAACTAGTGAAATAATAAAGTAGGTAATCGATAAACTCATTGAAATAGTTCTAGAGCTTTTCGTCTTTGTCTCGTTTTGAGTCATAATTATGCCTCTTCGCCGCCGACCTTCACAACAGCCTTAGATACGACACCTAACTTACCATTAACAAAGTCGTCAACAGTTGCATAGTCTAATTCGTGTGACATCAATGCTTCAACATTCAACTTACCAGATGATAGCAAAGCCAATGAATCTTCAAATGCGTTAGGGTTGATAAATGAACCTTGAATAGTTAATTGCTTTTGGAATACTTCATAAGTGTTCATTTGGAACTTAGCATCAGGACCACCAACACCAAACATCAATACTTGAGCACCACGAGCTGATGCTTCAATAGCAGATTCTTGTGTTTGTGGTAGACCAACAGCTTCGATGATAACATCATATTCACCTTCAGGGATTTTGTCGCCCTTCATTGTGTTGTATGTGTTCTTTACACCAAACTTTTCCTTGTTCATTGCCAACTTTTCATCAACAATACCAGCTAAATCAACTTGGTGAATACCATATGCTTGCAAAATTTGAACAAACAATTCACCCATGAAGCCATCACCGATTACCAAAGCCTTTTGGTAAGGAGTAACTTTCAACAATTGGATACCGTGAACAGCACATGAAATGGGTTCAACAACAGCAGCTGACTTCAATGAAACATTGTCAGGAATTTGGTAAACAACAGATGCAGGAGCCGTGAAGAATTCTTCAAAACCACCATCACGTGTAACACCAACAGCTGATAGGTTTTCACATAATTCAGGACGTGCAGTGCGGCAAAACTTGCATTGTCCGCAATAGATGTTAGGATCAACAGTTACGCGATCACCAACTTTAACGTTAGTAACGCTTGAACCAACTTCAGCAACAACACCAGAATTTTCATGTCCCAAAACAATTGGAGGAACGGCATCAGCAGACCCAGGTAAACCAGCATATAGTGCGTGATCAGTACCACAAATACCAGCAAATGCTGTATGAATCAAAACTTCATTAGGCAAAACCTTTGGACGTTCAATGTCCTTTACTTCTAATTGCTTAGTTCCGGTTAAAACAAGTGCTTCCATGATTAATTCTCCTTTTTTGTGACAAAAGTAACTTACGGTGACTATGCTAAACCTTTGGCATTATAAAGTCAAGTCTCACGACGAATTAATTTCCGTTTTATAAGGCTATTGGTGTGATAAAATAATATAAGACTATGGAGGTATGTAATGGTTGCAAAATTAAGTGATGTCGCAGCGCTAGCTGGTGTTTCTGTGACAACAGTATCACGTGTTATTAACAGCTATGGTTCTTTGAGCCAAAAAACAATTGATAAGGTCCATGCTGCAATGCGTGAACTACATTATCAACCAAATGCAATGGCACGTTCATTACAAGGTAAATCATCACAATTTATCGGTTTGATTTTACCTAATATGGAAAACCCATTTTTTACTGCATTAGCCAACGAAATTGAGCAGTTATTGTTCTTAAAAGGTTATAAAGTTATTATCGCAGCATCAGCAAATAATGTTGAGAAAGAGCAGCAATACTTGCAAATGCTTGCAGCTAATCAAGTTGAAGGGATAATAACATCTTCACATAATCTAGATATTGAAGAATATCAGAATACCTATTTACCGATTGTTTCTTATGATCGATATTTATCAGATGATATCCCTATTGTTTCTGAAGACAATGAAGAGGGAGGATATCTTGCTGGTAACTATTTACTCTCAACAGGTGCTCGACGTCTATTAATATTGAGTGATGATGATGGCTCGAAATCACCTACACATATCCGCTATGATGGTTTTGTAAGAGCGACAAAAGACTCTACAGCTAAGGTTTTTCAAGAAAATTTCAATCTAGAAGGGTTCGCTTCAAAAGAAGATCTCGATAAAATGATTGACTACGTTACAAGCAACGATATTGATGGTGTTTTTGCTTACAATGATGTTGGTGCAATTCAATTACAAAATGCACTAAGAAAAATCGGTAAACGTGTTCCAGAAGATGTGAAAATTATAGGTTACGATGGGACACCAATTGTTCGTCAGCTACATCCTGATTTACCAACAATCGTACAACCAATGAAACAGGCGGCAAAAGTGTTGATTGACGTATTGTTTGCGGTAATAGAAAATCCTGGAGAAAAGCCACAAAATAATCAATTACTTGGTGTTGAGTTATTTCAACCCAAACAATAAATGATTTCACTGTGTTTTTTTAATATTATGACATTTTGGAGGGGAAATGCTTATAAATACATTGGCAATGATGCCAGAGTGGATTACCTATCTAATTAGCAGTGACGCTGATTTTTCTATATCAACTTTTGTTGTAATGTTTTTACTAATATTTGTTGAGACAGCTGGTATTCTAACTGGGTTTATTCCTGGAGATGCGATTTTGATTACAGCCGGAGGATTGGTAGGAACACATCACGATTTTTTTGAACTTGGACTAGTTGTTTTAGTTTTTGCTTTTGCGTCTTTTTTGGGGGATGGCGTTAATTATTGGTTTGGTGCTTATATTACAAAGCAATTTGGTAAGATTCCCATAATTAAAAAATACGTGCATGATGAGTTAATTGAACAAATCGCAGGTAATTTTCATCCAAAACGCTGGTTGTTATTTATTGTCTTGGGACGTTTCTTGCCTTTTATTCGTGTTGCGGTGCCACTATTAGCTCACCGTTTAGGTTTAGCATTTTCAAATTATCTAAGGATGTCAGCCTTTGCTAGCTTTCTATGGTCACTAATCATGGTTTCAATAGGATATTTTATTGGTCATCTGGCAATTCCAAGACAAGATACAATTTCCTTAATGATAGTAATAGCAATAGTGTTGATAGTGATTTTACGTATTCCCAAATGTCGGCAAAGTATTATCCAATTGTTTATTCGAAAATAAATTTGTTATAATTTAAGAAATTACAAAAAAAAGAAGGTAAATCATGAGTTATAAAGAAGCACTTACAAAATGGCAGGAAGCGACTTTACCAGATTATTTGGCTGCTGATTTAGAAAAATACACACCAGAACAAGAGGAAGATGCTTTTTATCAAAATCTAAGTTTTGGTACAGCTGGAATGCGTGGTGTATTGGGTGCAGGGACAAACCGCATGAATGTTTTCACAGTTCGTCAAGTAACTGAAGCTTTGGCACGTTATATTGATCAACAAGGATTAGACGCTCAAAAGCGTGGTGTAGCAATTAGTTTTGATTCGCGCCATTTTTCACCCGAGTTTGCTTCAAATGCGGCACAAGTATTGTCAGCACACGGAATTAAGAGTTTTCTTTTTAGCTCATTACGTCCAACACCAGAATTATCATTTACTGTACGTGAATTACATGCTTTCGCTGGTATTATGATCACTGCATCACATAATCCTAAAGAATATAACGGTTACAAGGTTTATGGAGAAGACGGCGGTCAAATGGTTCCAAAAGCAGTTGAGGCTGTGGTTAACGAACTGGCGAACATTACTGATATTTTTAATATTGCTTTAGATGAAGACAACAAAAATGTACAAATTATTGATGATGAAATCGATAATAAATATTTAAAGAAGATGGAAACAGTGACAGTTAACACTGACCTTGTTGCCAAAGAAGGTGCTTCGCTAAAATTTGTTTATTCACCGTTACATGGAACAGGACAATATATTGGTGAAAAAGCTTTGCAGCAGGCAGGTTTCACAAATTACACAATTGTAAAGGAACAAGCTGTTATTGATGGTGACTTTCCAACGGTTCAAAAACCTAATCCAGAAGATGCTGCCGCGCTATCACTAGCTATTGAATATGCTAAGCGAGATGGAGCGGATGCTGTTGTAGCAACAGATCCTGACGCTGATCGTATGGGTGCGGCTGTTAAATTAGCTGACGGTACATTCCAAATTTTGACAGGTAATCAAATTGCTGCTGTTTTGGTTAACTATTTATTAACAGCTAAAAAAGATACAAATACTTTACCAACTAATGGCTCAATTGTGACATCAATTGTATCATCACGCTTTGCCTCAAAAGTTGCGGAAAGTTTTGGTGTTGAGACAGCTGATGTGTTAACTGGGTTTAAATATATTGCTGCTACGATTGATCGATTTGAAGAAACGAAATCCAATACATTTTTGTTTGGTTTTGAAGAAAGTTTCGGTTACTTGGTCAAGCCTTTCTCGCATGATAAAGATGCTATTCAAGCCTTGGTATTATTTGCAGAAGTTGCTGCATACTACAAGTCACAAGGGAAGACCTTTGCGGATGGATTGTATGAATTGTTTGAGAAATTTGGATACTTTGAAGAGAAGACGATTAGCTTAGATTTCCCAGGAATTCATGGTAATGATGAAATGGCTGCAATTATTGCTGGCTTTCGCGATAATCAACCCAATGAAATTGGTGGAATAGAAGTTGCACGTGTGCAAGACTTTTCAACTTCAGTTGAAACAAATAAAAATGGATCAACGACTAAGCTGTCTCAACCAAAAGCAAATGTATTAAAATATTGGTTGGACGATGGTTCTTGGGTAGCCTTACGACCATCAGGAACTGAACCTAAGCTAAAGTTCTACATCGGGGTTGAATCTGAATCACAAGAAGAATCACAAAATAAAATTGATATTATTTCCGCTGATTTAATGAAACATGCAAAGTAATACTAGACATTAAAATCATAATTTGCTATAATTACTTCTGGCTATTAAAGCCCATATTAACGATAATCCGCTGTGCGTTCAGCCTAAGGGCAAGTGTATGATTGTCGATCAGGAGAATGACCGATGCGTCAAAATACTATTTTAGAAAACGTTACATCAGCACAATTGCGTACTGACATTCCTGCTTTCCGTGCAGGAGACACTGTTAAAGTGTATGCTAAGATCGTTGAAGGTTCACGTGAACGTGTTCAGTTGTTTGAAGGTGTTGTTATTAAGCGCAAGGGCGCTGGCATCCAAGCAACTTATACAGTTCGTAAGATTTCTTCAGGTGTTGGTGTGGAACGTACGTTCCCATTGCACTCGCCACGTGTTGAAAAGATTGAAGTTACTCGCTTTGGTCAAGTACGTCGTGCAAAGTTGTACTACTTGCGTGCTTTGCAAGGTAAGGCAGCTCGTATTAAAGAACGTCGTCGCGACGTTTAAACTATGTAAAAAGCATTTCTTTGGAAGTGCTTTTTTGTTAATTATTTTTAATAAAAGTTATTTACTTCACTAAGTATTATGTCATTGTCACGTAATAATTTTGTCAAAATTCAGACATATTATTGCAGATGAATTAGTCTATAATAGACATATACTCAAATAACATTTGAGTTTCATTACTTCCCCCAGTAATGCATCAATCAGCTCCCCCAATTGTTGATTGATACACCGATAACTTATGTTATCAAACCCCTGGCCAACCCCCCTCTTCGGTCAGGGGCTTTTTATTTGTAAAAAATTATTGAAATCCAATAAAAACCCGTTAACGCTTTCGTTAACGGGTTTTTTATTATTTAAAAGGGGACTGTGGATTTTCTGTAGATGTTGGCACATTGAATGGATCAATTTCTTCACCAGATAAAGCACTCAACCCGGAACTCTCTTCTGTAGGCATGACGGTTTCGTCAAACTTAAAAGCCAGTAAGGAGTCTGTGATAGACTGTTCACGTGAAATATCATCGTTATTCCTTACTTCCACAACGGTAGCTTTTTCTGTTGTCGCATGTGTTCGATCTAAGAAAGAATCCCGTGCAGCTGCACGTTGCCTAAGATCATCAACATTGACTGTTTCAGATAGGTCAGTGATTACTTCAAAGGAAACACCTTCGTTTTTCTTCAAATACTTGAAATTGGCTTCAGCAATAGCACCAGTTTGTACTTCAAGCTGTTGTGCTAAAAAACCGGCTTCTAAACTGAAATCCGCATTTTTATTTAATTCAAGACGTTGTCGTACTAAATCGCCAGTTAATTCCCAACGTTGATTTTTGCTATTTTGTGACTTGATTTCTAAATCACCAAAGGCAGCGTTGGCAAAAAACTCTTTTACTGTCGACAGTGTGTCGGTTGGAAACTGTCGTGCAATTTCTTTGCCAGCCCAGTATAAAATATGAGGGTAGTCTTCTTGAAGTAAATTTTTTAAGAGACCATCACGTAGCAAGCTAAGTGCAAAACTGTTTACTTGAAAGTTTGTTTGTAAAATTTTATCGTAATCGTTGATATCCATGGTTGACGAAAATCCTTTCATTTCATTATACACAAAATTAGTGTTCAAATGCTTGCATTTTTTATTATCCTAGTCATAATTAATTATATGATAAAAAATAATCCTATTGGGCTAGTTGACTCTGGTATTGGTGGTCTAACGGTTGTTAAAGAGACTCAGAAGCAATTACCAAACGAACAATTAATTTATATTGGCGATACGGCACGTATGCCATATGGACCGCGCTCCGAAAAAGAAGTCATTGACTATACTTTTCAAATGGCTCATTACTTGGTAAATGACCAGCATATCAAAATGTTGGTCATTGCTTGTAATACAGCTACTGCTAGAGCTCTAGAACAATTACGAGAGCAATTGTCTATCCCAGTTATTGGCGTCATTCAACCAGGCGCAGAAGCGGCTGTTTCAGTTAGTCAAAATAAAAGAATTGGATTAATTGCAACACAAGGTACTGTCGAATCGCAAGTCTATAATAAAAAAATATTAGCAATTGATAATAATGTCCAAATTACTTCTAAAGCTGAACCTGAATTTGTTACATTAGTGGAAAATAATCTCTATCAGAGTGACGAAGCTCGTGAGATAGTTCATCGTCATTTGAGTACTTTTAAAGATGCAAATGTAGATACACTAATCTTGGGATGTACTCATTTTCCATTACTGACGTCTTTTATTCAAGAAGCTGTCGGGACTGATGTGACATTAGTTGATTCTGGCGCCAAAACGGTTGCAGTAATGAAACAATATTTGGATGAACTCGATATTCATTCAGCCGTGAAGCATAATCATAATAATGATATTTATAATACGACAGGTGAAACATTGAAATTCAAAACAATTGCTAGTAGTTGGTTAGCACGAGATCATGAGCTAGATGTGCGCCATCTTAACGTTGTTGATAACCATTTGGAGGAAGAAAAGTGAAGCTAATTATAGCGAGTAATAATACCCATAAAATAACTGAAATTGAAGCCTTACTGGCGGCAATAAGTATTGATTTACCTGTCGTTTCACTTCAAGAAATAGGGGATGTGCCTGAGATTGTTGAAGATGGAACAACGTTTGAAGAAAATGCTGTGAAGAAAGTTGAAACGATTGCTAAAGTTGCTCCTAATGATTATATTTTGGCTGATGACTCTGGTATGTCAGTGGATGCTTTAAACGGTGAACCAGGAGTTTATTCAGCACGATACGCTGGTGACCACGATGATCAAGCAAATCTTGACAAAGTTTTGCAAAAATTAACTCAGTTTCCTAAAGAGCAGCGAACAGCACACTTCAATAGTGTTATTGCGCTACATAGTCCTAAGGGTTCTAACCTAATTGTTAACGGCCAGGTAGATGGCTACATCACAGAAAGTGAACGTGGGCAAGACGGCTTTGGCTATGATCCAATATTTTTTGTACCTAGCATGAACAAAACTTTTGCGGAAATGTCTGCAAGCGAAAAAAATGCAATTAGTCATCGTGGCTTGGCACTACAAGAACTCGGTAAAAAATTACCAGTTTGGTTGGAGGAAAATGATGGTTAAATTTTTAGTTGTTTCAGATATACATAGTGATCGAAAAATTTTAGCAGATATTTTGGCACATTGGCGAGATCAGGTTGCTGGCATTTTTTACAATGGTGATTCTGAATTACACGCTGATGATGACATTTTTAAAGGTGTTTCCACGGTAACTGGTAACATGGATAATGATCCTGATTTTGTTGAAGCACGTTCAACGGTTATTGAAGATATAACTTTTTTTCAAACCCACGGTCATCTTTATAATGCGACAGCAATATTGAAGTGGGCTCATTTAGATTTAATGAATGAAGCTGCAAGCGATGCGCATGCACAAATTGTTTTGTTTGGGCATACACATAAAGAAGGGGCAGTTTCATACGATCAAAAGTTATTTATAAATCCAGGTTCAACAACCCTACCAAAGGGACCACATGCAAACCTTGGTGGGACTTATGCGATTTTAGAAGTAACAGACAATCAGTATATCGTAACCTTTTACACACGTCAGCATCAGGCCGTTCCTGATTTAACTGTGACAGTAAATCGATAAAATTTTTTAAAATATAAAAACTCCTTTTGTTATAATTTACTTATAAGCTTAGGGAGTTTTTATTACGTCATATCATAGTATGATGCTTAAAAATGTAACTACATCATGAACGTATATAATATAGGACTAACTATGACAGAAGATAACCCACAATTTAATCAATGGTATGAACAAGACACCGAAGTAGATCATTTATTACGTGACGCAGCTGCTAATGATGAAGAACAGCGTAGTGAATTATCATTGCGTCCACAATTTTTGCGTGAGTATATTGGACAAGAGGCATTAAAAGAAGAGCTGAATGTCTATATTTCAGCAGCAAAACAACGTGAAGAAGCTTTAGATCATGTGTTACTTTTTGGACCACCAGGATTAGGTAAAACAACGCTTGCAATGATTATTGCTAATGAGATGAATGTCAATATTAAAACAACATCGGGACCTGCTATTGAAAAACCAGGCGACTTAGTAGCACTACTGAATGAACTGGAGCCAGGCGATATCTTGTTCATTGATGAAATACATCGAATTCCTACTAATATTGAGGAAATAATGTATTCAGCAATGGAAGATTATTTTGTTGATATCATGGTTGGTCAGGGGCCAACAGCGCGGCCAGTTCATTTTCCGTTGCCGCCATTTACTTTAATTGGGGCGACTACGCGTCCTGGTATGTTATCTAAGCCTCTTCGCGATCGATTTGGTATTATTAACTCGCTGCAATACTACACGCCAGAAGAATTACAACAAATAGTTGTCCGTACAGCAGATATTTTTGATGCACCAATTAAGTCAGAAGGTGCATATGAAATATCGTTGCGCTCTCGTGGCACACCTCGTATCGCTAATCGTCTGTTGAAACGTGTCCGTGATTTTGCTCAAGTAGAGGGAAAGGCTGCAATTGACAAAAACATTGTGACCATTGGATTAGATAAGTTACGTGTTGATGATAAAGGTCTTGACGAAACTGATCATAAGTTATTGGAAACAATGATTGAATATTATAAAGGTGGTCCTGTTGGGTTAAACACAATAGCAGCTAATATTGGTGAGGAGTCAGAAACATTAGAGGCAATGGTTGAACCATATTTATTGCAGATTGGTTTTTTACAGCGTACGCCACGAGGACGTGTTGTTACTGAAGCAGGGTATGCGCATTTGGGACATGCCTATCAAAGGAAATTATGACAAATTTTATTATTTCAGATACTCATTTTAATCATGAAAAGATTCTATATTTTGATAAATCACGGGCTGTATCATTGAAAGCATTGAATATTGAGCCAACGATTAAAAATATGGATCAATATCTTGAGGATACTTGGAACGAGACCGTGACAGACGAGGACGTAGTTTATTTTCTTGGTGATTTGGGCATGTTTCGTAAGAAACAGGATTTTGTAGCCCAACTTAGTCGTTTAAAAGGCAAAAAAGTGTTTTTTAAAGGAAATCATGATCATTCAGACCAAATTAAAGCAGCAATAAAAACACCTGAAACAAACATTATTGAGTATATTGAAACTGCTAAAGCTATAAAAATTAATAGTATTAATGTATGGATGAGCCATTATGCAATTGATTTACCATACCCCATTTTATCTGTTCATGGACATATTCATGAAGCAGAATACAAGCAAGCTGGTATGGTTAATTTATCGCTTGATTCCTCGTTTATGCAAAAAAGACGTTTTGGACAACCAATTGCTTTTGATGAACTAACCGAAGAACTGAAGGATAGATTGGAAAAAATTCAAAATGAATATACAATTGAGTCCAATAACAAGCGTTATGATCGTTCCGTTGAGCGAGCTTTTGATGAAACAATAACAATTAATAAACCAACCGCTACCCAACGCCACGAATTAGCTTTATTAGTTGATTATCTGAATCAACACGATTTGACGTATGCTGATGTTTTGAAGCAATTTGAAATTCCAAATGTCAATAAAATATTGACTGCCGATGAACTTGACAAAGTAGCGCAAACTGGGTTTGAATTCGAAAAGGAAACGGGTCTTAGTGGTAACACCGGTAGTTTATAAAACATTTTCTAATTTTTTCATTTGTTAAGCCAGTTCAATAGCTTTTTTCTTTACAAACAAGTATGTTACAATTGAAATTAGATTATTTTTAAAGGGATTCGATATTATTATGGCAGAAGAAAAAAAATATACATTATCAGATTTTGATTATGATTTACCAGAGGCATTGATTGCACAAACACCGTTGAAGCAACGTGATGCTTCGAGATTATTAGCAATGGACGCTAAGACTGGTGTTTATGAGGATAAACATTTCTATGACATATTAGATTACTTGAATCCTGGGGATGCTATTGTCATGAATAATTCGCGTGTTCTACCGGCACGCTTACACGGTGCACGTCCGGAAACAGGTGGGCATGCTGAAGTCTTATTACTTCGTCAAGATCATGGTGATGTATGGGAGACACTAGTTAAACCAGCGAAAAAATCTCCTGTTGGATCAACTATTGTTTTTGGAGATGACATTGAAAATCCAATTATGACGGCAACAGTTGTTGGTGAATTAGAACATGGTGGTCGATATATTGAATTTCACTATGATGGTATTTTTATGGAACTTCTTGAGCAGTTGGGCGAAATGCCATTGCCGCCTTATATTAAAGAAAAACTTGACGATCAAGAACGTTATCAAACAGTTTATTCAAAGGTTGAAGGATCAGCAGCAGCACCAACAGCAGGGCTACATTGGACACCTGAGTTGCTAGATAAGGTTCGTGCCAAAGGTGTTAAAACAGTTGAATTAACGCTTCATGTGGGTCTTGGAACGTTTCGGCCTGTTGACGAAGAAAATATTGAAGATCATAAAATGCATTCAGAATTTTACCAACTCAGCCAAGAAGCCGCTGATGAGTTGAATTCGGTTAAAAAACACGGTGGGCGTATCATTGCTACAGGTACGACATCAATACGTACCCTTGAAACTATAGGTACTAAGTTTAATGGTGACTTGGCCGCTGATTCAGGTTGGACAGATATATTTATTAAGCCAGGATACAATTGGACAGTCGTAGATGCCTTTATAACTAATTTTCACTTGCCTAAATCAACATTGGTCATGCTAGTTGCAGCCTTTACTGGGCGTGATAATATTTTGAATGCTTATAAACATGCGGTTGATGATCAGTATCGTTTCTTTAGTTTTGGAGACGCGATGTTTATTCATAAATAATAAAGATGAACAAAACGAAAAAAATACATCTGACTCTCAGACGTATTTTTTATTTGTTTATCAAAGTAGAATGCTATAAGTTGTAATAACGGGGGTAACATGAGATTTATTTTAGGTTTGTGTGCACTACTATCAGGCATGCTTTTTACCAAAATCGTGAATTCAGAAGTGGGCTCAGTACAGCCACCTTCAATGCTAGAAAAAGTAGTGCTAACACAAATTGAAAATGGTGCAGTAGGCCAAACACCACACTCTGGTTATGTGAATGGTAGTTATTATAAAACGGCTGAACCGGCTAACGGTTATTTAGATGATGGAACGGGAAAGTATTTTTTTAAAGATGGCAAACGTCAAAGTGGTTTACAAACGGTTGGATTGAAAACTTATTATTTTGATTCAGTAACAAATCTTGCTATTAAAAATCAATTGAAATCAGTTGATAAGCACACATATTACTTTGCTTCTGATGGAAGTGTCCAATATCGTGTTAATGGTAATTTTCAAACAAAGTTAATTGCCCACCGTGGGGCGTCCAACTTAGCGCCTGAGAATTCGATACCCGCTTTTCAATTAGCTAAGGGTAGTTATGGTGCGGAGACAGATATCTGGCTTACAAAAGACAAACAGTGGATTGTCAGTCATGATGGTACTATTGATCGTATGACTAACGGCCATGGTGCTATTAAAGATTTGACATTGGCTCAGATTAAACAATATCATATTGATTCTGGTGCTAATGTTGGAAAATATCAATCACTAACTTTACCAACTTTAAAAGAGTACTTAACGGAAATGTTTAGTAATAGTTTACGTCCAATTATTGAAGTTAAACAACCGGCTAGTCAAATGACCGATGGTGATGTTCAAAATTTAATTACTGCAGTTAAAAATGCAGGATTGTATAACCATAGTACAATAATCAGCTCGCAGTATGAAGCCTTAAAACATGTGTATGCGTTAGATAAAAATATTTCGCTCGAGCTTTTATGGGATTCGGCCAGTGATCCTGTGCAATTGTCTCAAAAATTAAACGAATTAGGACCCAAAGCAGGACTGGATATTAATGGGAAAAGATTAACGCAGCAAACAATTCAAGCACTCAGACAGCAAGGTCGAAGACTAAATGTTTGGACAATATCGCCATCAGAGTTCCCGTATTATATTGGACTAGGTGTTGATGAAATTACGACGGATGCTAATAGTTTTAGTTTGAACTGACTTACTTTAGGGTGAGTGCCGTGCACGTTTTATGCTAAACTAAAAGAAACCATTTGAAAGAGAGTTATTGCGTAAATGTATGAGTATATTAATGGACTAATCACAAACATCACACCATCGTATATTGTGATTGCATCCCGAAGTGGCGTGGGGTATCGTTTGTACAGTGCAAATCCTTACCGTTTTGAGGAGAATGTGGAATCGCATGTCTATGTGCAGCAAATTGTTCGTGAAAATGACATCAGTTTATATGGCTTTATTGATGCTGATGAGAAGGCTTTGTTTAATAAGCTATTGAACGTCTCAGGAATCGGGCCTAAGAGTGCCTTAGCTATTTTAGCAAACGGGGATGCCGAGGGACTTATTAGCGCAGTTGAAAATGATAATGTGGCGTATTTGACACAATTCCCTGGTGTTGGAAAGAAAACGGCTCAGCAAATTGTTTTAGATTTGAAAGGTAAGTTAGATGAGTTGGTATCACGAACGGGTATGATTGATTCTTCAAATAAGCCAGAACAATCGCAAGCCTTAGATGATGCACTTGAAGCGCTATTGGCACTTGGCTATACAGCTAAAGATGTGAAAACGGTTGCCCAAATCGTTGGTCGCAATAACGATAGTACAGATGGCTATATTCGCTCAGCTTTAAAACTATTGGTTAAATAAAAACGTCCGTGAGGATGTTTTTTTGTAGAATAAATTGGCAGGTGTTTCAAATAGTCTGCATTTATTTTGAAGGATGTATTTGATATAATAAACATTGTCTGAAATACTGAGAATACTTCTGAATATTGTGCGAGGTTTAATCAGATATGACAAAAGTCGCTCACTAGCGATTACTTGAAAATAGTTGATTCAAACTAATTTTCAAGTCAAAATAATGAAAACATCAGGAAGAAGGTTGTCATGGTGATTATTACTGCAGGTATGATCGGTGTTGGTAAAACAACGCTCACAAGTTTGATTGCAAAGCATATGAACACAAAAGCATTTTATGAACCGGTAGGCGATAATCCCGTTCTACCGCTTTATTACTCGGATCCAAAGCAATATGGTTTCTTGTTGCAAATATACTTTTTAAATCGTCGTTTCGACATGATTAAGCAAGCGTTGGCGGATGACAATAATGTTCTTGATCGTTCAATTTATGAAGATGCTTTGTTTACTGAAGAAAACCATAAAGATGGTAATATTTCTGACTCTGAGATGGACGTTTATACCAGTCTATTAGACAATATGATGGCTGAACTACAAAAAATGCCTAAAAAAGCTCCTGATTTGATGGTATATGCTGAAACTGATTTCGAAACTATTTTATACCGTATTAAAAAGCGTGGCCGTGATTATGAACAATTTGATAATAACGACGGGTTAAGAGCCTATTATTATAAAATGTGGTCAGCTTATCGTGATTGGTTCGATGCCTATGATGCATCTCCAAAAATTAAAATTGATTTGCAGACTTATGATCTTGAGCAAGTCGATAACCAAAAGATTATTTTGGAACAAATTGATGATGCACTCAAGCCCATTCGATAAATAAAAAAAGAAGTTCAATTTGAACTTCTTTTTTTATTGTGCTTTTTTCTCAGCATCTAACAAATCACGGATTTCTGTTAGAATCTCCAATTCAGGGTTTGCTTTTGTTTCTTCTTTTTTGTTAGCTTTAAATAAGCGATTAATAAACTTAACAATCAAGAATACAACGAAAGCAGTAATCAGAAAATTAATTACGTCATTTAAGAAGGCCCCGTATTTAAATGTTAACGTTTTTGTAATGACAAGTTGCAATTGATCTAAGTCTGTTGTTCCGCCAGTTGCAAATGCAATGATTGGGCCGATTAAGTTCGTAGTTAATGATTTAACCAATCCAGTAAAGGCACCACCGATAATGACACCAACCGCCAAGTCAAGTACATTTCCTCGCATAATAAAAGCTTTGAATTCCGATAACATTAAGTTTTCTCCTCTATCTTTTTAAAATTATTCTTGACTAATTATACAATAAATGTAAATTTTTACCAAAAAAACGAATGAGTAGAAGAACTATCAACAAAGGGTGGCCGCATCAAAAAGTTAGTTTTTTATTGACAAATTAATAATGTATCTATATAGTTTAGGGCATATGCAGTTATTGGAGACGCTATAATGATCAATCAAAATACCCGTTATTTCGTGATAACGACACTTTTTATCGCCATTGTATTTTTACAAACTTTTGTTCCGTGGCTTGGATTATTGCCCCTTGGTGCTTTTATTGTTGGTGCTTCAGTAACGATTATTCAATTTACCGTTGCCATTGCAAGCGTTATTTTAGGTCCAAAATATGGCGCAATTGTTGGCTGTTGGTGGGGTCTATTATCGTTTGTAAATGCTATAACTCACCCGGGAACGATAGGTTCTTTAATATTTCAAAATCCATTGACTGCTATTATCCCACGTGCTTTAGTTGGGTTGATTATTGGGTATCTCTTTAATAAATTACTACGAAACCAGTCTAAATCAATTCGAACGTTTGGATTAGGGGTATTGGGCACAACGGCAGCTTTAATCAACACAGTTGGTGTTGTTTTGCTAACGACACTAGGTTTTACCGTTATGCACACTAACTTTACTGGGGTCCCAACGCATAACATCTTAGCTTGGCTGATCAGCATTGTTTCGTTCAATGCCTTATTTGAAATGATTGTAGGTTTTATTTTACTTAGTGTGATTGGTAGCATACTATTACCAATAGCAGAACGATCAAATATAATAGGATAGAAAAAGGGGTGCCAAATCGGCACCCCTTTTTCTTATGCGTCCACCCAGACTCGAACTGGGAGCTAAAACTTAGGAGGTTCTTGTTCTATCCTGTTGAACTATAGACGCATTACTCATAAATTATACCGATATTTGGCGACAAAAACAAATGTTAAATGAATAATGTTGCTCTATGATATGATATAAGGCGTGGAATATACATAGGAGCAAATTTTATGACCAACAATAAGACAAAATATTTGGTAATTACAACCTTTTTTATGGCAATTATTTTATTACAAGTACTGATTCCTTGGCTTGGGTATATACCACTCGGGGCTGTTATTGTAGGCGCACAGCCAACAATTATACAGTTTACCGTAGCGATTGCTGCAATTCTTCTAGGAGCACGTCGTGGGGCCTTTATTGGTGGTTTCTGGGGCCTATTAACTTTTTGGCAAGCTTGGTCGACACCGGGGTCTATTGGTTCTTTAATGTTTCAAAACCCTTTTACAGCGTTCATACCTCGTATTTTGATAGGCCTGGTAATCGGTCTAGTATTTAATAAATGGTTACGTAACAAGAATCTAGGGGTTCGTACGTTTGGATTAGGATTTTTGGGCGGACTAGCTGCTTTGATTAATACCGTTGGAGTGGTGTTACTTACAGCTATTGGCTTTACGGTTATGCGCACGAATTTTACGGGTATACCTAATCATAATTTATTAGGCTGGCTTATAGGCATCGTGTCGTTTAATAGTATTTTTGAAATTATTACTGGAATCATTTTAGTAGCTGCTATTGGGAATGTTTTGATTCCTATTGCTGAAAGAGCTGGCATAAACGGATAACAGCACAATAAAAAAGACATCAGTTAAGATGTCTTTTTTATTGTAATCCTGATTGTGTTTTATTGCTTGCAATAAGTTGCACGTTATTACTGTCACCGCTAGGTGTAAAGACGACAGAAACTTTCGCACCGCTTTGACTTTGCCAAGTAGCATAAGCATATTTTTGATCTGCGGTTAAGTAGGTAGGATTGCCATATGTAGCACGGATCTGATCATAAGTAGCTGAACCAAGGGCAACATCATTATATGTTGCTAAAGACCAGTTGCCAAATGTAGTTGTACTTGATGAAGTAGCACTTGATGAAGAAGAACTATCGTTAACACTAGATGTATCGCTGTTATCTTGTACTGGTGTCTGCGTAGCATCTTGGGTAGCGCTACTTAATACTTGGGAAACTTCACTACTAGCGACAGATGGCGCTGCAGCTACGCTTGTGGAAGAACTTATAATTGAAGTGGCTTCTTCTGCTGAAGTACTGTTTGATATTTTTGAAGATGTACTTGATTTTTTTGATTTCTTTTGACTTGAAGAAGTTGATGAGCTACGAGAAACTTTGCTTGAAGAAGTCTCTTTTTTATTGTCGGATTGGTGACCAACAATGACAAATCCTATCACCACTGCTGCAATAATGATAATAATTGCTATGATGGTATTGCGAATTTTGTGTGATGGCTTGAATGGATGACGTTGCATGAGTTATTTTGTTCCTTTCGTCTATAAACATGCTTTTTATTAATTTTGTATCTGTCATTCTCAACAGATACTATTTTATTATTGACACGCTGTTTCAATAATACCAGAAAAGAGTTGAAAAGTATGCTAAAATAGAAACATTACGTATCGAGACAAGCAACAAGGAAGACCTCAGTGTTCTAGACCGGCAGGTTCCTGTTATTCATAAAATATACGAATAAAAAGAGTGTGTAGACTATGGTGATAACTAAAACATCTAGTTGATCACATGTTTATAAAGGAAAGATTAATGACAGATTTAAGTATTATTCCATTTGGCGGAGTCCGTGAAAATGGGAAAAACATGTATGCCGTCACAGTTAATGACGATATTTTTATATTGGATGCAGGATTAAAGTATCCAGAAACAGACCAGCTGGGTGTGGATGTAGTTGTACCCGATTTTGACTATTTGATTAAAAACACTGAAAAAATTGCCGGTGTTTTCTTGTCACACGGACACGCTGATGCAATTGGTGCTTTGCCATATTTTTTACAGCAAGTCAATGTACCAATTTTTGGATCTGAGTTGACAATTGAGTTAGTTAAGCTAGCGATAAAAGATCAGCCTGCATTAAAAGATTATAATGATTACCACATTATTAATGAAAAGAGTGAAATTGACTTTGGTAATGTTAAAGTGTCTTTCTTTAATACCACACACTCGATTCCTGAATCATTAGGTATTGTAATTGGTACGGAATATGGTCAAATCGTGTACACTGGCGATTTTAAGTTTGATCAAACAGCAGAAAGTTACTACCGTACTGATATTCCTCGTTTAGTAGAAGTTGGTCAAGGGAAAGTATTAGCTTTGTTGGCTGATGCTGCTGGTACAGAGGGTGGAGCTGATTCGGTTAACGAATCCAAAATTGGCGATTATATATTAGAAACGTTCCGTGATAACAAAAAAAAGCGTATTATTGTAGCAGCTGTCGCTTCGAACATCCAAAGAATTCAACAGATTATCGATGCCACTGCTGCAACAAAACGTAAGCTAATTTTATCAGGGAATGATATTGAAAATGTTGTACGAACAGCTATCAAACTAAAAAAATTACAGTTACCTTTGCCTGAAAGTCAATTATTTGTCAGTTTAAAGAATATGAAGAGTGTAGTTGCTCATGAAACGGTTATTTTAGAAACAGGTCGCATGGGTGAACCCATTAAGCATTTGAATCGTATGGCAAATGGCGAAGACGCTCATATTAAAATTGGCTCAGATGATCTCGTGTTCATTACGACAACACCTTCTACAGCCATGGAAAGTGTCGTCGCAAAAACACGCGATATGCTATTCAAGCAAGGTGCTGATGTGAAGCAAATTAGTACCGATATGCGCTCTAGTGGTCATGCATCACGAAATGATTTACAAATGATGCTTAATATCATGCAACCAGCGTACTTCATGCCCATTCAAGGAGAATATCGTGTGATGTCAGCAGCTAAAGATGCTGCTGAGGAGGTTAACGTACCTGAAAATCATATTTTGATGGCAATGAAGGGTGATCAGTTTAAGCTAATTGACGGCGAATTTGAGTTGAAAGATTCGTTTACCATTGGTGAAACGTTGATTGATGGTTCTGGTATTGGCGATATTGGTAACGTGGTCTTGCGTGATCGTCGCATATTGTCTGAAGATGGCGTCTTTGTTTCTGTTGTGACAATTGATCGTAAAAAACGTCAGGTTGTCTCAAAACCAAAGCTAACATCACGTGGATTTGTGTATGTTAAAGCAAATCGTGATTTGATGAAAGAAGCTTCTGATTTAACTGTTCAACAGATTGAAGATTATTTAACTAATAATAAAAATTTTGATTGGAACGAGCTAAAAGCTGGTGTTCGTGATGTATTGTCACGCTTCTTATTTGAACAAACAAGACGTCGACCTATGGTTATGCCTGTGGTTATGGAAGTTAACCAAAATCGCCGACCAAACAGCCACAAAACAGCAGCGACACAGTCTGGTACTCAGGCTAATAAACGCACCGCACAGAAAAAATCTGCAACACCTAATAGCAATAAAAAAAAGGTTCGCCGTCCAGCAAAAAAGAATGTGCAAAGTAAGGCTACCGAATAATAAAATGTCCCAACTCAATTGAGTTGGGATTTTGAGTATTTGAAAGGAGGGCATGTGTTTTAATGATATGCTGCATAATTTGGGTATTGTTTGAACACAAAAAAATATGGATGAAAATATAACACCAGAAAATCAAGAATTGATTGATCGAGCCAATATCGAGACAAAACAAAAAAATTGGCATGATGCTGCTGAAACATTAGCTACACTATATGAAAAGATGCAAACATTTGAAGTCAACTATCGCTTAGTGACCGCCTTGTTTATGGATGAACAATATCAGCTTGCATCAACTTATGCAGATGATTTTCTATTAGAATATTTAGATGATGAATCTAATTTTCGAATGGTTGTAGCGCTTGCCGTTCAAAATCAAAATTTTGTCTATGCGCAACAATTAGCTGTTCTTTGGGATGATTTAGATGTCGTTGATGAAGTTTTGAAAGAAATCAGACAAGCTGAAGAACGAGCACAAGAAAATATGAGAGCAACACTCGATACGATTGCGCGCCAATTTTATCATATGAGCGATTATGATTTGTTAGCACAACGTGATCGTTACGAATCTGCGCGACACTTACCAGTAGCGCAGTTTGTTGTAGGTGCTAAATTTATCCTTGTTGATCCCTACGCATTACCGATTATTCGTGCAACATTACTGGAAGATCTGCAAAAATTACAGATTGATGAAACAGTGAAGTACCGCTGGCTTGATGATGAAATTTATACGGTACAGCTGAGCGATATAATGCCATTAACTAGTTCAGCTGTATTTGAAGCTGCAGCAGCAACACTGGAAAACAGGTTAGGGCAAAAGGACCCCATCGCTCTAGAAATGTTGGCGCATCAAATACGTATTGAGCTAACATTACTATACCCACGTGTTGATATTGCAATAACGGATATTGAAAAATGGGTTGATAGCAGTATCGCACATTATTATGGTCGCTCTAAACCAAATGAGCCAGAAAATCAACAACAATGGCATGAAAAAATAAATACACTGACTGAAAGCTTTTTCGAAAATTAAGTTCAAAATGGTTTACATTTTCTTAATAAATCGGTATAATAATTTCTGGCTTCAAAAGCCGGAAAAATGCAAGTTATTTGTTGTCTTTTGACGGCTTGCGTTGTAAAATATATTTATAAACATTTTTCATAGTATTGAAAAATGAATTTTGGAGGAAACTACATTGGCTAAGGAAACTTACGTTCGCACTAAGCCCCACGTTAACATTGGTACTATTGGACACGTCGATCACGGAAAGACGACTTTGACTGCCGCTATCTCAAAGGTATTGGCTGAAAAGCAGGGTGTTGATGCTACTGATTTTGCTGAAATCGATAACGCGCCTGAAGAAAAAGAACGTGGTATCACAATTAACACTTCTCACATCGAATATGAAACAGAGAAGCGTCACTATGCCCACATCGATGCCCCAGGTCACGCGGATTATGTTAAAAACATGATCACTGGTGCTGCCCAAATGGATGGTGCTATCTTGGTTGTTGCTGCAACTGATGGTCCTATGCCACAAACACGTGAACACATCTTGTTGGCACGTCAAGTTGGTGTTGACTACTTGGTTGTCTTCTTGAACAAGACTGATTTGGTTGATGATGAAGAATTAGTTGAATTGGTTGAAATGGAAGTTCGTGAATTGTTGTCAGAATATGACTTCCCAGGCGACGATATTCCTGTACTTAAGGGATCAGCTTTGAAGGCTTTGGAAGGTGATGCTGAACAAGTTAAGGTTATCGAAGAATTGATGGATACTGTTGATTCATACATTCCAGAACCAGCACGTGAAACAGACAAGCCATTCTTGATGCCTGTTGAAGATGTCTTCACAATCACTGGTCGTGGTACAGTTGCTTCTGGTCGTGTTGACCGTGGTGTATTGACTACTGGAACTGAAGTTGAAATCGTTGGATTGAAAGACGAAGTTCAAAAGACTACTGTTACAGGTATCGAAATGTTCCGTAAGACTTTGGAAGAAGCTCAAGCGGGTGATAACATCGGTGCATTGTTGCGTGGTGTTGATCGTAGCAACATTGAACGTGGTCAAGTTTTGGCAAAGCCAGGTTCAATTAACACACACAAGAAGTTTAAGGCTGAAGTTTATGTCTTGACTAAGGAAGAAGGTGGTCGTCATACACCATTCTTCACTAACTACCGTCCACAATTCTACTTCCACACAACTGACGTTACAGGTGTTGTTGAATTGCCAGCCGGTGTTGAAATGGTTATGCCTGGTGACCAAGTGACATTCGAAATCGAATTGATCTCACCAGTTGCCATCGAACAAGGTTTGAAGTTTACTGTTCGTGAAGGTGGCCACACTGTTGGTGCCGGAACAGTTACTGATATCGAAGACTAATAGAATTATTAGTATTCAAAAAACACGCGTAAGCGTGTTTTTTATTTCTTATTTTTTTCTTCGTCATGACCCAATGCTGCTTTTCGAGTTTCGTCATTACTTTCACTAGTCGGTAATGAAATGAAATCTTCGAATAAATTTGATACCTTTTCTTCACGATTTACAATTTTAGCCATTATTATTCTCCATATAATTTATCAAAGTAATTTTTTATGCAATATTATACAATGTATTCAGTTTAATACGAATAACAGATGCATATAAATTATAACACTGTATAATAGTAATTAACATTGGAAATGGAGATTAATAATGACTGAGTTATTGAATATAAAAAATTTGAAAAAACAATTTGGTGAAAAAATAATTTTTGATAATGTAAATGTTACTGTGCAAAAAGGCGAGGTTATCTCTGTTATTGGGCCTTCTGGTGCAGGTAAATCTACCTTTTTACGTGCCATTAATATGTTAGATTCACCAACCAGTGGTAAGGTAAATTTTGAAAATCAGGATTTAACAAATTTGTCTGAAAAAGAGTTAGATCAATTGCGTGAAAAAATGGGTATGGTGTTTCAAAGCTTTAACTTGTTTCCAAATTTATCTGTAATTGAGAACATTAAATTGGCACCGGTAAAAGTTAAGAATATTAGTGATAAGGAAGCCACCAAAACTGCTGAAAAGTTACTTGCTCAAGTTGGTTTAGCTGATAAAGGAAATGTTTATCCTGACAGCCTATCAGGAGGACAGAAACAACGTGTAGCGATTGCTCGTGCTTTAGCAATGTCACCTGACGTATTACTCTTTGATGAGCCGACAAGTGCCTTAGATCCAGAAATGGTAGGTGAGGTATTAAGTGTGATGAAGCAGTTGGCAGAAGATGGCATGACTATGATTGTTGTAACGCATGAGATGGGATTTGCCCGTGAAGTAGCGGATACTGTGTGGTTTATGGCTGACGGTGGCATACAAGAGATTGCTACACCACAATCATTCTTTGATAAGCCAAAGACAAAGCGTGCACAAGAATTCTTAGAAAAAGTGTTGTAAAATAACAAGATGAACAAGCAAAAGAAACACGCCGGTGAGTTTGCTGCCACACTGATAGAAGATGGAATGGTTGTCGGTCTTGGAACAGGATCTACGATAGCTTACTTTCTAGATGCCTTAGCTAAACGTATTCAAGATGAAAAATTGACTATTATTGGTATAACCACTTCGACAAAGACAGCTAGACGTGCGCAAAAACTTGGTATTCCGATTCGTGATATTGACTTGGTACCAATGATAGATTTAACGATTGATGGTGCGGATGAAGTCGACCAGCATTTAAATGGCATCAAAGGTGGTGGAGCAGCTTTCTTAATGGAAAAGATTGTGGCGAAATACTCTAGACGTGTGATTTGGATTATTGATGAACATAAACTGCATAGTAAATTGGGCAAATTCCCTTTACCAGTAGAAGTAGTAGCATTTGGTAGCGGTAAATTAGTAGCTGAACTAAAAGAACGTCATTTACACCCCAAATTACGTCTAGACAAGTATCAGAAGCCACTAGTGACGGACTTAGGGCACTATATCGTTGATCTGAATTTAGAACAAATTGATCAACCGTTTGAACTAGGGCAGTATTTAGATGGACAGATTGGTATCGTTGAGCATGGATTATTTCTAAATGTAGCGGACCAAGTGATTATTGGACAAGATGAGGGTTATCGAATCATGAATAACTTACAGAAATAAATGTAATTTTTAAAAGCGCTTACATTATTTTTTTAATAGCGGTATAATGTAGTTATTAAGAAATAAGAGGGATAGGCGTATGGCATATAATAACATTTTGGTTGCAATTGATGGCTCAGAAGTTTCAAACACATTGATAAAAAAAGTTGTTGAGTTTGCTCCTGATTCACACATTGATATTTTGACAGTAGTGGATACCACAGGTGGTGGTTATTTTGGCTCGATTGCGATGAATGAAGATGTAGTTTATCAAATGGAGCAAGCTGCTGAAAAAGCTATTAATGAATCTTTTGATTACGCTAAGTCACTAGGACATAGTAATGTCGATATTCACGTCCGCTTTGGGTCACCAAAGCGTGTAATCGCGCGTGATTTTCCGAAAGATCATCATAATGATTTAATTGTTATTGGTGAAACTGGGCTGAGTCGTTTACAAAGAGCAATGGCAGGTACGGTACCGTCCTTCGTAACACAGGTTTCTAAAGTAGATGTTTTGATTATGCGAACATTTGAAAAATGAATTAAAAAAAGACAAGTAGCACACGCTACCTGTCTTTTTTTAATTCTTTTATCATTTCAATATTTGTAATTTTGACTGGATTAGTTGGCTTTGATTTTTCATCACTCGAAGTTGCTATGACTGGGGAACTAGCTATTTTATCTACTACAGCCATGCCATCAATGACTTGTCCAAATACAGTATAATTGCCATCTAAACTAGGATAACCGCCTTTTTTATAAGCATTAACAATTTTGGTTGGATAAACATTAGGGTTGACGTCACTTGAAACATCTTCTGGGTTTTGGACAATAAAGAACTGACTGGTATTAGTGTCTGTGCCTGCATTTGCCATTGCAACGGCACCGCGAATATTGTACAGTGAAGAACTAATCTCATTTTTAAATCCGTTGCCATCATCTATGTGCTTGTCTTTATCTTTCCAAATTGATTGTCCACCGCTACCTGTGCCTGTTGGGTCGCCACCCTGAATCATAAAATTATTAATAACACGATGAAATGATGTGTTGTTATAGTAACCATCTTTGGCATGAGTAATGAAATTTTCTACAGCCAATGGCGTATACCTATTGAAGAGTTTTATTGTGATGTCACCATAGGTTGTTCTCATCACAAGCTTACTCTCGTTTTTAGCAATTTTAGTTGTTAGTTGAGGAAGGGGAATTTTGTTAAGTTTAGGTTCTTGTTGAGTACTAGCTGGTTTTTGCTGTGTCATCACTAGAACGCCGACAATGCTAATGATTAATATAATCCCCATAACAATATGTGGTAAAAATTTTTTCATTATTAAACCCTCTCAATAACATCTGTTTGGACGAGCCTTGTAATATAGCTGGCTTGTGAATAGTCGGCCGCAAGTAAATTATTTTTATATTCATACCACTCTTCAGGTACTTGATCAAATTTGACAATTAGTAACCCCCCATGGGTAAGGCGTGGTAAGACACTTGTTATTTGTTGTAGATAATCAGCTGGTCGATCGTCAGTATTTTTAGCATCATCAGAATAATCGAAAATAGCGACACTAATTTGGTTTTGTGAACCAAGTTCGTGGATAAATTGGTCGTCTAATATTTTTCCTAGTAAGGTTACACGATCCGATAAACCACTCATGAATAGTGAAGCAGCGGCAGCATTAGCATTGTCCTTTGTAGTCGCATAGCTAAGTACTTTTCCAGCATTCCCAACTCTTGTAGCTAAAAATCTGGTGTTGATACCGTTTGCTGTTGTAGCATCGAGAACTATATCGTTGATTTTGACGGTTTGTTCAATTAATTGATGTGTGAAATTATTACTTGTGAGAATCATGAAGAACTCCTGTAGCAGATTTAAGATCAAAAATAAAATACTTCGAAATAAGAAGTAGTACGTAACCAAGTGATAAACCAGCAAGAACATCACTCGGATAATGCACGTTAATGTATACTCTGCTGATTGGAATAATGATAATTAAACTGGTTAGAACAATTATACTGAGGGTTTTGAATAAACTAGGTTTTAGGTGGTAATTAATCAAAATAATTAATGAACCATATAATAAGATTGCGACCATGGAATGACCAGATGGAAAGCTGTAGCCATTTTCTGGAATAAGTTGTGGCTGTGGCCTGACACGAGTAATCACTTGTTTGAGCACCTGTGTAATAAGTCCAGCTGAGAATATGATATTAACGGATAAAAATAAAATATCACGATAATAATGTTTATAGGCTAGAAAAATACCAACAACTACTGATACTACAATGATTGTAGACATATTACCAAACAGTGTAATATGCGTGTAAAACAGTGTAGTAAGGTCACCACGTTGTTGGATTAACTGCTGGAAAAATATATCAAATTGACGAAACCAATTAGGATTTTTCAGAACGCCAAACATCATTATACCAAAGAGTATAGCCGCCAACATTGTGCTTAATTTTTGTTTCTTTTGTTGAATAGTCATGAATTTAATTATACCTGATTATAGTAACTTGTGTTATAATAATAGCAATATTGTTCAACACTATTACGTATGGCGGGGTATCAGAGAGTAAGTGGTGCTGGAAACTTACCAAACAAAGTTCGGAACTCAGTTGATTAAATTGCTAGTGAAATGAAGTAGCTGGCAACGTTTTGTCGCGTTAAGATAAATGAGACGTAGCAATACGTGAACATGGGTGGTACCGCGAAATATTAGTTTCGCCCCGTGTCATGCCTTTTTGGTGTGATATGGGGCTTTTTTGTTTCAGTAGAACGATCACCCATTAGTAAATAGAATAGATAAATGATAAAAGGAAAAATTTATGGCATACGATCACAAATCCATTGAAGCCAAGTGGCAAAAATATTGGGATGAACATGAGACGTTCAGAGCACCTGATTCATCAGAAAAAGACAAGTATTACGTTATGGACATGTTTCCGTATCCTTCCGGACAAGGACTACATGTTGGGCACCCTGAGGGTTATACAGCAACTGATATTATGAGTCGCTATAAGCGTGCTAAAGGGTTCAATGTTTTGCATCCAATGGGATGGGACGCATTTGGATTACCTGCGGAGCAATATGCAATTAAAACAGGTAATAATCCAGCCAGCTTTACCAACAAAAATGTTCAAGTGTTTAAAAATCAAATTAAGTCACTTGGGTTTTCAATTGATTGGTCACGTGAAATCAACACAACTGACCCTGAATACTATAAATGGTCACAATGGATTTTTGAAAAATTATACGAAAAAGGCTTAGCCTATGAAGATGAAATGATGGTTAACTGGGCGCCTGATTTTCCAGGTGGTGGTATTGTTGTCGCCAATGAAGAAGTCATTGATGGAAAAACAGAGCGTGGTGGTTATCCAGTGTATCGCAAGCCAATGAAGCAATGGGTTTTGCGCATTACAGCTTATGCTGATCGTTTACTTGAAGATTTGGAAGATTTAGATTGGCCAGAAGCTATTAAGGAACAACAACGTCACTGGATTGGAAAGTCAATTGGTGCTTCTGTATTTTTCAATGTTGTAGATTCAGATCAACAAATTGAAGTTTATACTACACGACCAGATACATTATTTGGTGCTCAGTATATGGTTCTATCACCAGAGCATGAGCTAGTAGATGCAATCACTACATCAGAGCAAAGAGAAGCCATTACCAACTATAAAAAAGAAGTAGAAACTAAATCTGATTTGGAACGAACAGATTTGAACAAAGATAAGAGCGGAGCCTTTACAGGTGCTTATGCTACTAATCCAATTAATGGTGAGAAGTTACCTATTTGGATTGCTGACTATGTTTTGTCTTCTTACGGTACTGGTGCTATCATGGCTGTTCCAGCTCATGATGATCGTGATTGGGAATTTGCTAAAAAGTTTAATTTGCCAATTAAAGCTGTTATTGAAGGTGGAGATGTTGAAGCAGCTGCATACACCGATGATGGCACACACATTAACTCTGGCTTCTTAGATGGATTAAATAAACAAGAAGCTATCGATGAATCTATTAGCTGGTTGGAAGAACATAATGCGGGTCATCAACAAATTAACTATCGCTTGCGTGATTGGATCTTTTCACGTCAACGTTATTGGGGTGAACCTATTCCAGTTATTCATTGGGAAGATGGTACACAAACGCTTGTTCCTGAATCAGAATTGCCATTGCGTCTACCAGAAATGACACAAGAACAATTAAAACCTTCTGGAACGGGAGAATCACCATTAGCTAATGCTACTGATTGGCTAAATGTTACTCGTAAAGATGGTGTTAAGGGGCGTCGTGAGACCAATACCATGCCGCAGTGGGCTGGTTCATCATGGTATTTCTTACGTTACGTTGATCCGCATAATTCAGAGGCGTTGGCTGATCCTGAAAAATTAAAGTACTGGATGAATGTTGATTTGTATGTTGGCGGTGCAGAACATGCTGTTTTGCATTTATTGTATGCACGTTTTTGGCATAAGTTCTTATATGATTTAGGTGTTGTACCAACTAAAGAGCCGTTCCAAAAGTTAGTTAACCAAGGCATGATCTTAGGCGAAAACCATGAAAAAATGTCTAAATCTAAAGGGAACGTTGTCAATCCTGATGAAATTGTTAACAATTACGGCGCAGATACATTACGTGTATATGAGATGTTCATGGGGCCATTGACACAGAGCAAGCCTTGGTCTGAAGATGGTGTTGCGGGATCGCGTCGTTGGCTAGATCGTGTGTGGCGGTTGCTAGTTGATGAAGAAGATAAGTTACGTGATCATGTAACAACGGTCAACACAGGAAACTTAGATAAAATCTATCACCAAACAGTTAAAAAGGTTTCGGAAGATTTGGAGAATATGCGATTTAACACGGCTATTTCTCAATTAATGGTTTTTGTTAATGAAGCTTATAAATCAGAATCTTTACCTGTTCAGTACATGGATGGTTTCGTTCAAATGTTAGCACCAATTGCACCACACTTAGCGGAAGAGCTATGGTCAAAACTCGGGCATAAAGAGGACATTAGTTATGTTTCATGGCCAACTTATGATGAAAGTCAGCTTGTTGAAGACAGTGTAGAAATTATTTTCCAAGTAAATGGTAAAGTACGAGGTAAAGCCACTGTTGCTCGTAACATTGATAAAGATGCTATGTTCGACTATGCGAAAGCTGATGAAAATGTCCAAAACTTTATTTCTGGTAAGGAAATTCGCAAAATAATTGCTATTCCTGGTAAGTTTGTTAATATTGTGGTAGGTTAAGATATCAAGTTAACAGGCTTATACTTTATTGCTAGTAGAAAAAAGCAATCATCCCGCTTTGGCGGGGTACATAATTAAAAATGAGGTCTCAAACATGACGAATGATCAACGTCCAGAAAAAGTCAACGGTAATAATAGTCGCGTTGATAAAACAGATGTTGACGGTAAAACGTTAACGGCTGATGAAATTTTATCATTGGCAGGACGGCACCTACAAGAAAAACGTAATCTGGGACCGGAAGCGAGATGGAAATCGCGTAGCCATGTGAATATGTCGCAGCCAACAGAACAAGAAATTTTGATGATCAAAGAGAAAAATGTTCGTGCGCGACAAAAAATTATCAAAAAGAAACCTAGTTTGCAAGTTCCAGAACAATTGTCTACTTCTGATAGCCATCTTGAAAAACAACCAACGATACAAGAAAGCAATCAAGCAACACTAATTAAAGGTTCGGCGTGGTTGTCTGTTGGCAACATGGTTTCTCGCGTATTGGGTGTTGTATACTTAATTCCGTGGATGGCCATGCTTGGTAACTACGGGACAAGAGCAAATGGTTTATTTAATCAAGGGTATACCATCTATGCAATTTTTTTGGCGATAGCTACATTTGGTATTCCTGCAGCCATTTCAAAAGTAGTTGCAGAATTGGCTGCTAAAAACGATGTTTATCGGTCAAGACAATTAACAAGGCAATCAATGGCCTTGGGTATTTTACTAGGCATAGTATTTGGTTTGATTTTGTACTTTGCTGCTCCTGTCTTATCCAATAATAATGCTGATGTTATTCCAGTACTGCATTCTTTAGCACCGGCGGTAGCCATTTTTCCTCTAATGTCAATGATTCGTGGCTTATTTCAAGGACATCAATTAATGAGCATATCGGCCATGTCGCAGGTTATAGAACAAATTGCTCGGGTTGTTTACATGCTAGTAATGGCAGTTATTGTGTTAAAAGCTAACCCAGATAATTGGACTGGTGTAGTTGTGCAATCAACTTTTGCAGCCTTTATTGGTGCCATTTTTAGTATGTTGGTACTGATGTGGGGATGGGTAAAGTATCGTCATATATTATCCCGACCAGTACAGGATACGGCAAAACACGAAAAATCTGGAACATTAAGCCTAGTGCTAAATATTCTGAAAGAATCATGGCCATTCATTATTATCGGTTCTGCTATAACACTGTTTCAAGCTGTTGATCAGTACACATTCTTTAGCATAATGAACCACTTTTTTGCCATCTCTAAATCAGATTTATTGGAAAAGTTTTCACTCTTTAGTGCGAATCCCAATAAGCTTATAATGATTATCGTACCTTTTTCAACTAGTATAGCGGCGACGGCATTACCAATGTTATCTGGTAGTAAAGCTGCGTTAACTTATGAAACGATTCAAGATCAATTAAAGCAGGTGTTGAAGTTATTTTCTTTGATTATGTTGCCCAGTGCTTTGGGCATGTATGCAATTGCGGAACCCTTATATAAAATGTTCTATCCAATTGAAGCCTCAAATCAAGAAGGTATTTACATGTTGCAATACTCAACAATCTTAGCATTGGTGTTCAGTTTGTTTATGTTACTTGCTTTCGTATTACAAGCTCTTTCAGAAGTTAAAATTGTTATGAAAGCATTCTTTGTTGGTATTATCATTAAAATTACTTTGCAAATTCCATTGATACGCTATTTTGAAGGTATGGGTGCTTTGATGACGAGTGTGATTGGTATGTGTATTTCAATTCTCTATATGCTAGACTTTTTGCAAAAGGTTTATGGTGTATCATTTAGTATGATTGGCAAAGAACTATGGCAAATGTTTATGGCTTCAGCCTTAATGTCTATTGTTGCCTATATTATTGTCTTTATTATGGGTAACTTTATTTTCCCAGTGGATACAAAGTTCTCGGTTACTGTGACAACAGTTAGTGCAGTCTTGATTGGTGGCACTTTGTTAATCATAATGTATTTGCGGATGGGATTGGGAGATGAGTTATTAGGTCGACGAATGCGTTATATTCCTAAAATATTACAACCAGAGCGATGATTCTTCATCGCTTTTTTTGATATATAATATCTATCAAGACAATAAAAAATTCTTAAGATAGTACTTTTTAGAGATTATATAGGGTATGCTAAAATTAGGTTTTAAATTAAGCTTTTAGCGGAGGCAAAACAATGACAGATTCTCAAACTGTGTTGCAGCCAGAATTAATCAATCGGCTCGATAGTAAAATTATGTACCTCGGACAATTACAGTCTGCTGTAATGAACCAACAGGTGCCTCAAGTATATGAATTACTTGACTCTAAAAAATTCAACGAGCAAATTCGCCAACGTCCTCATGCAGATTCTAATGCTCTACTTGCCCAAATGGTTACTGATATTCATGATAATCTGGCAAGTTTTCTAGCTCCTGAATTATTGGAATATTTAAAACAACAGTTTAGTTTTTTTGATTTTGTGGCAACTAATGATGAGCCATCAATTTATCAAGTATATATTGGTACTTGGTGGGACCACCGCCAATTTGCACTCTTAGACGTATTGTCGCTCACGTTAACAATTAATAAAAAAATAGTCAGTGAATGGCAAGAAACGATTAAACTACCAACTGGAGCAAATATAAACGATGTTCAAATTCGTGAAATAAAACAAATTATGAACGGCCTACAAACTTTTTTGGATGATGAAACTAAACGGAATTTAGAAGTGCAAGTTTTAAATGATCAATTAGCCCAACTTAAGGAAAATAAGTCTGGGCTGCTAGGTCGTATTGATAAAAAAACGCGGGAAGAATTAGCAAATAAACGCGATTTGTTATTAGCTTCGCAGCAAAGAGTTCCGGAAGTAAAGGCTAAGTTGGCAGAACATGAATCTGAAATGCTTCAATTGGAAAAAGATGATGCCTTACGTCACTTAGAAATCGAAGAAATATTGTCACATTTTGAGAGCATTGACACTTTTATTCAAAAAATAAATCATCTTTATGTTGACTACTTGAAAACACTATTGCAGAAGAAATAATATGAATTTTGATACTTATAGCTATTCACAACAATTAAAGAAAGACTTAGAAGTATTCCAGCGGTGGCAGGTGCTAATTGAAGCACTTTCTGAAGCTGGACAGACTGCTGAAATATTAGATATTACCAAAAAAATATTAGCATTCGACGTTCATAAGTCAAAAATTATGCGTGTAGCGAGTGAACATTGGCATCCTAATACACATTGGGTTACTGTGGCTTTCTCAAATTTAGCTAAAATGACCTCGTTATCACATACGCAAATCATCTTACCAAAGATGCAAAAAGTGGCTGAACTCCATTTTGAAGAATTTCCAAATGCGGCTTTCCAATTTACCAAGGCACCTCTGGCTGCAGGTGGTTATTATCTAGAAGAAATATCTCAAAATTTACGTGTTGTATACTGGGATATCTTAAATAAACGTTTTTACTTAGATACCGTTCATTTCATGAAATTAGTGCAAACAGAGGCTATTCAAATTGCTGGCGTTGATGCATTAACTATTTTTCAAAAGCGTTTGACGGCGATTAGCTATCTTCTAAAAGATAATGAGTACACTACTGATATTGTCGGACTTGATATGACAGATACTCAAAATTTGATGATGCAGCAAAAGGACTTGTCAGCTGAAATACTTGATAATTTATTTGTTGAAGCGGCAAAACAAAACTTTGTATTAACGTTATTACAAAATGGGAAAAATGGAGCGGCATTACAAATTGGAGCTGTATCATTAGAAATTATTCAGCACCGTGATCAACAAGGGCACGCGGTTTGGCAATATGATATCATTGATAATGATAAATGTGTTACAATTTATACACTGTTTCAACAATTACCTTTTTTTGCTAAATGGTATGAAAAATGGTTTAATAAAGTTGGTCTGAAGGATAAACGTGCAGTTTTTGTAGATTAGAGCCAAAACTGACATTAATTAGAAAGAGGAAACAATATGACAATATTGATTATAGTTGCAATCGTTGTAATTATCGCTGTTGCTTGGGTTAGCATTTATAACTCGCTTGTAAAAACACGCATGCAAACAAAAGAATCTTGGAGCCAGATTGACGTTCAATTAAAGCGTCGTAATGATTTGATTCCAAATTTAGTGGAAACCGTCAAAGGGTACGCTAAGCATGAAAGTGGTACGTTGGAAGAAGTAACAAAACTTCGTCAAGAGGTGGAACATGCCGCAACACCGGCTGATAAAATGGTTGCCTCAAACCAATTGACCGGTGTTTTATCTGGATTTTTTGCCCGTGCTGAAGCTTATCCTGATTTGAAAGCTAATACGAACTTTACAAAGTTGCAAGAAGAACTAACAAACACTGAAAATAAGATTGCTTATTCACGTCAGTTGTTTAATTCAACAACAGCACTTTACAATATGAAATTACAACAATTCCCAAGTAATATTGTTGCGGGAATTCATCATTTTGAACCAAGTGAATTTTTGCAAGTCCCAGAAACTGAGAAAGAAGTCCCTACGGTTAAGTTCTAATGTTGTACCAACAGATACAATCAAATAAACGGCGTACCATTGTATTATTATTTGTATTTTTTATTTTGGTAGCCTTAGTCGGAGCAGCAGTGGGTTATCTTTTACTTAATTCCCTAGAAACTGGCGTAGTTGCTGCTATAGTTATTGGTGCTATTTACACCATTATTATGGTTAGTAACTCAACTAATGTAGTTATGGCGATGAATCATGGTCATGAAATCAAAAATGCCGACCAAGCTCCGGAACTGTGGCACACAGTCGAGGACATGGCAATGGTTGCTCAAGTACCGATGCCACGGGTATTTATTATTGATGACGATAGTCCTAATGCTTTTGCGACCGGAAATAATCCTGAGCATTCGGCAGTTGCTGCCACTACGGGCTTACTAAAGATTATGAACCGAAGCGAGTTAGAGAGTGTTATCGCTCACGAAATGAGTCATGTTCGTAACTACGACATTCGAATTTCAACTATTGCATTAGCTTTGTCCGCTGCTATCACGTTATTGACTAATATTGGTGGTAATTGGTGGTTTTGGGGCAGTGGTGATAGGCGAAGGGATGACGATCGTAATGGTGGCGGGTTACAAATACTGTTATTAATATTTTCGATTTTAATGATGGTTTTAGCCCCGTTGGCTGCAGCAGCAATTCAAATGGCAATTTCACGTAACCGTGAATATCTTGCTGACGCTGGTAGTGCGGAATTAACGAGAAATCCACAAGGATTAATTTCAGCCTTAAAAAAACTAGGTAACGCGCAACCAATGAAAGATGTGGATTCTTCATCAGCAGCGTTGTATATTAGTAATCCTTTGAAGAACAAAGAGCGTTTATTTGACACGCATCCACCAATTGAAGAACGTATTAATCGTTTAGAAAAAATGTAAAACGTGTAAAGCTTAATCTAATTGAGCCAAACAAAAAGTCACGCACATATACGTGATTTTTTTGTTATGATAAAGAATGATATAATTTGAATTTTGTGGAGTGTTGGGCGATGAAAAATATTAAAATTAACTGGCGAAAATCACTACTTACGATACTTATCTTTTTTGCTAGTTCAGCTGTACAAGTAGTTGGATTAAACGCTTTTTTAATTCCTAATAATGTTTTCTCAGGTGGATTTAACGGTATCGCACAGTTACTATCGTTGTTCTCTCAAAGTTTTTTCCACGTTAGTATGCCTACCGGAATCTTTATTATGATTTTCAATATTCCAGTGGGAATTGTTGGTTGGAAAATGATTGGTGGTAAATTTACAATATTGAGCTTTGCCAACTCACTATTCGTATCCACTGTTCAAATTATTGCCCCAACACAAGCCTTAACCACGAATCCGCTTTTAGCAGCCTTATTTGGTGGTTTATTAATTGGTGCCGCGATAGGATTGGCCATGAGATATGGTTTTTCAACAGGAGGCATGGATATTGTCGCAATGGTTGTTCAAAAGCGAACCGGTAAATCAATTGGTGCGTTGATGAACGTGATTAATTTTGTCGTTGTGATTATTGCTGGGTCATTTATAGGATGGCAAAATGCTTTGTTCACAATTATTGGTATTTATGCAACTGGTCGTGTTGTTGATACGCTATATACTAGTTATCAAAAGTTGACGGCAATGATTGTGACCTCAAAAGGTGATGAAGTTGTTGCAGAGTTACACAAAGATCTCATCCGAGGAATTACCATTTTGCCATCGAAAGGGGCATATACCAAACGCGATTCGACAACATTAATGATGGTTCTTTCTCGTTATGAACTGTTTGAAATGCAAGAGGTCGTTCATCGTATTGATCCAAAAGCGTTTATTAATTTAATGAATACAGTTAGTGTTTCAGGGGAGTTTCTTGATGCTGACCGTCAGCTACAAATGAAGCGAGCAGTCGCTGTTCCAAAAATTGAAACGGTTGAGGCGCAAATTGAAGCTGAACAACGGTTAGAAGAGCAACTTGAAAAATTAGACGATAAAAAGTAAAATATAGGAAATAGAAGGAGAATACTTATGCCAATAGTACAAGTCGAATTGCTTGAAGGTCGTTCACACGAACAACTTGCCAAAATGGTGAAAGACATTACTGATGTTATTGTTGAAGATGCAGGTGCCTCACGAGAAGCCGTTCATGTTATTTTACGTGAAATGCCAAAAGACCATTATGCGGTCGGTGGTGTCTTAAAAAGTGATCAATAATTTTATTTCTATAAAAAACAGGGTATTTTGTTCACCCTGTTTTTTTTTAGAAATAAAAGTTTCAAATTATTAACAATAGTGCATTCCTTATGCTTTTTTAACAAATCCATGATAGAATTAAAATGTTAATAAAAATTTAAACATTGAGAGCAGAAAAAACACTGATTATGGTGTTTAGAGTGGAAAGGTAGGGAAGTATGGAACGACTGGATAAAAAAGTAGTAGCTTCAGGACTAAGTTTATTAGGCCTGGTAGGCGTTGGCTCGGGTATCGCCCATGCTGATGATGTTAAAAGCACTGTCAACAAGGCCGTTAATTCTGTTGCTGAAGCTGCTGGATTAATTGATAACAAAACGGTTAACCTCACTCAAAAGAGTTTAACAATACCAAAAGATAAGGTAGCTCATATTGAGACACCAGCTGAGAAGCAAGTTTCCCAAAAAGCCACCACGCAATTAACATCATATAAAGTAAAGTCTGGAGATTCCCTTTGGTCGATTGCACATGATCATAATTTGCATGTAGATGATCTCGTGAGTGAAAATAATAATTCTGATTTAATATCAGTAGGGCAAACATTAAACTTGCCAACTCATATTGGCGCTGATACACAAAATAAGGCGGCTGACCAAACTACAACAGATATTACTAAAAGCACTGAAGCGCAGGTCAATTTGTTACAACCTGGAACTAATGCACCTGTTTCAGATGTATCAGTTGCTGACAACTCAGTTTCTTCAACATCATCAACAGTAGCAAACACCGCAGATTCTAGTGTGTCAAGTGAAAAATCAGTACAATCAAGTTCAGAAAGTTCAGTGACAGAGAGTTCGGTAGTCTTAGGCGAATCAAATGAAGAACCAAGTTCAGTGACAGAAGACGTCTCTTCAACAGCTCCTAGTACAGAAGATGTAACATCAGAAACACCACACACGCCAGTCAATACTAGCTTGCAAAATAGTGATACAACAACCGCAAGTGCTGCTAGTGATGTTACGCCCTATACAAATCCTGTGGTTTCAACAGCAACAGATACTTCAGCCGACAGCAATAATGCTTATGACACGGCTGCTGTTTCCAGTGCCAATTCGAGTGTTGGTCAACAGTATAATCAATTATCCTCAACTGCGAACAGCAATAGTAATTTAGTCAATCTTTCTACAGGATCTGCCAGTCAAATAGTAAGTTCTAGTACAAGTCACTATACATCTGAAAATTCTGCTGCAATTATTGCGTTAGCACAGCAACTGGTAGCACAAAATATTCCTTATATTTGGGGTGGAGGAACGCCTTCAACTGGATTTGATTGTTCTGGATTAGTGAGTTATGTTTTCAAAAAAGCAGCTGGCATCTCATTACCGCATTCGTCTGTTGAACAAGAAATGTATACTCAAAAAAAGTCGGTTTCTCAAGCTCAACCAGGTGACCTATTATTTTGGGGGACACCTGGCGCCTCATATCATGTGGCTATTTATATTGGTAACAATCAATATATTGCCGCACCAAAGCCTGGATTAAATGTACGCGTTGAAACGATTTCACCAAATTTCTTGCCATCTTTCGCTGGTTCAATTAAGTGATTCGATCCATCAGATCAAGATAATGATTGTAATAAAAGTACTAATCCACCAAAAGGAATAAGTGCTTTTATTTTATTTTTTAAATAAATAGTAATCATTACATTTATGTGATATAATTAATTCATGAGTTACTTAAAGTAAGCTCATTTTATTATTGTAATCACTGACAGTTACTACACGTTCCTTCCATGATTAGATAATTGTAACTTACAACTTCATTTATCTGTTTGTCAGCATTGCATTATTTAGGCACCTTACTAGGTGCCTTTTATTTTGAACAATCCTCGTTTTATTGACTACGGTTTTGGCTTGTAACCAGCGTTTGGAGCACTTATAATGAATAATATAGTTTGGTTAATCTTAAATGAGATAACTTGAACTTTTGTAAAAGCCACTCACCCCCGTGTGGCTTTTTGTTTTGCAATTTTTGAGGCAGATAGACTGATCATTAGAATCAAAATAATTTACAAAGATTATGTACTACGATATGATTAATCCGTAACATTGAATAAACCTCAAGGAGAGCATGTACAATGACAGTTGAAGAAAAGTTTGATAATACCAAGGACAAGATTGCTGGAAAAGCAAAAGAAATTGAGGGTAGAGTTACTGGTGACAAACAACGGGAGTTGCAAGGTAAGACCCAAAACATTTTCGGTAAGGCAAAAGACGCGTTTGTTGATATTAAAGATGCGGCAGAAGAAGCCGTTAAAGATACGATTGATGATTACAAGCAAGATAGCAAAAAAAATATTGATAAATAAATATACGAGACAGAGCGACTGGTTGCAAGTAAAAAATCAGTTGTTTTTTTATAAATTATTGAGTGTTTAGTTAGTTGGAAATTACATATTTATAGGAAAATTTTAAGTCGAGTTAGGTAGTTTTTTTCTACTTAATAAACAGTTGCATTTTCTCATAAAAGCGGGTAATATGATAACAACAACTAAAGAAGTTATTTGCAGATATATCGTTGGAAAACGGCCAACAGTTTCTACCACGCCCCAAAAGTCGTGACTATCCGCAAATGTTTTTGACGATTCAAAAGCATTTGTGGATCTCTGTGTCCCAGATGCTTTTTTTGTGTTTCAAGATGATGGCGGATCCGTTAACAATTGTGTTAGCAAAAAGGCCTGATTAAATTATATAAACTACCGCTGAATTTTGTGTTAAAAATTGTCATACCTATTGGGGACAGGTGTGATGACCATACGATAAGGGTAGAATGCATGTTTATTTTGGAGGATCTTATGCAGAAGTTTAGTTCAAAAAATAAGTTTGTCCCAATGGGATTAACATTTGAAGACGTCAAGTTAGTTGATGACTTGCAGTCAAATGTGACACCTGAATCTGTCTCGGTGGACACAACCTTAACGCCTACTTTGAAGCTTAATATTCCATTGCTCTCCGCTGCGATGGATACTGTGACAGAATCACGCTTTGCCATAGCTTTAGCTAAATTAGGAGGCCTTGGTGTCATCCATAAAAATATGACAATTAGTGCACAGGCCGATGAAGTTCGTAAGGTTAAAATAGCGACGTTCGACCAAACAGACTTTGCTAATGCAGCTGTTGATGCTGAAGGACACCTGCTTGTCGCTGGTGCTGTTGGTGTAACCAATGATACGGTAGATCGTGTCCGGGCTATGGTTGAAGCAGGAGTTGATGCAATTGTGCTAGATTCCGCACATGGACATTCTGAGGGTGTTCTCCGTAAGGTGTCTGAGGTGAGGTCGACTTTCCCTAATCTGAATATTATTGCCGGAAATATTGCAACTCAAGAAGGTGCTGCTGCATTATACGATGCGGGCGCTGATGTTGTTAAAATTGGCATTGGCCCTGGATCAATTTGTACCACACGTGTGGTTGCCGGTATTGGTGTACCACAAGTTTCTGCTATTCGTGCAGCCGCCCTTGAAGCAGCTGCGCGTGGCAAGAAGATTATTGCCGATGGCGGTGTTAAAACATCATTGGATATTGTTAAAGCAATATCAGCCGGTGGAAATGCGGTAATGCTTGGATCGATGTTTTCTGGAACAGAAGAAACACCGGGCGAGGTATTTGAGGACAACGGTCAAAAGTATAAAACATATCGAGGTATGGGTTCAATTGCTGCGATGGAAAACGGTTCAAAGGATCGTTACTTCCAAGGGGAAGTGAACGAAGCTAAAAAGATGGTACCGGAAGGTATTGAAGCCCGTGTTACATATAAAGGCGATTTGACAACCGTTTTGAATGCTATGTTAGCAGATATACATAATAAAATGGCACAATTAGGAGAAGCAACGATCGATGATTTAGTTAATCATGAGCATATCGAACGTGATAGCGAAGTGTTTGATTTCGAAGCAGCGACAGACAAGCAAAAGCCTGTTATTGCTGCCCAATTCTAATTATCCTTGTAAATAATAGTTCAATTATCTTTGGAGAAAATCATGTCTGAAAATACAGAGTTCATAGGTCTTGGCTACGATCAAGTTTTGTTAGTACCAGGAGCCTCAAATGTTTTACCATATAGTGTTACCTTACGTACACAACTGTCAGAAAATTTTAAATTAAATATACCGCTTATTTCAGAGGCCTTTGGTCCGGAAACAGATACACGTGTTGCACCCACAGCTTTGAATGGTGGGTTAGGTGTTGTTGCTGAGCAAGAAGATTTGTCAAAACAAGTGGCTAGTTTACAACAAATTAAGGAAACACTCGTTGACACCGAAAAATATCCTAATGCTTTGGTTGATTCACAGAATCGTTTACGTGTAGCAGCTGAAGTATGGTTAGTAGAAGGTGCAGAAGCTCGTGTTGCTGCATTGGTTACTGCAGGAGCAGATGCTATATTCTTTTATTTGCATGAAGCACTGGCTAAAAATACACGTGATCTTATCAAGCAAATACGACAAGCATATCCAGAGTTGTTCATCGCTGTTGGTGTTGTTGAAAATCAAAGCATTGCTGCTGCATTATATGAAGCAGGAGCGGATACAATACTTGCAGGACGTTCAGTTGAATCATCATTACCAAACGACATTACCTACCCATTCTTAACAGTCACAATGAACATTGCAGATGTGGCAGCTGCTTATGACAATAAATCAGTCATTGCTGTTGGTGGTATTCATTATTCGGGTGACGTTGTTAAAGCGATTGCGGCTGGTGCAGATGCAACAATGGTATCAGATCTATTAAAAGGATCAGTATTGGAATCTGACGGTTCGTTTAAAGAAGGAGACATGTCAATTGATGATGCAATCTTTCAAACTGATGGTGGATTACGCGCCGGAATGGGTTATACGGGTTCACAAACAATTGAAAGCCTAAAATTGAATGCTAAGATTGTTCAAATAACAGATAATGGTTTGCGTGAATCACATCCGCATGATGTTGAAATTACTAAACAAGCGCCTAACTACGCGAAAGGATAAGCAATGGTTGACAAACTTGATAAAGTCTTAGTTTTAGACTATGGAAGCCAATATAATCAATTAATCACACGACGTATACGTGAAATGGGTGTGTTCTCAGAACTTAAATCACGTAATATGACTGCCGAAGAAATCAAGTCTTATAATCCTAAGGCTATCATCTTGTCTGGTGGTCCTAAGTCGGTTTATGAGGAAAATGCTTTTACCATTGATAGTGAGATATTCAATTTAGATATTCCAGTGTTGGGTGTATGCTATGGTATGCAACTAATGGCGCAAGAGTTGGGCGGCAAAGTTGAAGCTAATCCAGGTAACGGTGAATTTGGACAAACCGTCTTACAACAAACTGAGGCTGCTGGACGATTATTAGCTGATACACCAGCATCACAAACGGTTTTGATGAGCCATTCAGATAATGTCATTGAATTACCTGAAGGGTTTAAAGTAATTGGCGGCTCAGATAAAACACCAATCGCTGCTATTGCTAACGAAGAGCGTCGCTTGTATGGCGTTCAGTTCCACGCAGAAACGACCTTGTCAGAAAATGGTAAGCAAATTTTAACCAATTTTGTTAAAAATATTGCTGAAGCAGAATCTAACTGGGACATGAGTGGATTTATTGATGAACAAATTCAAAAAATTCGCGAAACTGTAGGTGACAAAAAGGTACTGCTTGGACTATCGGGCGGTGTTGATTCATCCGTTGTCGGTGTTTTGTTGCACCGCGCGATAGGTGACCAATTGACATCTATATTTGTGGATCATGGTTTGCTCCGTAAAAACGAAGCAGACCAAGTAATGACAATGTTAGGTGGTAAGTTTGGATTAAACATCATCAAAGTTGATGCCCAAGAACGTTTTTTGGATAAATTGGCTGGTGTTTCGGAGCCTGAACAAAAGCGAAAGATTATTGGAAATGAGTTTATCCAAGTTTTCAATGACGAGGCTAAAAAATTAGACGGTATTGAATTCTTAGCACAAGGCACGCTATATACTGATGTGATTGAATCTGGTACCGATACGGCGCAAACAATTAAGTCACATCATAACGTTGGTGGTTTACCAGAAGATATGCAATTCCAGCTAATTGAGCCACTTAACACATTGTTTAAGGATGAGGTTCGTGAACTAGGCGAAAAGTTGAATATGCCACATGAAATGGTCTGGCGCCAACCATTCCCTGGTCCAGGATTAGGTATTCGTATCCTAGGAGATATCACTGAAGATAAGTTAGAAATCGTACGTGATTCTGATTGGATTTTGCGTGATGAAATTGCTAAAGCTGGTCTAGAAGGAGACATATGGCAATACTTTACAGTATTGACTGGTGTCCGTTCAGTTGGTGTCATGGGTGATTATCGTACTTACGATTATACGATAGCAATCCGTGCCATTACTTCTGTCGATGGTATGACAGCTGATTTTGCACGTATACCTTGGGAATTATTGCAAAAAATATCGGCTCGTATTGTCAATGAAGTTGGTCATATTAACCGCGTCGTGTATGATATTACGGCTAAGCCACCGGCGACTGTTGAGTGGGAATAGCAGATAACCTTAAGTTGAAGCCATAACATTGATTTAACAACATTTTGGTTGTAGTAAAACGGGTCGATTTGTGTGATATTTAGTGGGCACCCCACCAAATTCACCACCAAATAAAGACGTTGTTACGAAAGTAACAACGTTTTTTTGTTATCAAAGATAGAATTAAAATTTGGATAATATATATTGATTGTCTTTTTTTATAAAAAAAGCAGATAAGGTTGACTAAATTTGACAAAAATCGGTTTATGTAGTATAATTAATGTATAATTTCAATGAAAAATATAAACAGATAGGACAGTTTAATGAGTGAATATAAACATTGTAAAACAGACTTTGATGATATTAGTAAATTAACATCGGCCGCTTTAACAGATAGTCATAGTGATAGAGAAGCTTTGCATCAACAAATGGAAACAGGAACTTTTAATTGTGAAAAGCAAATGATGTGGGATTTTTTGTATCAGGATGTTTTTGAGGCTGGAAAAAAATTGAATTTTGAGTCTTTTCATATAACGCGCGGTCCACTGTGGACACTGACAGCTGTTTTGAACACTACTACAGGTGAACTGTTTTTGTTTATGAAAAAGCAGAATGTGTTGGTGAGTTTACAGAAGCCAACACACTATTTATCACAATTAACCTCCATTTTTAATAAGGATTTTGATACTCTTGAAAATAGTTCTGTCCTGTTAAACGTAATTCAAGATGATTATGAAGATTTAAAAAATTCAGTAGCTGAAATTTTGGGCGAACGATATGAAAGAGTATCGAGTGTTTTTGTAATTGAATTAGATTTGAAAGATAAAATTGGGCAGCTGGTAACAATAAATTCACAGCAAGAAATTGTAGATGAAGAACTGATAACTATAATTGAAAATACTGAAGAGGCTGCTTCAATTGATAATTCTCAGCTAAAGCCAAATAATAATCAGTTTTCTCAAGGTATTGGTTTAAAACTAAAAAAGGTTGCTATAGAAAAGGAAACAAAATAAATTATGTTTAATGGGAATCGTTTGAAGGAAGCTAGAAATTTTTGTAGATTATCTATAACTGAGCTTGCAAGTAAAATAGGAGTAACAAAACAGATGATTTCGAAATATGAAACGGGAAAATCTGAGCCTAGTTCTGAAACAATGTTCAAAATTATTCAATCATTGAAATTTCCAAATAGTTTTTTTGTTACGGATGATTCTAAGATTACTATCTCAAACAATGAAACCTTTTTTCGCTCCAGATTTACTGCCACACAAAAACAAAAGTCACCAACTGAAACAATCAAGAACGTTGCATATATGTATCGCGATTTTTTGGAAGATTATATTGATTTTCCTACAACAAAAAAAATTAAGCTTGATGAAGGTGTGGACGCTGAGTTAGCTTCTGAATTATTAAGAAGTGAATGGGCACTAGATCAATTGCCTATTTATAACATGGTAAATTTACTTGAAGTGAAAGGATTTGTAATAGCAACTATTCCGGATTATTTGGACAAAGTAGATGCTTTTAGCGGACTTGAAGTAATAAATGGAAAAGAATATTATATTATATTTATTGACAAAAAGAACACAAACTTCTTTCGTAACCAATTTACGGTAGCGCATGAATTAGGGCATTACATTTTGCATTCAGAAAATATCGACCCTTTGGAATTAAATCATGAAGAGTATAAACAAATGGAGCAAGAAGCAAATGATTTTGCTTCAGCATTTTTAATGCCTGCTTTGGAATTTAGTAAAGACGTAGAGGTTTTAGGCTATGTCAGAAGTGTAGATCAATTAATTCATTTAAAAACTAAATATCATGTTTCCCTTGGTGCTATTATAATGCGTATAAAAAAGTTAAAACTTTGGGGATTAGATGATGTTGTTCGCTTGCAAAAACAAATGAGTTCAAAGGGTTACAGAAAACAAGAACCGTTGGATAAAGATAGAGAATTGGCTTTGCCTCAGAGTTTGTGGGAAGGTTCAGAATTATTGGTAAAAAATAATGTTGTTGAAGCTAGTAGTATAGCCGATATGATTAATAATAAATTCAAAAAAGAGTATCCAACGAATTTAATAGAAAATGTAGTTAATCTTCCTGATGGATATTTAAATAAAGGAGAATCAATGCAAGATAAACTAAGCTTGAAAAAGCTAATTGATGTTATGTGATTTTCTGATATATTTTGAAATGATACTAAAAAGGCCACAAATTGATAAAAATGTGGCCTTTTTTAGTTCTTACTGCTTATCAATATTTTTATTGGACTTTTCAATTGTAGCAATGAACTGTAAAATGCTACTGCTTTGTTCAGCTGTTAAACCTCCAAGTTTGAAAGTTAAGTTGTCTGAAAGACCCAAAAGATAGTCAGCAGAAACACCCAAAGTATCACAAATCTTAACGAGGGTCTCTACAGAGGGATAGGATGCCGATTGTTCATAAGCTGAAACAGTAGCTTTACTAAGGTCTAAGTGTCTTGACAACTCAAGCTGTGTAATATTTTTTGATTTTCTAGCGGCTTTAAGTCTTTCACCAAAAATATCTATTCGCATATTAATTTACCTCCACAAATTCTAACAAATATAGGTACTTGTATAGATAGTACAAGGTAAGTGCTATATTGATCTTTATGATTTAATATGCTAATATTATTATTGCAAAATGAGATAAAGAAAATAGCGAAATAGTAGCTGCGCTAATTATCAAGAAAAGCGTTAAATTAAAAATTATTTGTGGAGAAGAAAATAATGAAAAATAAATCGAATACTTTATTCCAAAGTGTTAAGCCGTGGCAAATCATTCTTTTAACTATTGGAATTATTCTAGTACTAGGTGTTTTTATTTTTAGAAAGACTAATCATAATAGTATTCAAAATAATGAAAGAGATAAAGTACATATAAATCATACTTCATATCAATATAAGGGCATTTCAGAAGTCAAAACAAAGCAAATTCAGAAAGCAACAACAGCTGTTGATAAAGCACTGACGGAACGTATTCAAAATGAGAAAAACGATGATGACGTAAAATTAGCAAACAAATTAAGTTCAAATATTAAAAGTGACGATAATGATACACATGAAATTAGAAAAGCGTATGAAAATGTGATGATGGTTGTTAATGGGTCGAGTATTGATAGATTGCAAGTTGCTCGATCTTATCTTGCTAATTTAAGCAATACCACATTATCAAAAGAGCTTGAAAATAAATTTACTGAAAAAATGGTTACAGCAACTGCTAGAGATATTAGTGACACGCCGTCTTATGTTGAAAGCCAAACAAAACCACTAACAAAGGAGAAATTGAAACTCAAAGAAGCTGAAATGGTAAAAAAAGATGCTAAGGCTAAAGCTGATTATGATGCACAAGTTAGAAATACACAAGCTGCTTCATCAGAAGATGCTGAGAATGAGAAAACTTGGTCATCAAATGCAACTGTTACACCGTAATCAACATCACACTCACAAACAATAGATACACAATTGACTAAATATTATATAAATAACCATCAATACACCAGTAACAATAATAGTAGTATAAATTATTGCGTAAGCAGGTACATCAAAACATACAATCAATCCATATATCGTTACTGATGCCCTTAATGATTCAAATTTTGATAAAAATGTTTGGAAAAATTAACAGTAATTTACATATAAAATGATGTATCTGTGCTTCTAATTATGGTGAAAGAATTAATCGAGCAAAGAGGTATTAGAAAAATGGAAAAAGCTGATATTCCAGGTAAATGGAATTTATATGAATTTGCAGGGTTACCTGATTTTTTTCACTGGGACAGAGGAGAAAAGGCCGATCGTATCTATAGTGAACGTACTGAGAAAATTGAAAAAACACAACTTTTGTATAAGCGAATCACTATTTTATCGCTTGTGTTAGGAATTTGGCTTTCACTGGCAATCATTGGAATTCCATTTCTGTTTGTTGCCTTTATCTTCAGAAAAAATGGTAGGTTAGGAAAGAAACTGACAGCCGAGCTTAATGAATCACAAAGACAGTTTAAAAAGGTTTGGTATGCCCATACGGATATTTTTGTAGAACCATTAGCGAAAAAATTCATGCATGGACAGTGGAAGATGTTTAGACACAACAGGATATGCCTAATTTATAGCAGTGAGAGGATTATTTATTTTGATGTGGACGAAGAACTGTTAGTGGTTTACAATATCCAAAATATTAAAGACGTAAGTCGAGAACGCTTGCATACGGGTGCTCAGACAAATGGCATGTCTAATTCAGTTGGTGGAGCAACAGTTGTCGGTAATACAGGATTAACAGTTGGTGGCGCGCAAACTGCCACACAATCAAATACAATCGATTTTTATGAATGGCATTTTGATATTTTAACCGATTTTTTTGATTATCCTAAAGTATCAATGGTATTACCAGACTCACAAAGCGTTGAAGATTTCATTGGTAAAGCGTATGCAATCTTGAAGCCTTAATGATGTATAGTTGTTCATTTATAGCAATCAGTGTGAGTTTTATTATAGATTTGAAGGAAAAATATGAACAGTTTAAAAATGAAGCAGTTATTATCCAGTAAGCGCGTGTTAATAGGAGGTGTTGCATTTTTTTTGGTAAGTACTATTATTTGTATGATATTATTGCTACCAAAACATCTACAAGGGAAGTATTCACATACTACAAATATGTTTTTAGTTACATCAACTGATACTTTGGAATTTAATGGAAACAAGGTTACTGAGTACACCGATGGACGTAAAACAAATATTGGTACTTATAAATTATCTGATAAAACATTAGAAATTAAAATTAATGGGTATTCAATGACCGCAAATCTCTCAAATGATAAAAAATCTTTTACCGTTAAATCTGCTAGCGGTGTTGCTGAGCTAGCTAAAGGTTTTGAATATACTAAATCGAATAAATAATTTATTTGTGGCTAACTACCAAAGTACAATTTGAAAAGAAATAAAACATATCTTTTGACATTATTCGATACAAATGATACTATTATGGTATAGGAAGCAACAACTCTAGCAAAAAAGCCGTGATAACGGATAATCGCATCGCACCTATCTAATGATAACGTGACGGGTGCGATTTTTGATATACAGAAGCGCCCCGTCCAATTGGATGGGGCGCTTTTATGCATTACAGAGTATCAATGGTAACTGTTAGAGATGACTTTATGACAAATACTAATTAAACCGAACTGAAGGAGAATCTGATGAAAAATAAGAATAGCTGTATTTGTAAAGATACAAAAGTAGATAGGTATAAGCACTCAATGATAAGTAAAGATAATTTATCCATAATAGAAATTAAAAAAAGTGACATTTTAAATGCCATTGATATTTTGGAATCCGAGGTATTCTGTCATTGGTCAATCATCAAATTAAGGTTCCCACAGATATGTATTCCGCTGGGCCCAATAACTATTAAGGTTATTGGAGAAAAAGAGTATATTCATTGTTTGCATGATTTAATAGCCCTTTTATATGTTAGAAATTGGAATCAAATGTACAGTCGAAAATAGGTATTCAATTATTTATTGAAATACGACCAAACAAAAACCACGATGTCGTTAAACTCTTGGTAGCAACGAAAGAAACTACAATAAAGTAGTTATAGGTATATTTTTATGGCTTTACAAAATACATGGGCGTTTACTCAAACAACGTTCAACGATAATAAGTTTAAGAACCAAACAAACAATCAGTTTGTTATGGTTTCACAACGACCTTATGCGAGCAAGAAAAATCCTCAAGATATTGGTGTGTCACTGACTCTCCAAGTTGTCAAAGATACTGGTGATTATGGATTTGATAAGCATACTGGTATGAAGCGAGACAATAATGTTTTTAACACATTTGATGTTACGATATTGAATCGCGTTCAACATCTTGATGCACAAAAGGGTGATATCATTCGCCTGGGTGACATGATTACTGAAAAAACCTTCATTATTGGGTTTGATCTCATTCTACGTTATAAGAATGTACAGGTGATTAAGCGTGAAACGAAGTAAAATAAAAACGTCGCGTTATTTGCGTGGACAACTTTTGCTGATGTTGGAATCCTTGTTACTAGTACTTGTAACAGGGATTTTCCTTTTAAACAAGTTCTTGTCGTTTGATATATCAGCGACCATATTTGACAGTATTATTTGTTTATTCTTTACTATTCTGCTATCTTCAATCGTACTTTGGGGATATCGAAACCATCTTTTTAAAGGCGTCAAATATGCTTTTAGACACTACATAATTTGTTTATCTATTAGGCGTTCTTTAATTGACTCTGATTATTTTGTTATACGTCAATTTTTTGAGAATGATGTAATTAAATTGCCAAAAATTAGTTTGTTGTTCGAAGATAACTATCAACGAGCGATACTGTTAATTGAAAACAGAGTAAATTATATACATCGGTTGGATAATGTTCAGTTGTCAAGTGCTTTGAAAAGTTTTGTTGTTGAAAACTCGTATTTAACAAAAAACGAAAACTATTATTGCTTTGAGTTATTTGATAGTCAATTTGAACGACGGTTAACTTTTGATTCTGTTGCGGATATGTATGCTTTCAGTTCTCATATCAGTAATACCGAATTATTCATTGATAAAATTACACAAGTTCCATTACATCATTCGCTAATAGTTGGTCAAACTGGCTCAGGGAAAACATATGGAGTTTATTCATTCTTGCTCCAGATGCTCAATAAGCCGATAAATTATCATCTATTTTTAGCTGATCCAAAAGGGTCAAGTCTTTCAGTTATTGGAGATATTTTAAATCAAAAATGTACTGCGGAAGATGTTGACGAAATTATTAACTTGTTACGTCAGTTTAACAATAAAATGGAATATCGAAAATCTAAGTTGAAGGCTAAGTTACCTTCAAAACTAGAAGCTTCATATATAGATTTTGGATTTCCTCCATATGTGTTTATATTTGATGAGTATGCTGCTTTTCAAAGTGTAGTTCAGACAATGGACAAAAAGCATCGTGATGAAGTAAATAAGTTAATCTCTCAAGTTGTTCTTCAAGGACGTCAACTAGGTTTCTTTCTTTTTATTGTGATGCAAAAGAGTGATAGTAGTTCTTTGCCTACGATGATTCGAGACAATTTGCCATTGAAGATTGTTTTGGGCAATGCTGAACAACAAACTTACGTGACGGCTTTTGGAACAGGCGTAGAAATTCCAAACTATAATTTTCGTATTGGGGAAGGTGTGTTCACTTATCCGGGCATTGCTAACAATCCCAAAATTTGTGCATTTAGTAATCTTAATTTTGATATTAATGATGCTTTTCAGTCCAAGCGGGGGTTATGTAATAACCCCCGCTCCATGAAAAAAAGAGGTTGATAATGAATCCAATACTATTACTCGGAATTGATGAATTCACAATGGTGTTAACTATAAGTAAAACGAAAATTACAACGCTGGCTGAGTGGTCAAACATCGCAATAAAATGCATTAAAAAATTCAGCCAGATGACTGATCTGGAAAATATATTTGGGAAGCAAGCACCATTAGAAAGCAAAACACCTCAAGGGTACACTATGGGTTATCAATATGGAAATAACCCATTCTATTTTGCAATAGCATACCACCCAGATAATATTCAAATGGGTATTGTCGTTAAGTTTTCAGCATATGCATGGGCATATTATTGTGAACAGTATCAATCATATTATCAGAAATCAATGAACATCAAACAATTTCTAACTGTGACTGATACGGATGATTTTCATTCTCGTCTAAGTCGAATTGACTTTACTGCCGACTTTCAAAATTGGAATTTCACAGTTGATGATATATATCGCCACATAACAGATGGGTCGTGGATAATTAAAAATGCTGAGGGAAAGAAAAATCCATCAGGTATTTCAGCCCATGAAATTAACAAGGTTGTTGAAACGTTCTACGTTGGTTCAAAGAGAGGTAATACCAGACTTTTTTTGAGAGTTTACGATAAGCATTTGGAACAGATGGAACAACCTAGTTTTAGGTATGAAGAAGCTTTGTCTGTAAGTAGTTGGGTGAGGCTCGAAGCAGTGTTTAAAGGTAAATATGCTCACCAAATTACAGAGAGCATTCGCACAGAACTAAATTATGAAGAAACTGCTTTAAAGGCGTTTATAGCTAGTAAAATGATGGAAAAATATCGTTTTGTGAGTATAGATGATAATATGTATGCCGAACCAACTGTAGCATTAGTGAATGCTGTTGAAGACTATCAGTTTGGCAGTTTGCGTTTAGAAAGTCCTCGTGATAATGAACTCGTCAAATCAATACGACATCTTATGAAAACATCAGGTCTGTATACAACTATGTATAAATGTGATGAAATTTGGGGTAAAAATGCAGGTATGGAACTTATATGGCGTTTAGCTCATGCATATCAATTTTGGAATCATCCATCTGATGATGCTATTCGTTGGGTGAATATTCATCGTAAAGAGATGGAAAAAACAACATTACAAGAATTATTTATGGATATTGGAATTAATCAAGAAGTAGTGCAGAAGAATAAAAAAGAGACCATTACTACGCCTCCTAAAGCAAATAGTAATGGCTCTATTCCTGATGTAGAGTTTTAATCTACGCATATATTATCTCATGCTTCTTGTTCGAATGAAAGAAATGAGAACAAAAATATGAAATCTACAATTTGTAAACAAGACTTGGTTCAATTAGGGTATAAAGAACATACGGCCCGTAGTTTGATTTGCCAAGCCAAAGCTATTATGGTACAACAGGGTTATCCGTTTTACAACAATCGACGTCTGGGACGTGTCCCGACAAAAATTGTTGAGTCAATTATTGGCACAAAACTTTATTTAAATAGTGGAGTGATTAATAATGATGAATAAAATGCAAGAAACTACAAAATATAGTGGAGTCTTTAAAGATTTGAAAAGTGGAATGTATTTCTACCAAACAGAACTTGGAATTGACCGAATAACTGGTAGAAGGGTGAGAAAGAAGTCACGTAAAGATTTAACAGGGCGCCCATTTAAAACGGCTATATCTGCAAACAAAGAACTAACACGGGTTAAGAGAGAGTATTACCAAGCTAACAGCTATGCTAATTATCAAATGACGTATCGTGAGTTTTTAGAACAAATATATATTCCTGCATATAGAACGGAAGTTGAAACAAGCACATTTTTAGTTCGTAGAGGGGCGTTAATGAAATTTTGTGAACGTTTTGGCGCTAAACAACTACGAAATATTAATATTGAAGATGTTCAAAATTATCGTACGTACTTATTAACTGATAGGGATGTGGGCGGCGCAGGATATTCGCAAGCGTATGCCAGTTTGATATTTGGAATGTTTCGAAAAACTTTAGATAAAGCAGTTGCTCTGAGATACTTAGAATATAATGTTTCTAAGCGAATTGATGCCATTCCAAAGTCAAAAGCTATTGTTCCTTACTGGACTGCTAACGAATTTGAGAAAGTTATTAAACAAATTTATGTTGGTGATTTTTTAGAAAATCTTTATTTCGTTATGTTATGGGTTTACTTTATGACAGGCGTACGTGTTAATGAAGGTATGGCACTTTACTGGGGCGACGTTGATTTAGACAAGAAGTTTATGCGAGTACATCACATGCTGTTTTTACAATCCCGTAGAAATTGGACACGTAAAAATTATACTAAGACCACAGGTGGAAAACGTACTATTTCTTTAGATGATACAACGATTGACATTCTTAGAAAATGGCGAAGAAGACAAACACAAGTGGGGCTTGGTAAAGACCATAATTTCATTTTCACTTATGATGGCTTGCCTATGATTAAATCAACCTTATCTCGTGTCATCCAACGATACGCAAAAGCTGCAGGTGTGCATTCTATTCAAGGGAAGGGCTTGCGTCATAGTCACGCTTCATACCTCATTAATGAGTTTAATGTTTCAGTTCTAGTTTTATCTAAGCGTCTTGGGCACAGTGGCCCAGATATTACTTTAAAAAACTATGCACATATGTGGGTAGGTGCTGACAGTGCTATCGTAGAGCAAATGAATGGAAATATCAAAGTAAACACTGCTGAAAAGACTTTAGTAAAGTTTCATGGAAATCAATCTATAATTGGTTTGGGTAAACTTGATTCCCCACCAACCTCCCCACCAAAGCAGTGAATAGATGATTAATTTGCTGATATATCAGTGCTTTCATAGATGGTTTACCTATTGAGTGGGAATAGACTTCAATTAAAAATAAACCTCTTTTGAGGTTTATTTTTTTTCGACAAATTAGCTATCTTGATTTAATTAATATTACGTCCAGAAGGACTTTTTATTTCAAAAAATTATTGCGGTTTTCCCAGAGATATGAAATTGCTAAGATAAGCAATCCTAAGTTAGAAGCAATAATAGCAAAAGTTGGCTGGCTCATAATCCAACTAATCAAAGATGCAAACATAAGTATGAGTGAAATCATTAAAACAAAAACAGATACTTTTTTCATAAAACATTCTCCCTAATTTTGATTGCTTAAAAATAAATGTAAAACATCGGATACAACTACTACCGTTCATGTTATCACAGCAATTATTTTTATTCAAATAGCCCGCTTTTGTAAACAAAGCGGGCTATTATTTGGCCTAGTAAAATTAATTTTTATAGTGATGGAATAAATATGAAGCACAGATAGATGAGCACAATAATTTGTACTACAATGCCAACAACAGTGGTGATGATTATATAACGATTGTGAAGAATCAATCCAGCGATTAAAAATGATGTTAATAGCAGGGTTAGAATAAGTAATAATGAAAAGGGCACTATCATATTCTCCGATGTTTTTGCTATTGCTATTTTATCACAAATAAGCTGAGAAAAATCCAACGGAATATGGATTTTTATACAGTTACTGAGTCTGAATTGGTAGATAATTTAGGTGAACATAAAGAAACGAAAAAAGCAAAACAGTATAGTTTGAATAGCAATACCAAACGAGGTGATCATGATTGTTCCGCGGCTATGAATTATAATTCCAACGAATAAAAAAGTCATTAAACAGAGTGTTACGAATAAAATAAAAATATAGAGAAAAATAATTGTCATGATGACTCCTTATTAAGCTTAGTAAAAATTATATCAAATTCTGTAAAGAGCGTACACAATCGATTTTGAAAATAAATTCTGATATAGACAGACCATCCACAAAAATGAGTGAATGGCATGTGACGTGAAGATATAATTCGATTATTAACGAGGATTAACTATAAATTAAATGACTAATTGCTTTTCTATGATGAAAGAGCAGGTGTTAAGTATACAAAGGGACTTACTGTGCGTTATTTACAAGCGCTTACATTTGAGTTATACTGGACTTGTAACATCAAATAAAGTTCAAGGAGGACATTATATGTCAGTTGAAGAAAAGTTTGATAATGCTAAGGACAAGGTTGCTGGTAAAGCAAAAGAAGTTGAAGGCAAAGTTACCGGTGACAAGAGTCGTGAAGCACAAGGTAAGGCACAGGGACTTTTTGGTAAGGCAAAAGATAAATTATCTGATGCTGCCGAAGCCGTTAAGGATTCTGCTGAAGATGCAGTTGATGCTGTCAAAGATGGTGTTGAAAAGTTGAAAAAATAGTCAGTAAAACCGTCCGACTACATCCTTAGTTGGACGGTTTTTGAGTGATTTATAACACGAGCAGTTACAATGCTTAACCTAATTATGGTTAAGTTCTTTTTTATGGTAAAATAAAAAATATATATTTTACAGAAAATATTGAGAGTTGCGATGACAATTAATTATCCAGTCGGTACTCATCATTTCAAGACGTTAAAAAATAACACATTGCGTACCGGTAAAACAACTAAAAAAGTATTATTTGGTAAGCGAGGTATGGGGCTGGAAGATGAAATTAATCTTGCAAATGACTATTACCTTGCTAATCGTTTGGCAGTAGTTCATAAAAAACCTACACCAATAACTATCGTAAAAGTTGACTATCCTGTTCGCTCTGCTGCCAAAATTACAGAAGCTTATTTTAAACAAGCTTCTACAACTGATTACAATGGTGTTTATCAAGGAAAGTATATTGACTTTGATGCAAAGGAAACAAAAAATAAAACGTCATTCCCTTTGAAAAATTTTCATGAACATCAAATTTCTCATTTAGCAAGTATTTTGTCCCAAGGTGGCGTTGGGTTTGTTATTATCAAATTTACGAGTTTAAATGAGAATTATGTCTATCCTGCTAGCGAATTAATACAACAGTGGCAACATTTGAATGGCAAACAATCAATTTCTTATCAAGAAATAGTTGATAAGAGTTTTGTTGTGCCTGAAAGTTTAAATCCGAGTTTGGATTATCTTACAGCTGTGGATAAAATGCTTGAAGCATTACATTAAATTTTAGGAGTTTTCAATAGTATGGCAAATGACAAAGCGAATCAATGGTCGCGTGTAAATCGTAATCACAAAATGTACGACCAATATCCTGCACAAGAACCACCACGTCCACCAAAACCAAATGATCCAAAGGGCAGTGGACCCAGAAAGCCAAGAAAAACTAAAAAGAAACGTCGTTGGATATTAGCCATATTTTTGTGGCTATTTACTCTTGGTTTGATTGCTGTGTTAGCGGGAACAGCAGTATTCTTCACTTATGCAAATGATGCGCCTAATATTACAGAGTCAGATTTAGCTTCGGAAAACTCCACACAACTCTTAGATTCTAAGGGAAACGTCTTTTGGAGTATGGCTACTCAGGATCGTGATTATGCTAATTCTAACGAGATACCCAAACAATTGAAACAAGCTGTGGTTTCTATTGAAGATCGACGTTTTTACAAACATCAGGGTGTAGACCCAATACGTATTGCCGGAGCTGCAATTTCAAACATCAAGGGTTCCTCTTTAGGGATGCAAGGCGGATCTACTCTGACTCAACAATTAGTTAAACTGTCTGTCTTTAGTACATCAACGGCTGACCAAACATTTAAACGTAAGGCGCAAGAGGCATGGTTAGCTTTACGTGTGGAAAAGAATTTTAATAAAAATCAAATTTTGACTTTTTACATGAACAAAGTTTACATGGGCCACGGCGTTTACGGAATGAAAACAGCTTCAGAATACTTTTATGGTAAAGCGTTAACTGATCTTTCCTTGCCGCAATTAGCCTTGCTTGCTGGTATGCCACAATCACCAACTTACTATGATCCTTATTTAGAGGACGCCACGGCTGCAAAGGAACGTCGTGACACAGTTTTGAAAGCTATGGTTACCTATGGTGCGATTACATCAAATCAAGCAACAGAAGCCATGAAAGTACCTGTCAACGATGGTTTACAAGATTTAAATGCTAAAACAGAGGCGGCTAACAGCACTCGTCAAATTACTGATGGTTACGCTTCATCAGTAATAGCGGAAGCTAAAAAACTCGGTTATGATACAACAAAAGCTGGTTTGAAAATCTATACTAATATGGATTCTAATTTGCAACAATCACTTTATGATAATGCTAATGATGGTTCTGTTGCTTTCACTAGTGATGAATTACAAATCGGTGCGACAATGACAGATCCAAATAATGGACACGTTATAGCCCAAATTGGTGGACGTAATGTGAATACTTTGCAGGCGCTTAACCGAGCAACTAGCCAAAACCGTTCATCTGGTTCGTCGATTAAGCCATTACTAGATTACGGACCAGCAATTGAGTACCTTAACTGGCCAACTTACCGAACAGTTGAAGATAAGAAATACAAATATAATGGCACCAATATAAATGTTTACAACTGGGATAAAAAATACATGGGAAACATTACCATGCGTACAGCATTAACACAGTCGCGAAATGTTCCTGCAATTAAGACCTTAGAAGAGGTTGGTGGTTCGAATGCCGAAAAGTTTGTTAATGGGTTAGGTATTATGACAAACTCAACACCGGGTGGGTCAATGGCGATTGGAATCGATCTTTCAACCGAACAAGAGGCAGCAGCTTTTGGTGCTGTTGCTAATGGTGGTGTTTATTATAAGCCAACTTATATTTCTAAAATTGTCACCGCAGATGGCACAACCCATAACTACACGTCAAATGGCACACGTGCGATGAAGAGTAGTACAGCCTTTATGTTAACGGACATGATGAAGGGGGTTATCAAGCCTAATGCAACCGCAGCAGATGCTGAAATTCCTGGGTTATATCAAGCTGGTAAATCTGGGTTAGTGGCTTATGCAGATGATGCTGGAATGCCTGATAAAGCGATATCAGATGCGTGGTTTACCGGATATACAAAATCATACGCGCTCTCTGTATGGACTGGATTTGATGTTCCTAGTAAAAATTATATTCCATGGACAGAACAAGATTTACCGGCGCAGTATTATGCCAAAGTGATGGCGTATGCTATGCAAAACAAGTCCAATGTCGATTGGACTGTACCAGATACGGTTAACGCTAAAGTGAAGGGGAACATTGTTGAATATGAAGTTAAAGATGCTTCTTGGAGCAATGGTGGGCTGCCGAGTGTAAACTCTATTGCGCAATCTGGGGAAACCCCATCTGAAGCAGGAATCAGTGCAAACTCTGCTTCGACTGGGTCTACAACTGGCAACAATTAACTTATATTGTACTGGTCTTGCTTTAATGGCAAGACCTTTTCTTATAGAGGAGGATACCATGCGACTTTGGGTAACGGGTTATCGAAGCTATGAGCTAGGAACCTTTGGTGACAAAGATCCTAAAATTAAAGTTATCAAGTATGCATTACATCAAACGCTAAAAGAACAGATTGATAATGGATTGGAATGGGTTATCACTGGGGCCCAATTAGGCATCGAGCAATGGACAATTGAAGTCGTTGCTGATATGAAGAAAGAATACCCGCAGCTTAAATTGGCTGTGATGTTGCCTTTTAAACAGTTTGGCAGTCAATGGCGTGAAGATAATCAAGTTAAATTGCAGAAATTGATTGCACAAAGTGACTTTTCTGAAAGCGTATCGACTAAACCCTTTCAATCACCAATTCAACTCAAAAATTACCAGAAGTTTATGTTGGCACACACAGATAGTGCATTGTTCTTTTATGATACGGAATTTGAAGGCAAGACATTGTTTGATTTCCAAGTTGTAACAAATTATCAAACACAAACACCATATCCGCTTGTTCAAGTGGACATGTATCAGTTACAAGAGTATGCATCGGAACTTGAAGAAAAAATAAATGAAAGCCATTATGATTATTAGTATTAAAAACACCTTGTAATTTATTAGAATTATTGGTAACATAGATTAAGTAAAAAAATAATCGAGGTATGGCTTGTGGAACAAGTAAAATACACGCAAAAAGACATTTTGGAACGCGTCTTTAAGCAGAAACGTATGGGGGTCGGTTATGACCCTGCTGATGTTGACAGCTTTCTAGATGATATTATTAAAGATTACGGTGCATTTGGTAGCCGTGTTGATCAACTAAAAAGTGAAGTGGCTCGTTTACAAGTTGCTTTGAAAGATGCACAAGATCAACTAGTTGCTGTTAAACAGCAACAAAGTGTTGCACCGCAACAACCAGTTCAAACTGTTTCTCAATCTCAGCCGGTTGAGGATCAAAGACAAGTAGCAGTCGCACAGCAAGCGGCAGTAACTAACTTAGATTTGATTAAGCGTGTTGCTAATTTGGAACGCGTAGTGTTTGGACGCGATCACAGTAGTGCTGAATAAATAAAAAGATAATAATTTTTGCAAGTATCGGGTAATTGCGCGTTATATTTCTAACGTGAGGAAGGTCCATGCTCGTACACTCTGAGATGAGCGTAGTGTTTGTGCTGGGATAAAAAATAAACCCAGGAACAGTGATGTTACGGCAGTCGAAAAGGCTAAGGCTTAGGCTATGTCCGAATAGGCTCGAAGGTGCCATAGAAACGTATATGCTAGTGAAAGCTAGTATTTGAGACGAGGTAAACCCCACAAACGGGCAACCCAAACTTTTGGTAGGGGCGGCTGGCCTAGTGAAATGAAGCGATGGTCGGTATGGTTCGTTTTAGCGAACTTAGATAGATGATTACCGAAGGTGTAATGTTACCTGCATTACACTGGAACAAAACATGGCCTATAGATACTTGCAACAGGTGGACTCGCTTCGGCGAGTTTTTTTGTATAAAAAATTTAATTATTCAATATATTTTGGATATCTACGTTTTTTTATTGTATAAAAATTCAAATCAAGGTAAAATTAGTAATGTTGTTTCACATGAGGAGAAAATAAATGAATAGTATAATAAAAAAAATATCAATCGTGATAATGACGATTACAATGTTACTGCCATTGTTAGCAGTTTTACCAACTCACGCTGATGCTGCGACTACAGATCCAGCCCTGGCTAAAATAAAGAAAAAAGGGACATTAGTAATTGGTCTGTCAGCAGATTATGCACCATTTGAATTCCACGCTACGGTCGACGGACGTGATCAAATTGTTGGTTTTGATGTTGAGATGGCTAAAAAAATCGCTAAGGATCTTGGTGTTAAACCTGTTATTAAAGAAATGGGATTTGATGGTTTAATCGGTGCTTTGCAAACGGGTAAAATTGATGTCATTGTTTCAGGTATCAACTCTACGCCAGAACGAGAAAAAGTGGTCGATTTCTCAAATCCATATATGAAGCCTTTACAGACTGTAATGGTTTTGAAGAAAGATGCTTCTAAATATAGTGGCAATCTGAATTCTTTTTCTGGTAAGAAAATTGGTGCACAAAAACAAACGACTCAAGAAACTTATGCTCAAGAACATATGAGTGGATCAACAGTAGTCAGTCTGCAAAAAGTTCCTGATTTGGTTGCACAATTATCTACTGGCAAAATAGCTGGAATTGTTCTGAATGAACCAATATCTAAAGCCTATACACAACAAAATAAAGCCTTTAAAATTATTTATCCAAAGCCTTCTTCTGGAGAAGGGGCAGTTTCAATCGCAATGCCTAAAGACTCTCCAGTTTTGAAATCCAAAATCAACAAGTCACTTGACAATATCATTAAGTCAGGTGAATTAGAAAATTATCAAAAGAAAGCTAATAAATTAATGTTTGCGGATCAAAGTTTCTGGGCTAAATACGGTAATTTGTTTGTTAAGGGAACATTGTTGACACTGGCCTTAGCTGCAGTAGCAGTAGTTTTGGGTATCGTTCTTGGAACAGTCTTTGCATTATTCAAGTTATCTCCCAACGCCATTTTAAGAATTATTGGTAATGTTTATGTTGAGTATGTTCGTGGTACACCGTTGCTAGTACAAGCGTTTATGGTATTTTTCGGTACGCAAGTCATTGGTTTGAATTTATCAGCTTTTGCTGCTGGTGCTCTGGCAATGGGACTTAATTCAGCTGCTTATGTTGCTGAAATTATTCGTTCAGGAATCAATTCTGTTGACTTTGGGCAAACTGAGGCATCGCGCTCACTTGGATTGTCAAAAAGTAAGACAATGCGATTTGTCATACTACCACAAGCGGTGAAAAATATTTTACCTGCTCTAGGAAATGAATTCGTGACAATTATCAAAGAAGGTTCGGTTGTCTCTGTTATTGGTGTTGGTGAATTAATGTTCCAAACTGGTGTCGTTCAAGGCGCTAGTTTCAAACCATTTTTCCCATTAGTAATTGCATCGTTGATTTACTTCGTTTTGACATTTGGAATCAGTCGTTCATTGGGCTACGCCGAAAAACGTATGAATCGTAGTTCACGATAAGTTAATTTAATGTAAATAAAAAAGGATACATCTATTAATGATGTATCCTTTTTCATTATTCAAATAATACGCGAACACCTTCTGGAACTGTGAAGTCTTTTTGAAGCAGTGATAATTCGCCGGACTCGTTGTCACGAGCGTATAATGATACGTTGTCGGTATCTTGATTAGCAACCACTAAGAATTGTTCTGATTCATCCCAATTCATGTCTCTTGGGAACTTACCTTCGGTACTAATTAATTGAATCCGTTCGATTTCAGATCCAAGATTAGTGGTTTTGAAGACTGCTACTGAGTTATGACCACGATTTGAAACATATATGAAGCGACCATCTTTACTAATTCGGATTGCAGCAGCCCCGTTATGTGCTGTCCAATCTGATGGTATAGTTGGTGCTGTCTGTACGTGTTCAAAAGAACCATCGTCACTATTGTATTTCAAAACACTGAGTAGACTTGATAATTCACCGAGAAGGTAAGCATACTGACCATCTGGTGAGAAGCGAATGTGACGAGGGCCAAAACCATCCTCTGCATTGAAACGTGAAGCTTCAGATAATTTACCATTATCTGATACGTCAAAGGTAATCACTTCATCCGTACCTAAATCAACTGCAACTAAACGGTTGTCGGGAGTTAAATTGCTAAAATGAATATGTGAAGATCCTTGTTCAGGACGAGGACCTGAGCCTTCATTTTGCCAAGTGTCAGTTAAACTCAAATTACCATCATCCTTGATTTGGTAAACTTCAACAGTTCCACGGTGATAATAACCTGCATAAACGAGTTGACGATCTTCATCAACACCAATATATGCTGGTGCAGATCCTTCACTTAATTGTGCATCAATTTCAGCAAGAGGGCGAACAGAATTGTCAAATGTAACAACACCACCTTGACCATCACGGTTCTCAACCGCATAGATTTTACTAGCTTTTGACATTGCCAGATAAGTTGGATTTGTCAAACCGCCAACAAATGTTGAGTTTTGTAATAATTTTTTCTCTGTATCAAGCTCAGCTTCATATATGCCTTTTGACACACGCTTTGTGTACGTACCAAATAGAATTTTATAGACTGCCATTATATAGTAGCTCCTTTGATTGTCTGTTTTAATTATACTTGTATGTAAGCATTTACACAAATATAATTTTAACCTGAATTAATTATCACATCATCGTAAAAATATTGCAAAGTAACAGCCATTGGCAATTCTATGGTAAAATAATTACAATTGTATAGCATGAGAAGGGGCATTTTTATGAAAAAACCAGAGCAACAGTCATGGTATAGTCGTTGGTTTTCTGGCAACGACTTGTTAAATGGTCTGATTGTCATTTTATTAGTTTTGTTAATCATTTTTTTGGCTTGGCAGGTACGTTTTTTGTTTGAGCCAATTCGTGCACTATTTACGGCTGTTGGTGCACCTATAATGATTAGCGGTGTGCTTTATTATTTGCTGAGTCCAATCGTCAGTCTTTTGGAAAAATATGTGCATTTACCAAGAAACTTATCGATTGGTGTAGTTTTGATTGTACTATTAGCTATTATTGGGGTGGCCATTGCTGCTATTGTCATGGTATTGCGCAATCAAGTCATTCAATTTATCGATAACTGGCCAAATTACTGGAAAACCACCGAAACTTTTATTAATGAAACTTTTGCTAGTGAACAATTTAAGTTTATTAGAGATTATTTGAATCATACAAGTTCTGATCTTAATCAAAACGTATTAGATTGGAGCAAGAAATATTTGACGAGTGGATTTGCGGGTATTAGTTCATTTGCCTCACTTCTTACATCAATTGGTGTGACCATTGTTTCAACGCCGTTTATTCTTTATTATATGCTGTTAGATGGACACAAATTTTCATCATTTGTTTCTAGTAAGTTTCCAAATAACTCACAATTATCAGTGCGTTATTTATTAACAGAAATTAGTAAGCAAATCGCTCAATATATTCGCGGGCAACTTGGTGTTGCACTCGCTGTAATGATTATGTTTTCGATAGGGTATACGGTTATTGGTTTACCGTACGGTATTTTATTAGCACTGATGGCAGGGTTCTTTAACTTAATCCCGTATGTTGGATCAATTATTGCACAAGTACCGGTCTTCACCGTTGCCTTGATTGCTGGTGGTCCAAAGATGCTGATATTAGCTATTATTGTGCTAGCTATTGAACAACCAATCGAAGCACATGTTATTTCACCAAAAATCCTTGGGGAGGCGTTATCAATTCACCCTGTTACTGTTATTGTTGTGTTATTGAGTAGTGGACATATTTTTGGTGTATTAGGTATTGTATTGGCGGTACCATCATACGCTGTAGCAAAGGTATTTGTTACGCATATCTATGATTGGTGGCGTGCCAATTCAGATTTATTTGAAGTAGAGGAAGTAGCTGAAAAATGACGAATCATATTGTTTTATTTGAACCTTTAATGCCTGCTAATACGGGAAATATTGCTCGTACGACTGCTGGGACCGATGCAGTTTTACATTTAATTGAACCGCTAGGTTTTGAACTTGATGACAAACACGTTAAACGTGCTGGATTAGATTATTGGGATCATGTACAGCTAGTGAAACATCCAAGCTTACCTGATTTTCTAGATAGTTTAACAGAAACAGATAACTTATATTTAGTGTCTAAATTTGCTAATCAAGACTATACACAACCCAATTACGCACAAAATGATACTGATAATTATTTCTTATTTGGAAAAGAAACTACAGGATTACCGGAAGTATTTATGCGTCAAAATCCTGAAAAGGCTATTCGTATCCCACAAGATGATTCACACGTTCGTTCGCTGAATTTATCGAATACAGTTGCAATTGTACTTTATGAAGCATTACGCCAACAATCTTTCTCAAATTTAGAAACAACTCACACATATGAGCAAGATAAATTGAAATAAAAGGTTGACAGATATAAAATTCCCTGATAAACTAATATAGTTGTTTCGTTACAACGAACAACTATTGACCATGGCTCGTTGGTCAAGTGGCTAAGACGCTGCCCTTTCACGGCGGAATCGAGAGTTCGATTCTCTCACGAGCTACTAAAAAGCGCAACGCTAGTTGCGTTTTTTTGTGTTTAAAAATTAAATTTTCGAAATAGAGTTAAGCGAAGCTTAAGAATTTAACGTGAACGTTTGTTCGGGTTTTAAAAATGATAAAATTAAGTGTTAGAATGAACTGACTAAGAGGTGGAACTTTGGCGACAAGAAAGACTACACAAAGACGACGTACAACACGTGGTAAAAATAGTAAAAAAAAGAACCCTTTAGTTCAAAATCTATGTTTTTTGGGTGGTATTGTATTAGGTATATTAGGTGTATTTAAGCTTGGTATATTAGGTGTGTTTATCGCCGATATTTTCCGCTTTTTCTTTGGAAATATGTATCTTGTGATTTTAATACCTACAACACTATTTTTGGGATACTATTTCATTACTCGAAAGACACCTAAAATAGCAACTCATTTTTGGATTGGCGCTTTTATGATGTTCATTGCTGTTGAGATAATCTCATCATTGTTATTTTTTGAATACACGCTAAAAAATGCGAATGGATATGTTGGCGAAGTGGCACGGTTAATTGGTCAAGATCTTGTTAATCAATCAGCAAACACGCCAGTTGGCGGTGGAATAATTGGTGCAGCTTTGTATCATTTACTCTTTATGTTAATGTCTAGCATCGGTACGTGGATCGTAACAATAATCTTATTATTCAGTGGTATTGCAATCTTTTTCCGTATTCCAGCTCGTGACATTGTTCAGCAAGGTGTTGAAAAAGCTCATGAAGGGGTTACCCATATTCAGGAAAAACGCGCTAACGAAAAGCCAATTCGACAATCGATTTTTAAACGTGATAGACACAAAAAGGATATCACTGATTATGGAGATGATCCATTAGGTGTGAACGGAGATGATAGCTTATCAACGGATGTTATTCCTAAAGTAGAAAAAGACATCAATACATCTAGTGTTCAAGAGAATTTCAATGAACCTGAAATTAAATGGAATGGCCCTATAGTGCCTCAACCAACAAAAAAGTTATCCAAAAAACAGATTGAAAAGCCTTCTGTTAGTGATGGGAAAATTTCTACAGATATGTTGGCAAAAGAAAATCCAGATTATCAGTTACCAACAGCTGACCTATTGACACAATTAGCGCCGACAGACCAAACAAAAGAGTTTAAAGGTTTGACTGAAAAGTCACGTCTTGTTCATGATACACTGCAAAGTTTTGGGGTTGAGGCAGAAGTGACCAGTGTTTCATTAGGACCCACGGTAACACAATATGAATTGAAACCGGGGCAAGGGGTAAAGGTAAATCGAATTGCTAACTTATCGGATGATTTGGCATTGGCATTGGCTGCAAAATCAATACGAATTGAAGCACCGATTCCTGGTAAACCCTATGTCGGTATAGAAGTTCCCAATGATACTCAGGCAACTGTCGGGTTCCGGGATATGATTGAGAATGCGCCATTTGATGATAATCCGCTCAATGTGCCACTTGGTCGAGATGTAACAGGAAATATTATCATGGCAGACTTATCTGCTATGCCTCATTTGCTGATTGCTGGATCCACTGGATCTGGAAAATCAGTGGGGCTTAATGGCATTATCGTTTCTATTCTTTTGCGTGCAAAGCCTAATGAAGTTAAATTAATGATGGTTGATCCCAAAGTTGTTGAGTTGTCGATTTATAATGGTATCCCACACTTGCTAACACCAGTTGTTTCGGAACCACGCAAAGCAGCGAAGTCTTTACAAAAAGTTGTTGATGAAATGGAAAATCGTTACAAGCTTTTAGCTCAATTTGGAAAACGTAACATTGGTGAATATAATGCGGCGGTTGAAAAGCAGAACGCTGAAGCCAAGGAAACAGATCAGCCAGTTATGCAACCGATGCCATATATTGTCGCCATTGTAGATGAGTTTGCTGACTTAATGAGTACAGTAGGTAATGAAATTGAAGTTTCTATCGCGCGCCTTGGTGCTAAAGCTCGTGCAGCTGGTATTCACATGATTTTGGCCACACAACGACCAGACGTTAAAGTGATTAACGGTACTATAAAAAGTAATATTCCTGGTAGAATTGCTTTTAGAACAGCTTCTGGAATTGATTCACGCACTATCCTGGATAGTAATGGTGCTGAAAAACTGCTCGGAAAAGGGGATATGATTTTTGCACCGCCTGGTAAAGCGACGCAACGTGTTCAGGGTGCATTTATTAGTAACACTGATGTGACTAACATTGTTGAATTTGTTAAGTCGCAACAAGAGGTCCAGTACTCAGATGCAATGACTGTTACAGATGAAGAAATTGCTCAAGATAATTCGGAAAATAGTGATGGAAATAGCGATGATGAGTTGTTCCAAGAGGCTTTGCAATTTGTTATTGAACAACAGAAAGCTTCAACTTCATTGTTGCAACGCCGTTTCAGGATTGGTTATAATCGAGCCGCTCGATTAATTGATGATTTAGAATCAGGTGGCTATATTGGGCCAGCGGATGGATCACGGCCAAGGCACGTCAATATTTCAGATGGTAGCTCAGGAATAGAAAGTTAGCATTAATTGCAAACTAAGTAGTTTAATTATATTTTTTTGAGTATAATTAAATGATTAAGTAGATAGGAGAATAATAAAAATGGCACTTACAAAAAATCAAATTGCTGCATTACAAAATGTTTTTGATAATGGTATTTTAGATCATGATTCCGAGGCATTAGAAGCGTTAAAAGTTGTATTAACAGATTTAAAAAAATAATTGCAACACAGCAAAAAAAGTGTTATGATGATTCTCAGAAACATTGATAAGGACAACTCGATTGTCATGCATTTAAAGAGAGTTCATGTTTGGTGAAAATGAGCAGTGCATACATAAGAGACTACCTTTGAGTGGTGATTTATTAGTTTTAAATGAAAAGTTACCCGGGTGATACCGTTATATATCATTTGAGAAAAATAGGTTTTTTCCTGTTTTAAACTTGGGTGGTACCACGGTAAAACGTCCCTTTAGATCCTTATTAGATCTAAAGGGACGTTTTTGTTTTATTAATGTAAAATACTACAATGGAATTTGAAAGGAAAATAGCATGGCAGAAATCAGTCTTACATTCCCAGATGGCGCTATTAAAAAATTTGATGAAGGAATTAAGCCAATTGGGGTTGCTGAAAGTATTTCAAAGTCATTGGCAAAAAAGTCAGTGTCAGGAAAAATAAATGGTTCGTATGTTGGTATGAACGATGTTATTACTGAAAGTGGCGATTTTCAACTAATCACTACATCTGATAATGAAGCATTAGATCTACTTCGTCATTCAGCATCTCATTTATTAGCACAAGCGTTAAAGCGAATTCCAAAATTTGCTAATATTCATTTTGGCGTTGGTCCTTTTATTGAAAATGGTTTCTATTACGACACAGATAATGGTGCTGGCAATCAAGTATCAATCGAAGATTTCTCTGAAATCGAAGCGATGATGCACAAAATTGTGAAAGAGGATCTACCCATTCTTTCTCGCGAAATCACACGTGATGAAGCATTAGAAATGTTTGCTGATGACCCATATAAAATTGAGTTAGTAAATGATTTACCAGTTGATGAAAAAATTACAATTGCAGTTCAAGGAGATCATGTCGAGCTTGATAAGGGTGGTCTGGTACCATCGACGGGTTGGATTAAGCATTTCAAGCTTACTTCAGTGGCTGGCGCATACTGGCGTGGAAATTCAAGTAATCCAATGATGCAACGAGTATATGGAACAGCCTTTTGGAAAGCAGCTGACGTTGAAGCCGAACTTGCTCGTCGTGAAGAAGCTAAGGAACGTGATCACCGTGTTATTGGACGTGACCTTGATTTATTCTTTACTAGCCAAGAAGTCGGCTCAGGCTTACCAGTTTGGTTGCCAAATGGCGCAACAATTCGCCGCCAAGTTGAAAGATATATAACAGATAAAGAACTATCAAATGGTTACCAGCACGTTTACACACCAGTATTGTCTAATTTGAACTTATATAAGACATCTGGTCACTGGGATCATTACCGTGAAGATATGTTCCCACCGATGGATATGGGGGATGGCGAATTTTTGGAATTACGTCCAATGAATTGTCCATCACATATCATGGTCTTTAACCATAAGCCACGTTCATATCGTGAATTACCAATGCGTATTGCTGAATTGGGAATGATGCATCGTTATGAAAAATCGGGTGCTTTGACAGGATTATCTCGTGTTCGTGAGATGACATTAAACGATGGGCATACATTCGTTGAACCAGAAAAGTTAGAAGAAGAATTTAAGTCTATTCTAACAATGATGATGGGCGTCTATCGTGACTTTAATATTAAAGATTATCGTTTCCGTTTGTCTTATCGTGATCCCAAAAACACAGAAAAGTACTTTGATGACGATGATATGTGGGAAAAGTCACAAAAGCAATTGAAAACAGCAATGGATGATCTTGGTCTTGATTATTTCGAGGCCGAAGGTGAAGCTGCCTTCTATGGTCCTAAATTAGACGTTCAAACAAAGACGGCTTTAGGGAATGAAGAAACATTGTCAACTATTCAATTAGATTTCTTATTGCCAGAACGATTTGATTTGAAATATATCGGGCGTGATGGTCTGGATAATCATCGCCCAGTGATGTTACATCGTGGAATTGTCGGTACGATGGAACGTTTCACAGCTTACTTGATTGAAATGTACAAGGGTGCTTTCCCAACGTGGTTGTCACCTTTACAAGTACAAATCATTCCTGTTAATTTAGGTGCTCATGGTAATTATGCAAATGCTGTACAACAGAAGCTACAAGATGCTGGATTGCGTGCCAATGTTGAAACGAAAGATGCAAAAATGGGCTACCTTATTCGTGAAGCGCAAACGAACAAAATTCCGTATACGTTGGTGCTAGGTGATTCAGAGGTAGATAGTAATACGGTTACGGTTCGTAAGTATGGTGATACAAAGACAGTTACTATGTCATACGATGAATTCCAATATTTGATTTTATCTGATGTTTCTAATTACTCACGTGAAACCGAATCAGCAAAATAGAGTTGTTTATTTTTAGAAAAAAATCAGCATACTAGATAAATGTATGTATGAAAAGTCAAAGCACCCTGAGATAATCGAGGGGTGCTTTGCAATAGGAAAGGGAAATTTATATTATTATGTCCGATTCAAAAGGCGACAGTAACCTTCCGAAACGAGGTTTACAAAACAGACACGTTCAGTTAATAGCCATTGGTGGAACAATTGGTACTGGTCTATTTATGGGGGCAGGAAATTCAATCCATTTTGCTGGACCGTCTATTTTATTGGTTTACTTGGTTATTGGAATTTTTATGTTTGTTGTAATGCGCGCCATAGGTGAACTATTATATGCTGACCCCAGTCAACATACTTTTATTTCTTTTATTACTAAATTTTTAGGCAATCGTGCTGGATTTTTTGCACGTTGGTCCTATTGGTTGACTGTTGTATTTATGGGGATGGCAGAGTTGACTGCAGTGGCAAAATATATTCAGTTTTGGCTGCCGGATTTACCAAGTTGGTTGATTCAAATCGTCATGCTTGTTTTGCTAACGTCAATCAATTTAATTGCTGTAGCACTTTATGGTGAAACTGAATTTTGGTTTGCCATGATTAAGATCATAGCTATTTTAGCGTTGATTGTGACAGGTATCATCATGGCTTTGACAGGTTTTGAAACACCAGTTGGAAAAGTTGCTTTTAGTAATGTTTGGCATCACTTTGAATTATTTCCTAATGGGGTTGGTAATTTTATTAATGCCTTTCAAATGGTGATGTTTGCATTTGTCGGTATGGAATTTATTGGTATGACAACGGCTGAAACAGAAAATCCTCGTTCGGTTTTGCCAAAAGCAATTAACCAAATTCCTTGGCGTATATTATTTTTCTACCTTGGTGCATTGTTCATTATTATGACGATTTATCCATGGCAAAAAATACCTGAAGATCAAAGTCCTTTCGTGATGGTTTTCCAGTTAGCAGGTGTGAAATGGGCTGCTGCTTTAATTAATTTCGTTGTATTAACGAGTGCTGCTTCGGCATTGAATTCGGTTTTGTTTAGCGCAAGCCGCAATTTCTTTGCTTTATCTTTCCAATCTAAGGCTAAATTCTTACAACCATTTAGAAAAACATCAAAAACACAATTACCAGTTAATGCCGTCTTGGTGACATCATTGATGGTTGCTTTTTCAGCCTTAATCTCGATTATTCCATCAATCACCAATGCATTTAGTTTTGTGACAAGTGCATCGACTGACTTGTTTTTGATGATTTATGTACTTATATTATTTGCCTATATGAAGTATCGTAAGTCAGATAGTTACATGCCTGATGGTTTTCTTGTCATAGCACCCAAGACATTAGTACCATTGGCAATTCTGTTTTTCAGCTTTTTATTTGTTACGCTCTTCTTTAATCCAGAATCTCGTCTACCAGCAATTGGTGCCACCATATGGATGGTTGTTTTTGGATTTATTTCAATGAGGCAACCGAAACAGGCATTGAATAAATAAGATGAAGTGATGTTGCTGGTTAGAAGAAAAGTTATATTTTAACATGCCATATTCAGATATGTGGTAAAATGTTATTATTCGTACTTTAGGGGAACTTTATGTCATTTCTAATTGATTTTATTTTGCATATTGATGTCCACATTGGCAATCTTGTGCAAGCGTTCGGGTTATGGACGTATTTGATCTTGTTTGTGGTCATTTTCATCGAAACTGGTAGTGTAATTATGCCATTTTTGCCTGGAGATTCATTGCTGTTCGCTGCAGGAGCTATTGCTGCTACACCTGCTGGGCTAGATGCCGGACTTAATCATTGGGTTTTTATGGTTGTATTTTTCTTAGCAGCTGTTATTGGTGATTCAGTCAACTTTTGGATTGGTCGTACAGGTGGTTATAAAATTTTGCACCATCGTTTCTTTGGTCGTTTCATTAAAGAACAACATATTAAAGAAGCTGAAATTTTCTTTGAAAAACGTGGTGCTGCGGCAATAATCATTGGGCGCTATATGCCGATTATCCGTACATTTGTTCCGTTTGTGGCAGGCATCAGTCAATTTTCATACAAGCACTTTTTACGTAATAGTTTGATTGCTGCGTTCTCTTGGAGTTTAATTGCAACTGGTGCAGGTTATATGTTTGGTAATATTCCATTCGTTAAAGCACATTTTTCGGTAATTATTATGGGCATTGCGTTGGTTACATTAATGCCAACAATCATCGGTGTTGTTCGTTCAGCAATGATTTCAAAAAAACAGAAAAAAATAATATCGAAATAGCCGCCATTTGTGGCGGTTTTTCTGTATAATTATAGCTATGAATAACTTAAAAAAACTACAAGAACTAACTGGAATTTCAACAATAGAGATCGCTGATGCATTAGATATTGAGGTAGAAACTGTTGAAGCATGGCAAAATGAAGAAAAAGTCCCCAGTGTGGGTGATTTTGAAGCCTTAAGTGGCATCTTCTCCTCTCAATTGGATGCTCAAGGAATCGACACCCAGTCTACTAAGCATCCAATTCATATCCGTTTATCTGTGGACTATTTATTGAACCTTGGAATAACACTTTCAGATTGGATTACCTTAAAGTGGGCCTTTGAAGGTCAGTGGAATAATGATCAGTTAGTCGTCGGATTTTTTTCTAATAACCAATTAGTACGCGTTATTAGCACTGAAAGTGAATTTTCGAATGCTTTTGCAGGCTATCTGATTTTACAAACTGAAGGTGAATTTGAACCATATATTGATGAATTTGATAATGACACGGAATACGATTGGCGCTTGTTACGTTTGAATGATAAAAAGTTTGTTGATATAACTAATAATTTAATTGCAGCCAATTTACCAGTCATCAGCTAACAGCAGAGAAGTATACAAAGTAGTGACGTCAGTATCATATTATGATACACTACAAACAGATGATAATACCTGTGGGACAATTGAATAAATTTGTCGATAATAAGGGTATTATTTTGTCAAAAACACAGTTTTCGTAATGAAAATTGTGTTTTTTTTGTTCCGATAATAAATTTTGGAGGATAATATGTACTTAGGCAATGATTTTGTTACTCGTTTAGGAATTGAAAAACCACATGATTTAGAAAGAGTTCGCGGTGGCGATATTAACGAGGCGTTTTCACTCTATTCGAATAACCAACGCTATTTTTTAAAGATTCAACAAAATGCTCAAGCAAGTTTTTTTGACCATGAAGTTGCTGGTTTAAAGGCTCTCGGAGAAAAGGTGATTGTACCAGATGTTTTAGCACAAGGTCAGTTACAAGGACACGCTTACTTAGTCTTGTCGTGGATTAATCAAGGCAATGGATCACAACCTGAATTGGCACGGTCACTGGTTAAAATTCACCAAGCTACAGCACCTAAGTTTGGATTTGATAGTGATAATCTAGTAGATTTTGTGCCTAAGAATAATACTTGGCGGTCTTCTTGGGCTGAATTTTTTGTGAAACAACGCTTGGATCCGCTAATGGCACAAGCGCAAAAAAATAATTTTTGGCTGACTCAACGTGGGGATCACTATAGTAATTTACGTGAAACCATATTAAATGATAATCACTCGCAAACAGTTCAACCATCATTACTGCATGGTGATTTCTGGGCAGGAAATTTTATGTTCAATAAGCAAGGTAAACCTGTATTTATTGATCCTAACGTATTCTATGGTGATCGAGAATATGATCTAGCGATTTCAAGAGTGTTTGCTGGCTTTAGCCAATCGTTTTATGATCAATATATGCAAGAGTGGCCATTGGACGATGGTTGGCAAAAACGTCAAAAATGGTATGAATTTTATTATATACTGATGCACTTTACACGCTTTGGTGATATTTATGCACCGAGAATGAACAAATTATTAACGTCTTTTTAAAATAAAATAATTACTAACAAAGAATTAAACGAAAAAAACTTGACATTCAATAATGATTCAGTCATAATAATGACAGAATAAAAAATATTTCACATAGAGGTCGCGATTGACAATACACTTACCGGAGTTGCTGTAGCAATTGATAGTAAGCTTAGGGGATATCGCCGAAATCAAGGTTATCTACAAATAACCTTGATTGGGCTAATAGTTAAGAGCTATTAGACTGTCGCAGAGATGCGGTGAGCTATGGAAACTGTCAAAAATGCTAACAATGCCCTTTGATAAGTCCGTTTTGCGAACCTATCAAAGGTTTTTTTGTGTAATTCAAGGGGAAATGATGACATATCCAACAAATGAAAAGCAACATCTGACAGTTGATGGTGTTGATACAATCGAACTGGCAAAAGCATATGGCACGCCGTTAGCAGTTTACGACGTAACACTTATTCGTAAGACGATGAGGGCGTTTAAGCGCATTTTTGAACAAGAAGGTGTCCCATATGTAGTAAGTTATGCTGGTAAAGCTTTTGCTACGAAAGCAATTTATCAGGTGGCGGCTCAAGAGGATATTCACGCTGATGTCGTGTCTGGTGGCGAATTATACACGGCAATTAAAGCTGATTTTCCAACCCATCATCTTAGCTTTAATGGTAACAATAAAAGCTATGATGAACTTATGATGGCTGTTGAAAATGGTGTAGGAACAATTATTGTTGATAATTTTCTTGAGCTACAGTTACTATCAGAAATCACAACGGAAAAAAATGTTGTTCAAGATATTTTACTACGTATTTCACCAGGAATTTCAGCCCATACGCATGAATTTATTAGTACCGGCCAGCAAGATAGTAAATTCGGATTTGATTTACAAACGGGTCAAGCCAAGCAGGCTTATGATATTGCGATAAAAGATATTCATCTTCACTTGCGTGGCTTACATGCCCACATCGGATCACAAATATTTGATGTGACTGGTTTTGAGAAAAATGCAGCGTTACTAGCAGATACGGCTTACTCATGGGGATGGCAACCAGAAGTCATTAATACTGGGGGTGGATTTGGTATTCGTTATACTGATGAGGATCAACCTTTGCCAGAAAGCGAGTTTGCTGACGCTATTATCCGTGTTTTGAAAGAAAAGGCTACGCAATACAATTGGACAATGCCAGAAATATGGATTGAACCTGGTCGTTCGATTGTCGGACCAGCTGGGCAAACTTTGTATACAGTTGGATCTCGTAAAGATATACCAGAAATTAGAAATTATTTAGCTGTAGATGGTGGTATGGGAGACAATATTCGTCCGGCACTTTATCAAGCGAATTACGAAGCGGTTTTAGCTAATCAACCAAATGCTAAAAGTGAAGAGATTGTGCGAATTGCTGGTAAGTATTGCGAGTCTGGTGATGTATTGGTGTGGCAGGAAGAATTACCAGCAACAAAGCCAGGTGATATTTTATCTGTACTTGCAACAGGTGCGTACGGTTACGCAATGGCTTCGAATTATAACCGAAATCCACGACCGGCCGTTGTCTTCGTGGAAAACGGTCAACATCAAGTGGTTGTTGAACGTGAAACTTTTGAACATATGATCAGTTTAGATCAGAATTACACTCTAGGAGATAAATAACATGGCTGAAAACGAAGCACAAAAACTAATTAATTTCATTGCAAATGCAAAAAAAATTACCCCAGTAAAAGTTACCTATAAAGGTACATTGGCAACTGAAGTGCCGGATACTGTGCAACAATTTGGCAATGAATCATTTGGACAATTAATTGGTGATTGGTCTGAAATTGAATCATTAATTAAGAATCTACCACCCACAGATGTATTTATTGAAAATGATTCACGTAACTCTGCTGTTCCTTTGCTTGACAAAAAAGAAATTAACGCGCGTATTGAACCAGGTGCTATTATTCGCGATCAAGTTGAAATTGGTGATAATGCGGTGATTATGTTGGGTGCTGTGATTAATATTGGTGCAGAGATTGGTGCCAACACAATGATTGACATGGGTGCTGTACTTGGTGGCCGTGCCATTGTTGGTGAAAATTCCCATATTGGTGCTGGTGCAGTATTAGCTGGTGTGATTGAACCAGCATCTGCTCAACCTGTTCGAGTCGGGAATAATGTTTTAGTTGGCGCTAATGCTGTTGTTATTGAAGGCGTACAGGTCGGTGACGGCGCAGTAGTTGCGGCCGGCGCAATCGTCACAAAAGATGTACCAGCAAATACAGTAGTTGCTGGTGTTCCTGCAAAAATCATTAAGGAGATTGATTCGAAAACGCAACAAAAGACTGCGTTAATTGATGCATTGCGAGGATTATAATGCCAGTTAGTGAAGAAGATTTAAAAACCTATCGTCGTGACTTGCATAAAATTCCAGAACTTGCTTTAGCGGAAGTTAAAACGCATCAGTATTTACTAGGAAAAATTCAATCCTGGCAAACTGATTTTATGACAATCCGTCAAGTAGAAGAACTACCTACGGCATTGTTTGTGAAATTCTCTGGGACCAATCCAAGACGGACGATTGGATATCGTGCTGATATTGACGCGCTACCAGTTACAGAAGATACTGGGTTACCGTTTGCATCAACTCACAAAGGTGTTATGCATGCATGTGGTCATGATGTTCATATGTCTTTAGCTTTGGGATTAGTTCAGTATTTTAGTAAACATCAACCTCAAGACAATTTAATTATCTTTTTTCAACCGGCTGAAGAGTCAAAAAGTGGTGGCAAATTAGCTGTTGATTTAGGTATTTTTGAAGGTGAGTGGTGTCCTGATGAGTTTTATGGCATTCATGATCAACCCAATTTGCCTGCTGGAACTTTAAGTACATTAGCGGGTACTTTATTTGCCGGAACGGCTGAACTCGAAATCGACATCTACGGTCAAGGTGGTCATGCGGCCTATCCTCATTTAGGTAAGGATCCAATTGTTATTTCGGCTGAATTAATTATGTTATTACAAACGGTTGTATCGCGTAACGTCGACCCGATAGAAGGTGGCGTAGTGAGTCTTGGAATGATTAGCGGCGGCTTTACAAATAATGTTATTCCAGACACTGTGCATCTTGCCGGAACAGTTCGTAGTATGACCAAAAGCGGCTTGGATAAAATGACAACACGAATTCGTCAAATAGTTGAAGGCGTAGCATTGGCAAATGATGTCAAGATTAATGTTCGACTTGAAACAGGAAGTTATTTACCTGTTGAAAATAATCCTAAATTAGCTAATAATTTGTTGAGTTTCATGGAACAGCGTCAAGATATTGCATTTGAAGAAGCAAAACCTGCGATGACGGGTGAGGATTTTGGTTATATATTACAACACATTCCTGGTGTCATGCTTTGGCTTGGTGTCAATGATAATCATTCACTGCACAGTGCGAAGTTAAACATCGATGAAGCAGCTTTGTTACCAGGATTCAATGCTTTGAAAGATTTTATTGAGTGGCGAATGTCACAAGGAGAATAAGCATGTACGAAGGAATTAATTTAATTACGGCAATTATTACGCCTTTTACAGTAAACGATGAGATTGATTATGAGTCATTAGAGAAATTAATTGAACACCTATTAAATCATGGTTCACAAGGATTTGTGATTGCAGGAACAACGGGTGAATCTCCAACATTGTCTTTTAAAGAAAAAGTTGAATTAACACAGTTTATTGCAAAACAAGTTGGTAATCGCGCACTTTTGATTGCTAATGCAGGTTCCAATAATACGAAGGAATCCGTAGAAGCAGCCAAAGCGTTAAGCAAAATCGAGCATATCAACGGTATCTTGGCAGTAACACCATATTATAATAAGCCAAGTCAAGCTGGAATGATTGCACATTTTAAAGCTATCGCTGATGCTTCTGAAAAACCAATTATGTTATATAATATTCCTGGACGTACGGTTGTCGGCCTGACTGTTGAGAGTGTGCTTGAATTAGCCCAACATCCTAATATTAATGCAATTAAAGAAACAACATCAACTGAATTTGTTGAAGCAGAGGTAGAAGGAACCACGGGATTTGCAGTCTATACTGGTGAGGATGCGATGACCCTTGCGGCCTATACTGTTGGCGGTGCTGGAACAATTTCGGTAGCTTCACATATTTATGGTGACGAAATGTCTGAATTGTTTAGTGCTATGAATGCAAATAACTGGCGTGAAGCTGGGCGCTTGCAACGTTACCTAACCCCACGAATGAATGCTCTATTTGCCTATCCTTCCCCAACGCCAGTTAAGACAAAATTAGCTGAAAAAGGGTTTGTACGTGAAGATGTACGTCTACCTCTCATTCCTTTAAGTGATGCACAAAAATTACATTTGAATGAATTATTGGAGAAATAATGACAAAAATAATTTTAGCCGGTGGTTTTGGTAAATTAGGCCAAGCTATTCAAGATAACTTGAGTGAAGAATATGAAATTGTTGGTATTGTGAGTGGACATCAACATGAGAGTAAGATACCTGTGTGGACTGCCTTATCAGATATAAATGTAGCGGCAGATATTTGGTTGGATGTTAGTACGCCAGCAACTGTATTTGACAATGCGATGTACGCCATTGAACACAACATGCCGTTAGTGATTGGTACCACTGGTTTGTCAGATGAACAAATAGCAACATTGCGTGAAAAGTCATCAAAAGGTGTTTTAATTGTACCAAACTTTAGTTTGTCAGCAGTTTTGTTAATGCAATTCTCACAATTAGCGGCCAAATATTTTCCCGATGCAGAAATTATTGAAGCGCATAACCCCAAAAAGGTAGATGCACCATCTGGGACAGCTAAGCAAACCGCAAGATTGATTGCAGAAGCCCGTATCGAGGAACCAACATCAACAACAGCAGCAACAGCTCGCGGTGAACAGATTGATCGTGTACCGGTTCATGCAATAAGGTTACCTGGCTATATCGCACAGCAAAGCGTTTATTTTGGTGGCGTGGATGAGCAATTCACGCTGACCCAAAGTACAACAAGCCGCTCAGCTTTTGTACCAGGTGTAATTCGCGCTTTAGAAGCTGTAAAAAATATAGACGGTGTTGTCATTGGATTAGACCAAATTATTTAATTTAAGAATTGTGATGTTAATAGTCGTATTAGCATCATTTTTTATTTTAAAATACATGTGAATAGCAATTTTTATCGTACAATAGAATTATGAAAAAGATAACTAAAATTTCAATTCAAAAAAAAGCGGGTCGCTATAATATTGATCTAGATAATCAATTCGCTTTTGGTGTGGCGGAAAGTGTTCTCATTAAATTTGGCTTGGCAAAAGGGCGAGAATTAGATGAAGAATTAATCGCAGAAATTAAGCATAGTGATTCTGTTGCCAAGGCGTTAAGTATTGCGCTTAACTTTCTTAGTCATTCGTTGCACACAGTCAAACAAGTGAAGCAGAGAATGAGTGAAAAGGAAGTGCCAGAGAATATTCAGGATGAAGTTATTGCTCAATTATATGAGCAAAAATATATCGATGATTTAAATTATGCACAACACTATGTTTCAACCAAAAAAATTATTAGCCCTAAGGGACCTAATGTTGTCAAGATAGATTTGAAGCAGGCGGGTGTTCATGATGATGATATTGAAACAGCATTGTCTGACTATACTCACGAGGAGCAACTTGAAATTGCAGAGAAACTTGCTTTAAAATCTGCTAACACATACAAAAGAGAATCAACTCGAGCTAAGAAACAAAAAATTGTACAAGCTTTAGCTGCAAAAGGATTCTCTTTTGACATTGCAGAAATTATTGTTGACAAGGTTATTACAGAGAATGACGATGATATTGAACTAGAAAATATCAAGCGTCAAGCGGAAAAAAGCTGGCAACGCTATCGTAAGGAAATACCAAGTCAAAGAATATATAAAACAAAAAACAACTTGTATACCAAAGGTTATCACTCTGAATTAATTAATGTGGTAATTCACGAGTTAGAAGTATCTGCAGATGATTGAAATGTGGTACAATTAAATAGGAATTCGGTGTTAGAAGAGTAGGTAGCGTTATGAACGTTGATAGACCCAGTCGTGGACCACGAGAAGGTGACTTCATCACGATCAAAAGCTATAAGCATGACGGCTCGTTGCATCGAACTTGGCGCGATACCATGGTACTAAAGACTAGTGAAAACTCTATCATTGGCCTAAATGATCACACTTTGGTAACGGAAGATGATGGTAGACGATGGGTTACCCGCGAACCTGCTATTGTTTATTTCCATAAGAAATATTGGTTTAATATCATTGCGATGATTCGTGATAATGGTGTATCGTATTATTGTAATTTAGCTTCTCCCTATGTACTTGACAAGGAGGCGTTAAAATATATTGATTACGATTTAGATATTAAAGTTTTTCCTGATGGCGTTAAACATTTACTTGATGCAGATGAATATGCAGCTCATAGTAAAAAGTGGCATTACCCGTCAGAAATCGATAAAATTTTGAAAGCCCATGTCAAAATTTTGGTTGATTGGATAAACGAAGGTTCTGGACCATTCTCACAAGGATACGTTGATGTTTGGTATACACGGTATCAATATTTGATGCAACAGCGGTTGAAAGATCGTCGTTGAGAAAAAGCATTCGATTTATCGAATGCTTTTTCTGATGCATACGAATAAGTTGATTCATTTATCACACAACAAAACAAAAAAACCCATAATCTGTTAAAATAAAGATTATGAAGGCATTAAAAGAACAATATCAAACAGCACCGATAACGACAATTATATTTTTGATAACTACATTTGTATTCCTAATTGAGCTTGTATTAAGTCGCGGAATGACGGAGAATAGTGAATTCTTAATTAATATGGGTGCAAAATGGGGACCATATATCCAGTTAAAACATGAATACTGGCGCTTGTTAACGCCGGTTTTTCTCCATGCTGGTTTTTTACACATTGTCACTAATATGATTACTTTATGGTTTATTGGACCACTTGTTGAACGAGCATTTGGCAGTGCAAAATTCTTTGGACTATATTTTTTTGGCGGCATTATTGGTAATATTTTTTCATATTTATTGGCGCCGTCGAGTGTTTCTGTAGGTGCATCTACAGCACTTTTTGCCATGTTTGGTGGCCTTATTTTGTACGCCATTCGTTTTAAAGAAGATCCTCAAGTTAAGTCGATGGGCACAATGCTGGGCCTTTTTGTCATTTTAAATTTAGTTACAGGCTTTTCATCAACTGATATTGATATATGGGGGCACATCGGTGGCTTAATCGGTGGAATGATGTTTGCAGTAATGTTTGGTTTTTATGGGCACAGTGGGAAATACGCTCTTCGATGGCGCTTAATCATAGGAGCTATAACAATATTGCTGATTATTTTAACTTTTTGGGCAGGTGTAAGAATATGAAAACATTTTATGATGTATTACAGTATTTAAAAGAATTCGGTGTCTATATTCATGTTGGGAAGCGTCTGTGGGATATCGAATTGGCAGCACTAGAAGTAGACAATCTTTTCAAAACGGAAATTCTAAATGCAAAAGATTATGCAACAATTAAGTTGATTTTATCACATGAACACACCATCGAATCCGAGAATCCCAGTGATTGAAAACATTTAGTGAAAATGATGAAAACGCTTGCACTATGTAAGCACTTTCTGTTAGAATATGTAGGTAATAAATTTTATGGAGGAAATATGCATTGCGTTGATTAATCATCACATAAGGCGATTAATTTGTTGTTAGAAATGCGCTTTGCACTTTAATAATCATGGCAAAAGATAAACTTATTGGCGTTGATCTTGGTGGTACAACTATCAAGTTTGCAATTTTGACTGATCAAGGTGAAATTCAACAAAAATGGTCAATTAAAACAAATATTTTGGATGATGGTGGACACATTGTTCCAGATATTATTGAATCCATTAATCATCATTTAGACCTTTATCAACTGGATAAAGAACGTATTATTGGCATTGGTATGGGGACACCTGGAACTGTTAACCGTGAAAAAGGTACAGTCACAGGAGCATTTAACTTAAATTGGAAAACAGAGCAACCGGTCAAAGCAGATATTGAGTCAGGAACAGGATTTACTTTGACAATTGATAATGATGCTAACTCTGCTGCTCTTGGTGAAGCATGGAAGGGTGCTGGTAATAATGATGACGAAGTTTCATTCATTACCTTAGGCACTGGTGTTGGTGGTGGCTTGTTAGCCAATGGTAAGCTAATTCATGGTACAGTTGGAGCCGGTGGAGAAGTCGGCCACATGATTGTTGAACCTGATGGATATTTGTGTACATGTGGCAATCGTGGTTGCTTAGAGCAATATGCTTCAGCTACTGGTGTTGTTCATTTAGCGCAAACTATTGCCGAAGAATATGTGGGTAATTCGAAATTAAAGAAGATGATTGACAACGGTGAAGAAGTTACATCAAAAATTGTCTTTGATTTAGCAAAGCAAGGCGATTTTTTGGCAAATAAAGTTGTTGACAAAGTTGCTTATTACTTGGGATATGCTACAGCTACCATGTCTAATATCTTGAATCCATCAGCTGTTGTTATTGGTGGTGGTGTTGCTGCTGCAGGAGAATTCTTACGTGCACGTGTTGAAAAACATTGGACTAAGTTTGCGTTCCCAACAGTGCGTCACTCTACACGTGTAAAGTTAGCAGAGTTAGGTAACGATGCTGGTGTGATTGGTGCGGCGAGTTTGGCTCGAATGCCTGCTTAAAGTGAATACAAATAAAAAAAGCTGCTATATGATAGCAGCTTTTTTTATTTGTATTTATTTATGCTAAATTAACTGATGCTTCTTCATTTTTTTCTGACACATCATTATCTGATATATGGGGTAAAAATGCAGGTAGCAAATCGTTAACAGAAAAATCTGTCAATATTTGCGTTTTTAAATCGATCGCATCATCGATCGCCACCGTAGCCTGAACTTTTGGCATCATACCGTGAGCGAGTTGTTGATCTTCTAGTATGGACAGCTTCGTTTCTTTTGAATTACGATTGTACAGAAAGTCTGTAATGTTGAGGCCTACTTTTTTAGCAATGTTGACGACTAAGTTGCGTGAGTATTTCTGATGACCAATTGTCAGCGCTTCTTGTAAATTGATGAGTAAGGCCCGTGCTTTTTTATTACCTTCAATTTGAGCAGCTTTGAAATCGAGAGTTAGGCGATAGACTAAACTAGCTTTGTCGGTAGGCTCATCGGCACATGTTGACTGATTATCCTTAATCATTTTCAGAATTGGTTCATTGATTAAAGGGACAAAAAATAGATGATGTGAACGATGGATTTGTTGACTAATTTTTTGTAGATATTGCTCTGTAATTAAGCAATTATCAGACAGTGGCGTATCAAAATGATATATAGATAGCATGATTGTTCTCCTGAATTATTAACTTATTTAATATACAAAATATTAGTATAGCCGTCAAGGGTGTACTTGACAAATGATACGCTCATAAATATGTTAAAATAGAATAGTAGTAATTAAAAAATATGATAGAGGATGACAGTATGAATTGGGATCATTTTTTTATACCATATATTCAAACCGTCTCAGAGCTTAAAGTAAAATTACGTGGTTTGCGTCAGCAATACGAGAAATCTGGTGAAGATTCATCAATTGAATTTGTAACTGGTCGTGTGAAATCTCGAGCGTCAATTGAAGAAAAGATAATTCGTCGACATTTAGATGAGAATCGGTTGGCTCTTGACTTACAAGATATAGCCGGTGTCCGTATTATGACAAAGTATGTTGAAGACATTTACACTGTGGTTGATTTATTGCGTCAAAGAACAGATTTTCAAATTTTAGAAGAACGTGATTATGTCAGTAATGCTAAACCTTCAGGATATCGATCGTATCATCTTGTGATTGAATATCCTGTCCAAATGTACACTGGAGAATTAAAAGTACTGGCAGAAATTCAAGTACGAACAATGGCCATGAATTTTTGGGCTACGGTAGAACATGATTTGCGTTATAAGCATGGAGAGTTGAACGAAGATTTAGCCAATCGACTGACTAAGCTATCAGAATCAACTTTTGCTTTAGATCAAGAACTGAGTGAGATAAGAGCAATAGAATGAAAATCGCAATCTTCAATAATCATGCTGAACATAGTGTGGTTATTGCCAAAAAATTGATATTGGCAATGAAAAAAAATAATGTCGATATTGATGATAGAAATCCGGATATTGTCGTTTCCGTCGGTGGGGATGGTACGCTTTTGGGTGCCTTTCAGAAGTATGTTGACCAAACGGAAAGTGTGCGTTTTGTTGGCCTTCATACAGGCCATTTAGGGTTTTATACGGATTGGTTAAGTACAGAACTTGATCAATTTGTTGAAAGTTTAATTCATGATAATGGACAAAAAGTTAGTTATCCACTACTTGAACTAACTGTTGTCAGAACTAGTGGAGAATCTTACAAGTTTTTAGCGCTTAATGAAGCAGTTATAAAGCAACCTGTTGGTACTTTGGTTGCCGATATATATTTAGGCGGTCATGCTTTTGAACGTTTTCGTGGAGATGGTATTGCTGTTGCAACGCCAACTGGGTCAACAGCTTATAATAAGGCTAATGGTGGTGCGGTATTACATCCAAGTTTGCCAGCAATTCAAATGTCTGAAATAGCCTCAATCAATAATCGAGTATTTCGAACATTAGGTTCACCGTTAATTGTGCCACAAGATCAAGAAATTATTATGAAACCAAAAAGCAACAATTTCTTGGTCATGTATGACCAAGAAGAGATTAAGGGACACAATATTACTGAACTACGCTTTAAGGTCTCCGAAAAAAATGTCCATTTTGCTCAATATCGGCATGTGGATTTTTGGCGACGCGTACAGAATGCCTTTATCAGTGAAATTGAATAGATCAAAAAGCTAATAATTGTCTCAAGGGACAGAGTTTTTATACATAAATTTGAGAGGAAATTTAGTAATAGTTTGTTCCAGGGCGGTACAAGCGAATTATTATATAATGCGATTGTTGTAGTATATAATTTAAGTTATTGAATAAGATTAAATATGAAATTTACTTGGAAATATAGTGGTAATGAACAACGTAAAGTACGTACTTTTTTGCAAAATCATGGCGTTTCACATAGAATGTTTAGCCAAATGAAGCATAATGGCGGCGCAATCCTTGTCAACGAAAAACCAGTTTATACATCTGATTATTTGACGAATGGTGACATGGTTACGATTGTTATGCCTACGGAAAAAAGTAATGACTTGGTTGCTCCAGACTATAAACCATTAGACATTATATTTGAAAATGAACATTGGCTACTTGTCAATAAACCATATGGTGTCACAACGGTTCCAGGGCATGCTGACCGTCTGCATACCTTGGTCAATCAAGTTAAAGGACATCTCGAAACTATTAAGGCTGATGATTTAGTTCCGCATGTTGTTACTCGTCTTGATCGTGATACATCAGGAATTGTTTTGTTAGCCAAGCATAGATTTGCTCATGCAGTTTTGGATCAACAATTACAAGAACACACAGTTGAAAAATTTTATTTAGCTTATCCATCAGGAATTTTAACGAATGACCATGGTGATATTAATGCACCAATCGGTCGTATGGATGGTGACTTTATAAAAAGAGAAGTCCGTGATGATGGCAAACCATCGCGCACAGAATATTGGGTCGAACGTCGTTATGAGGACGATGAACAGAATATGACTCGTGTGAAGGTACAATTGCATACAGGACGAACACACCAAATTCGTGTTCATTTTGCCAATATAGGGCACCCTTTGGTGGGAGACACTCTGTATGGTGGACCAACATGGCATGGACTACAAAGACAAGCGTTGCATGCTTATCATATGAAATTTTATGACCCTTTTATTGAGGAATACCGAGAATTTAATACGCCCTTACCAGAAGATTTAAAAACTTTGAGAGATATAGAGTAAACAGTGGAAGAAAAATCAGAACAACTACATCAAAACATCGCTCATCTTTCTGATTTATTACATTCAGGACAAGATGAGGCTTTTGTGACGTCATTTAATGCGCTACACGACTTTGAAATGGGACAAGTGTATAGTGGATTACCTGAACAATTACGTGCCGTAGCATGGCGATTGCTGGACAATGAAACATTAGCAACTGTTTTTGATAACATAGATGTTGACGATGAAGATATTGATGACCTACTGCAAGAAATGCCACCTCAAAAAGCTGTTCAAGTTTTGCGCAATATGTATGCCGATAACGAGGTCGATCTTCTTCAGGAAATGCCAACGCGGTTAGTTGCGACTTATTTAAGCTTGATGCCAAAAGATGAGGCCGAGGATATTCGTAAGTTGATCAATTATGAGGAGCAAACTGCTGGTTCATTAATGTCAATTGAGTACTTGGCAGTTGAGGCAGATTTGCGTGTTGATGAAGTGATGCGTATAGTTAAGCAGCAGGCACTTGAAGCGGAAGCCATTAACTACGTTTATGTATCGGATAAACAAGACCGGCTAGTTGGTGTCATTTCTCTTCGTGATTTGTTAACGCATCCGGATGATATGCTGGTTTCGGAAATTACGAAAGATAGAATTATTAGCGTTAAAGCTGGTGACGACCAGCAGGACGTTGCGCAAATTGTGGCCGATTATAACTTTATATCTATCCCGGTTACAGACGATAATGACCGATTATTAGGCGTCATTACAGTTGATGATATTGTGGATGTTATTGATGAAGAGGCTGTTGAAGATTATTCTGGATTGGCTGCCGTTAACGTTAGTCAAACAGATGATACAGCATGGCATTCAGCAATTAAACGTATTCCTTGGTTGATTGCACTTTTATTGTTAGGAATGTCAACGGCTACACTAATTAGTTCATTTGATGGTCTGGTACGAAAAGCATCAATACTGGCTGTGTTTATTTCTCTGATTACTGGTACAGCTGGTAATGCTGGAACACAAGCCTTGGCCTTGGCTGTCCGGCGCTTAGCCGTAGGTAGTAGTAACAGTGCTCTTAAAAATTTCTTAAGTGAAATATTTGCAGGGTTTTTAGTAGGGACAGCAACCGGTTTCTCAGTTTTTCTAATTGTTACTTTTTGGAAGCAGAATTATCAATTGGGTCTTGCAGTAGGTATAGCGATGGCAGCTGCTATTATGGTAGCTAACCTCGCAGGCTATTTAATTCCTGAAATTATTGATAAATTGGGTATGGATCCGGCAGTAGCAAGTGGTCCATTTATCACGACCTTATCCGACTTAACATCAGTTCTAATTTATTTTAATATTGCCCAATTATTTATTTCACACTTTACTGGTGCATAAAACTCAAACATAGAAAAAGCAATAGCGGTTCTCATCGCTATTGCTTTTTGTCTATATGATTTTAAATATTGGTTTGATTTGTTTCGCGAAACTACCATCAGGGTCATTTACAAATGAAGCGTAGTCTTGCCAATATCTGTCTGATAAAATAATTGGTTCAGCAATGTTATCGGGGATGTATTGACGAGGAATCGCACCATCCTCAGTGACGGGGCCGTCATAATTGTTGATGAAATCTTGCATTTTTTTCTCAATGACAAGTGCTTGTGGGCCAAACCAATTATATGGTTCTCGATGGATAGTACCTTCATCAATATCAAATAATTTGTTGTGATTAATCACTTTAAATGGATGGACCAAAGTAATCAATTTAACTTGACCAGTGTTACTAATTTCGGCTAGTGCGCCTGCCATTTCAGAAGGTAAGTTTGATTGTTGATGCAACGTTGTTGCTAAAAGTAGTTGGCCTGTATAAGAAATATCTATAGAAAGGGGTTGCCCAATCACCATTGTCAATAATTTTTCTGGGGAAATACTTAATGCTCTCATTTTTTAATCCTGTATTTTTATAAATTCAAATTTTTCGAAATCGAATAGACCTTGATCAGTAATCTTTAAACTAGGAATAACTGGTAATGCCATGAACGACAAAGTTAAAAATGGATCAAATCGCACGTCACTGATTTCTGAAAAAGCTTGTAGTAATTGCTGATTAGTTTTGATGACATTTTCAAATGGTTGATCTGACATTAAACCACCAATTGGTAGTGGTAGTGTCGTAATTTTACCATGATTGACGACAACTTGACCACCACCGATTTCATGAAGCGTATCTGCTGCTAAAATCATGTCGTCGTCATCTACACCTGCTATAATCACGTTATGGGAATCATGAGCGATTGTTGAAGCAATCGCACCGTTGCGCATGTTAAATCCTTTGATGATACCGACACCATGCCCGAGATTGTGATAACGCTCTGCGACGACAATTTTAGCAAAAGTTTCATCCGCAACGAACTGTTCTTGCTCGATAGCTACTTTTTCCACAGTGTGTTCAGTGGTGATATGATGAGGTGTGATATTGATGATATGCGCTGGCTTATCAGTTTGAAGCGGCAAGGTGATGTCAGATTTGTTTAATGAGAAGTTTAATGATTGGTTAGCTAACGGTGTGACAATTGATTGGTTGTCTTCGTACCAATGACCACCAATCATGACTTTTGGTGAATTCAAATGTGATAAATCATCAAATACAGCTAAATCAGCCACAAACCCATCTGCTAACGCACCAATGTTTTGCAGTTTATGTGCTTGAGCAGCATTATATGTTGCTATTGTAAATGCTATTGCTGGGTCCATACCATTTTCAATGGCAAGTTTCACACTATAATCAATGGATCCTTCGTTTTGGATATCGTTAGCTGTTTTGTCATCTGTTGCAAAAGAAAAGTGTGATTGATTGGCCATTGTAATTGCAGGTAGTATTGCTTTTTCATCACGCTCAACTGTACCTTCACGAACGAATATAGAGAAACCGGCATTTAAACGTTCTAATGCTTCTTTTGCATTCTCACTTTCATGATCGGTATCAATACCGACTTTTCGATAAACTGCAAGTTGCTTTCGAGTTAAACCGGCTGCGTGTCCATCGACATGCCGTCCAGCATCTTCAGCATCCTTAATTTTTTGTAACATATCGGGATCCAGATTTGCTACAGCAGGAAAATCCATAACTTCTGCTAAACCGTTGACTTCTGGAACGCTATAAAATGGCTTCAAAGCATCAGCGTGTAGCGTGGCACCAGCATGTTCAAAAGGTGTGGCGGGTACTGAAGAGGGTAGCATATAATGAATATTTAGCGGGGTCTGCTTAGCATCTTCCAACATATATTGAATACCAGATACACCAGCTACACTAGCAATTTCATGGGGATCTGCAAATATTCGTGTAATACCATGTGGTATAACTAGTTTTCCGAATTCGCTGGGCGTGAGTAGTGAACTTTCAATGTGTAAGTGGGAATCAATCAATCCAGGCACAATATATCTGCCACCAGCATCAAAGGTATTTTTAGCTGTTAAGTCGCTTCGCTTCCCTCGGTATAAAATTTGATTATCATTAATCCATAATTCTGTATCATCAAATTTTAAATTAAATACATCTAGAATTTTGGCATTTTTAATGTGCCACGTAACGATTTTTGTCACAATATGTCTCACCTTCAATTTTTGTATATGATACCATAAACTCATAATGTATAGAAGAAATAATCTAAAAAGTAATATTATACCAATCACTTTTTATGAGGTATACCAATAACTGAAAAGTTGTTTGACAATGCTTTTTAAGCTGTGTAAAATAGCACTTGTAAGCAAAATGAAAAATAAAACCATTTTTGAAAGTAGGACTATATAAATGTGTGGAATTGTTGGATTTACTAGTTTTAATCAAGTGTTACCAACGTTGTTGAAGGGTCTAAAAAAGTTAGAATACCGTGGTTATGATTCAGCTGGTGTATATGTAAACAATGGTGATCAAGAAGATTATTTGGTCAAGGAAAAAGGCCGTGTAGCTGATTTGGAACGCGTTACGGAAAGTAAAAATATCAGAGGTACTTCGGGTATTGCTCATACACGTTGGGCAACGCACGGTGGTGTATCTGTCGAAAATGCACATCCTCATGCTTCAGAAGACGGACGCTTCTACTTGGCGCATAATGGTGTGATTGAAAATTATGATGAATTACGTGATACATATTTGCAAGATGTAAGACTACATTCTCAAACAGATACAGAAGTTGCTGTTCAATTGATAGATAAGTTTGCGAAAGAAGAAAACTTATCAGGAGTCGATGCTTTTAAGAAAATGATTTCTTTATTAGATGGCAATTCAGCATATGCGTTCTTGTTGATGGATCGTCAAAAACCTGGCGTTATGTATACCGCTAAAAAGAAAAGTCCTTTACTAATTGGTGTGTCAGATCAAGGGAATGTCGTAACCTCTGATGCCGCTGCTATGTTGGATGTCACTCATGATTTTATTGAATTGATGGATGATGAAGTTGCGATTGTGGAAAAAGATAAAGTGACTCTATTTGACGCACAAGGTAAATCCATTACACGGTTACCATTCCATCTCGATATTGATGCTGCAGAGACAGATAAAGGTGTTTATCCATATTACATGCTTAAAGAAGTGGATGAACAAGCAATTGTTACTCGTACGCTTGCTCAATATTATTTTGATGCTGAGAATAATATTCAAAATATCGATGCTGAAATTATCGATGCAATGAAAGCGGCCGACCGCTTATATATTGTTGCTGCAGGAACATCGTATCATGCCGGATTAGTTGGTAAACGGTATTTTGAACAATGGGCTAAGATCCCGACTGAAGTGCATATTTCTTCAGAATTTGCTTATGATCAACCAATGCTCAGTCAAAATCCCTTCTTTATTTTCTTGAGTCAATCAGGCGAAACGGCTGACTCTCGTGAAGTTTTGGATAATATTACGAAACAAGGCTATCCAACCTTGACTATTGCTAATGTTATGAACTCAACATTAACACGAGAAGCCGACTTCGCATTGCCTCTGCTCGCCGGACCGGAAATAGCAGTTGCTTCTACCAAGGCATATACAGCTCAAATAAGTGTTGAGGCTATTTTAGCCCATGCTATTGGTGATTCAGGATTGGATTTGAAGCTTGAATTAGCAAAAGTAGCTGTTGAAATGCAAGTGATCATTGATCAAAAAGAAGACTTTAAAGCAATAGCAGAAAGTGCACTATCTGGACAACGCTCAGCATTTTATATTGGGCGTGGCTTAGATGCTGCCGTAGCTGTTGAGGCGGCACTCAAGTTAAAAGAAATCTCTTACGTGCAAACGGAAGGATTTGCGGCTGGAGAGCTAAAACATGGTACAATTTCACTTATTGAAGAAGGAACTCCTGTTTTTGCACTCCTTACACAATCGAAGACGGCAGGATTAGTTCGAGGTGAAATTGCACAAGTTGCTGCACGTGGTGCTAATACAATTGTTATAGCAACTAAAGAACTGGCTAAAGATGGCGATGCCTATATTTTGCCAGAAGTTAATGAATTACTGATGCCATTATTGGAAGTGATTCCAGCGCAATTAATCGCTTATTATGCGACTCTGGATAGAGCGTTGGATGTTGATCGACCTCGTAACTTGGCAAAGAGTGTAACAGTTCAATAAAATATAAAAATCGATAGAAATATTCTTATCGATTTTTTTGTACGCAGCGTTCCATTCTGGTAAAATGTATTAGATACCATTATGCAAAAAAATATTGCATACGAAGGAGGAGCGTTTTGGCGCTTTTTAAAACAAAAGAGAACACTGTTTGCGATACTACGCAACTTAAAATTCCAGAACATATTGCAATTATCATGGATGGAAACGGGCGATGGGCAAAGAAACGCTTAATGCCGAGAGCTGCGGGACACAAGGCTGGCATGAATACTGTAAAGCGCATTGCGTCTGTAGCAAGTGATATGGGCGTTAAAGTCTTGACACTATATGTGTTTTCTACAGAAAATTGGTCACGCCCCAATGATGAGGTCAATTTCCTGATGCAGTTGCCGATCGCTTTTTTTGACGATTTTGTACCTGACTTGATTAAAAATAACATTCGAGTTGCTGTTACTGGGAATGTTGATGCGTTACCAGCATCAACTAAAGATGCTGTTAATAGGGCGATTAAAGAGACTGCTAGTGGTACAGGTATGGTTTTGAACTTTGCAATGAATTATGGTGGGCAAGTTGAGATTGTTGAGGCTACAAAAAAAATAGCCGAAAGAGTGGCCAATGGGTCTTTGGCAGCGGATGATATTAATTCGGAGGTTTTCGCTGCAGCCTTACAAACAGCACATTTGGGAGAGCTGGCCACACCAGACCTAATGATTCGAACCTCTGGTGAATTGCGCTTAAGCAACTTTTTGCCATATCAAGCAGCTTACGCTGAATTATATTTTACTGATGTTCTATGGCCTGACTATTCTTCGGATGATTTAATGGCAGCCATAAAATCTTATACAAAAAGGGATCGCCGATTTGGTGGTCTCAATGACGAAAGTGAGAAACAAGCTTAATGAAAACACGTGTTATTACAGCAGTCGTTGCTTTAATTATCTTTGTGCCATTGTTAATAATTGGTGGTACACCTCTTTTGATTTTGACGTTAGCCATGGCAGTTGTTGCGATGGGCGAAATTCTACGTATGAAGCATCGCTTTTTCGTATCTGCCGAAGCATTGTTGAGCTTTATTGGTGTTATTGTATTCACGTTACCAAAAGCGACTTGGCAAGATATGCCCTTTAATATTAATGGAAACGTCATTTTTTACATTATTGTTTTCTTACTTTTGTTACACACCGTTTTGAGTCGTAATCATTTTAATTTTGACGATGCAGGAACATTGGCGTTGACGATTGTATATATTGGTACAGGATTCCATTACTTTTTTCAAGCAGATAGTAAAGGGATTGCTACGGTCATGTTCGGTATGTTGATTGTATGGATTACTGATTCAGGTGCTTATATGGTTGGACGTGCGATTGGCAAAAATAAGTTGGCGCCTAAAATCAGCCCTAATAAAACTTGGGAAGGTTCTATTGGTGGCAGCATGGTAGCTATTATTGTTATTCCGGCACTATTTACTATCTTCAAATGGTTACCCAATTATAACTTTATCGAATTGCTGGCGTTTACGGCTATTTTGTCTATTGCTGGTCAATTAGGTGACTTAATTGAATCCGGCTTCAAACGTCATTATGGCGTGAAGGATTCTGGTAATATTTTGCCTGGACATGGCGGGATATTAGACCGCTTTGACTCAATGTTAATCGTTATGCCCATGATGGCCGTATTGGGTATACTCAATTAAAAATGATTTTGAAAAATGTTAGATTTGTTCAAATCAAGTAGGTGCTAAATTTATGAATGTTACATCAATTATTGCTTTTATATTTGTTTTTGGCGTGCTCGTTACAGTGCATGAATTTGGACATTTTTTTGTCGCGAAAAAGTCTGGTGTATTAGTTCGTGAATTTGCAATTGGAATGGGTCCAAAGCTGCTTAGTTGGAATCGGAATCACACAGCCTATACCATTCGCATCCTACCTGTTGGTGGGTATGTTCGCATGGCTGGTATGGACGAAGAACCTGATCTGGATGCAGGTCAACGACTAAGATTGACCTTTAATGAACAGGGGAAAGTCATAAAGATAGATACGCAAGTAGATGAAGCTGGAATTGGTGTACCTTTTCAAGTGGATTCGTTCGATCTAAGTAATTCTTTGACTCTGACAGGATATTCAGATAATGCCACAGAAATGACGACTGTATATGTTGATCATGATGCAACGATTATTGAGGAAAACGGTGTTGAGGTTCAGGTTGCGCCACGAGATGTATGGTTACAAAGCGCAAGAGTATGGAAGAGGGCGTTAATTAATGTTGCCGGTCCGGTGATGAACTTTATATTAGCCTTAGTTATATTTTCAGGAATAGGGTTTGTGCTCCCTAATGTAGGTTTAAATGAACCTATTATTGGTACCGTTCAAAAAAACATGCCGGCTGATCGAGCTGATTTAAAAGCTGGCGATGAAATCACACATATTGATAATGTGAAAACAACTACATGGAACCAAGTTGCCAATGCTATTGGGAACGCTGAGAAAAATCAGCTCACTATGACAGTGTTACGTAATGGTCATAAAACGCAAGTTGTAGTGAAACCAAAAACTGTTAAAATAAATGGTGTGGAAACGAAACAAGTTGGTATCGTCGAAAAAACATATACGGACACCAATTCACGTCTGAAGTATGGTTTAATAAATACCGGTGCAACAATTAAACAAATATGGTATGGTCTGAGCCATCTATTTACTGGTGGCTTTAGTTTAGATAAGCTTGGCGGACCCGTTTCTATTGCTAAAACAACTTCATCTGTAGCAAAAACAGGATTCTTGAATATATTAGTATTTATGGCTATGCTCTCGCTTAATTTGGGTATTATGAATCTAATTCCAATCCCAGCATTGGATGGCGGTAAACTCATTTTGAATCTATTGGAAGGTATATTACGTCGACCATTGCCACAAGCATTTGAAAATGCTGTGACTATCGTTGGCGCTGTATTTATGATTATTTTAATGATTGCTGTCACTATAAACGATATTTTAAGATAAATACTGGTGCTAGCGGCACCGTACATAACAACAAAACATAAGGGGAACTCATGAAACAGTCGAAATTATTAATGCCAACAATGCGGGATATCCCAGCAGAGGCTGAAGTAAAAAGCCATCAGCTTTTGCTAAAAGCAGGGTATATTCGCCCAATTGCAGCAGGAATGTTTTCCTATTTACCATTAGCAAAACGTGTTTTAAATAAAATTGAAACAATTATTCGTGAAGAGATGGATAAAATTGATGCCAATGAAATGTTGGTGCCTGAAGTCTTGCCTGCCGAGTTATGGCAACGTTCTGGACGTTATGAAACATACGGACCAGCTTTGTATAAGTTTAAAAATCGACAAGATCGTGATTTCATTTTAGGCCCTACGCACGAAGAAACTTTTACGCAATTAATTGCTGATGAAATTAAGTCATACAAGAAATTACCGTTGACTGTTTATCAAATTCAGGCAAAATTCCGTGATGAAAACCGACCACGTTTCGGTTTATTGCGTACACGTGAATTTATTATGAAAGATGCTTACTCATTTAGTGCTGATCAAGATGGCTTGGATGAAGCATTTCATAATATGGAAGAAGCCTACACTAACATATTTGATCGGCTAGGACTCGAATATCGCGCAATAGTTGGTGATGCTGGTGCTATGGGTGGATCGGATTCCAAAGAATTCTCGGCACCCGCTGCAGCCGGGGAAGATACGATTGCTTATTCTGATGCAACAGATTATGCGGCTAATCTTGAAATGGCTAAAGACTTTTATGAACGTCAAGTTGCAACAGCTGAGCAATTGGCACTTGAAAGAATTTCAACTCCGAACGAAAAGACAATTGATGATATTGCAACATTTTTGAATAAGCCAAAAAATGAATTAGTTAAAACGATTATGTTTGTTGCAGACGACGAACTAGTGGCTGTTGTGACAACTGGTGATTTCGAGGTCAATGAAGTCAAAGTTCAAAATTATCTAAATGCTGATTCGTTTGCAATGGCTGAAGAAGCGGATGTTCGCAAAGCGGTCGGTGCAGGATTTGGTTCATTGGGACCTGTTGCATTGCCGGAAGAAGTTAAGCTTCTAGTTGATGAGAGAGCTGCTGATTTAGCTAATTTCGCTGCTGGTGCTAATGAAGATGGAATGCATTATGTCAACATTAACTGGAATCGCGATGTTGACTTACCCGCAGAAAATGTTGGTGATTTCCGCACAGTACGTGAGGGTGATTTAGCTATAGACGGTAAGGGTAAATTACAGTTTACTTCAGGTATTGAAATTGGTCACATTTTTAAACTTGGTACACGATACTCAAAAGCCTTAGGTGCACAGGTGCTGGATAATAATGGACGACAAACAGATGTTATTATGGGATCGTATGGTATCGGTGTGTCACGTTTGTTGAGTGCTATCGCAGAGCAAAAAGCTGATGAAGATGGTCTAGTTTGGCCTGCTAGCGTAGCACCATTTGACATTCATATTGTACCAATTAACATCAAGGATGAAGACCAATCTCGTGTGGCCGAACAGTTAGAGACATTGTTGGTAGCACAAGGCATGGAAGTGCTAGTTGATGACCGCAAAGAGCGCGCCGGAGTGAAGTTTGCTGATGCAGACTTGATTGGACTACCAATCCGTATTACAGTCGGAAAAAAGGCTAACGAAGATGTCGTAGAAGTTAAAGTTCGAGCAAGTAACACAAATATTGAGATGCGAGTTAGCGAAGTTGTAGATTCTGTCTCAGTACTGCTAAATGCGTCAGAAAAATAAGTATATTTAAAATTGCCGATATTTTATCGGCTTTTTTACTCAAGTAGAGGATAAAATGAAGTTAACGCAACAAGAACAATTACAACACTTACTTACGCATATTCAACTACCAGAAGAAATCCATCATTATTTTGATGACGGCTGTTTATCTCAAGTTGATGTTTCAGTTAGTCAAAAAATGTGGCTTTTTCATGTCGAAATTGGACAGATACTACCGGTAAATGTGTACATGCAATTTCAGCAGTATTTACGAAATGCGTTTACTAGTATAGCATTGGTTCAACTTAAAATCACCACGCCAGTGCAACAAGTTAACGAAGAAGTCGTCAACTCTTATTGGCATTTAGCGCTACAAGAATCAATTTTGAATCACGCGACAACGCAGCAACTTGCTAGCAATACGGTACTAAAGACAATTGCAACGAATCATTTTGGCGTTGCAGTCGGCGCATCAATTTTGTATCGCGCACTGACGGCTGAGGCGATTAATTCAATTACGACAGTTTATTATTCTTTTGGATTGCCAAAAGTTAAGTTGACCCCACAATTGGATGAACAACTTGAACAAGAAATTCAAGAAAATGTGGCACAACATCATGCTAAAGCGCGTGAAGATTTGCAAAAAGCAATTGTTGCCAATGAACAATCAAAGCCTAAAGTTTCCAGTGAAGGTGTTGCATTAGCTTTAGGGCGTAAGATACCTGCTGATGCTGAAATTACACGTTTGGATAGTATAGATGGTGAAGAAAATCGTGTTGTTGTAGAAGGGTATATTTTTGCGGAAGAAATAAGAGAGTTACGTTCTGGACGGAAATTACTGACGCTTAAGTTGACGGATTATTCAAGCTCGATTTCTGCAAAGAAATTTTCAAACAATGAGAATGATGAGGCCGTTTTTGACGGTTTAAAGTCTGGATTGTGGGTACGACTAAGTGGCAATATTCAAGAAGATCAGTATGCACGTGAATTGGTGATGAACATATATGATTTACAGGTCGTAGATCATGCTAATCGACAAGAAGATTATCAAGGTGAAGAAAAACATATTGAATTGCATGCCCACACTAATATGTCAGCGATGGATGCAGTTACTGATTTTTCAGGTGTTGCGAAATTAGCAAAAAGTTGGGGACAAACTGCTTTGGCTGTTACAGATACTGGTAATGTTCAGGGATTCCCTGAGGCATCAGCAGCGGGTGCAAAAAATGGTTTGAAAATGATTTATGGCATGGAAGCTAACTTGGTTGAGGATGGTGAGCCCATTGGCTTTAACTTAGATCAAACCGAATTATTGAATAAAGATACTATTTTTGTAGCTTTTGATTTGGAAACAACTGGTTTATCGGCAGTGACAGACCGTATTATTGAGTTGTCAGCGGTCAAAATGCAATTGGGTAACGTAATTGACAAGTTTTCAGAATACATTAATCCTGGATTCCCACTTTCTGAGTTCACCACCAAGTTAACTTCTATTACTGATGCTATGGTTGCTAATTCAGATACCGAAGAAAATATTATTAAACGCTTTCGCGAATGGTCTGGAAATGCGGTCTTAGTTGGACATAATGTTACTTTTGATGTTGGCTTTATGAATGCTGCTTATACGCGCTATAATCAACCGATTATCACGAATGCTATTATTGATACGTTACCATTTACACGATGGTTATACCCTGATTATAAGTCTTATAGGTTAGGTACAATTGCCAAGCGTTTCAATATTAATTTGGAACAAGCGCATCGTGCTATTTTTGATGCAGAAACCACTGGACATATCGCTTGGCGATTAGTTAAGGAAGCACACGAACGTTATCATTTAAACCGGCATAATGAGTTGAATGATCATATGACTGAAGGTGATGCCTGGAAGCATGGGCGTCCCGTGCATGCCACTCTGTTAGTTCAAAATGCTACTGGTTTGAAAAATTTATACAAACTAGTGTCTCGATCAAACATTGAGTTTTTTGCTCGGGTACCGCGCATTCCACGTTCTATATTGGAACAGTATCGCGAGGGGCTACTTGTAGGAACTGGTGATACCAGTGGTGATGTGATTATTTCTTTGATTGAAAAGGGTATTGAGGAGGCAGAGAAAAAAGCAGCATATTACGACTATATTGAAATACAACCAACGGCAAATTATCAACCGATGATTGAGTCAGGATTAATCGCAACTGAAGAAAAGTTACAGAGCATTTTAAAAGACATGGTAGCGATTGGGGATAAACTAAAAAAGCCCGTTGTAGTTACTCAAGATGTAAAGTATACAAATCCTGAAGATAAAATATATCGCAATATTTTAATCGCCACACAGCCTGGTAATCCGCAAAATCGTACAGCTTTACCAGATTTGAATTTTAAGACAACCCAGGAATTACTTGATGATTATAGTTTTATGGGTATCGATTTAGCAAAAAAGTTGGTCATTGATAATACACATTTGGTTGCTAATATGCTTGAAGATATTGAACCTTTAAAAAGTGGATCTTATCCACCAAATATTCCTGGTGCTGGTGATGAATTAACTGATAAAACTTATCGAACAGCTAAACAGTGGTATGGCGAGCCGATACCCAAAGAAATACAGGCACGTATTGATCAAGAACTGAAAGCGATTATTGGCAATGGTTTTGCGCCACACTATATCATTGCGCAAAGGTTAGTTGCTAAGTCAGTTAAGGACGGCTATTTAGTCGGTTCACGTGGATCAGTTGGCTCTTCTTTTGTAGCTACAATGTCTGGAATTACAGAAGTGAATCCACTACCACCACACTATCGTTCAGTACATGGGGACTACTTTGAATTGGTTGATCCGAAAGAATATGAATCTGGTTATGATTTGCCTGAAAAAGAAGATCCAAATCATCCAGGTGAATTTTTGATTGGGGATGGACAAAATATTCCTTTTGAAACTTTTATGGGCTTCACAGGAAATAAAGTGCCTGATATTGATTTGAATTTTTCGGGTGATTATCAACCAATTGCTCATAACTATATGAAGGTTTTGTTTGGTGAACATAATGTGTATCGCGCTGGAACCATTGCAACCGTCGCTGAAAAAACAGCATTCGGCTATGTTAAAGCTTATGAACGTGACCATGACCAACACTATCGTGGCGCTGAGATAGAGCGTTTAGCGCAGGGAATGACAGGTGTGAAACGTACTACCGGACAACATCCGGGTGGTATTTTGATTGTACCCCGTGAATATGAAGTCTATGATTTTACTCCGATTCAGTATCCTGCAGATGATCAAAAGTCACTTTGGCAAACTACGCACATGGATTATCATTCAATCCACGATAATTTGCTCAAAATGGATATATTGGGTCACGATGATCCTACAATGGTACGTACATTAAAGGATATGTCTGGTATTGACCCACAGTCAATACCTGCAAATGACCCAGGTGTATTAAGCTTGTTCACTTCAACTGAAGCTTTAGGTGTTACGCCAGAACAGATTTTTTCTAATACTGGTACACTAGGATTACCAGAGTTTGGTACAAACTTTGTGCGAGGAATGTTAGCAGAAACACAACCGCATACCTATTCAGAATTATTGCAAATTTCTGGCTTGTCACATGGTACGGATGTTTGGTTAGGCAATGCTAATGAATTAATTGAAAATGGGACGGCCACCATTGGGACAGTAATTGGAACACGTGATAAAATTATGACTGATTTGATTAATTGGGGTGTGCCTGCTGCAGATGCTTTTAATATTATGGAAAAGGTACGTAAAGGAAAAGGGATAACAGAGGAATATCAGAAGCAATTACGTGAAGAAAAAATTCCGGAATGGTATATTCAATCAATGCTTAAAATCAAATATATGTTTCCACGGGCGCATGCTGCTGCCTATGTGTTAATGGCATTGAGAATAGCGTACTTTAAGGTTTATTTTCCAACAATCTATTATGCGACTTACTTTTCTGTACGTGCCGATGCGTTTGATATTGTAGCCATGAGTCGTGGTAAAGATGCCACCAAAGCAGCTATTCAGAAGTTAAAGGCACTTGGAAATGATGCAACAGTTGGGGACAAAAACTTATTGACAGTTTTAGAAATGGCTAATGAAGCCTTAGAACGCAATATTACTTTCGCTATGGTTGATTTGAACAGGTCTGAGGCGTTAGAATGGGTAATTGATGGGGATACCTTGATTCCACCTTTCGTTTCTTTGCCGGGATTGGGTGATAACGTTGCTAAGCAAATTGTAGCTGCACGGACTGAAAAACCATTTATCAGCAAAGAAGATTTAAAGAAACGTGGTAAAGTTTCACAAACAATTATTGAGTTTATGACATTGCACTCGGTTTTAGATGAATTACCAGATGAAAATCAGTTAAGTTTGTTTGATTTTTAGTTATTATGTTAAACTTTTAATACAGATACGAAGTTGTTGTTCATCTATTTGTTCATATTTAAAGGGAGAAAAAAATGAAACATGAATGGCATCAAAAAGTTGCTGGATATTATGAGTACGTTTTGAATATTATGATGATTTTGATTGGTATCGTAATATTTGGATTTTTAATACGTGAAATTTGGAATTTAGCACAGATGCTATCGCTCAAGAATATCTCAGGACATTTTACCGAATTAGCTGAACAAATCTTGATTGTGTTTTTGTTTTTTGAATTTTTGGGGATTGGCAGAGAGTACTTTGTCAAAGATGCCCATATTTCTACTGATAATTTCTTATATATTGGTGTGACAGCAATAGTTCGTGCTATGCTTGTATATCATGATCAATCCTATAAAACCTTAATGCTGGCAGGTGCGATATTTTTATTGATTTCAGCACAAGCTATTTATCGCTATTTTCGGCCTAAATACAGATCTTAAAAACTGATTATTAGTTTAATAATTAGTTTTTTATTTTGTACCTATAAAATAATGTGAGTCATCTACACGATTAAACAACTATTTCATGGTATGATAATAAAAGAAATTTTATCAAAATTGGACGGAAATATGACTAAAAACATTGTCGTACTCGGCAGCTTGAATGTCGATAATATTATGAAAATGCCACGTATGCCACTTGTTGGCGAAACGATGGCGCTTACTGAAGTAACAACAGCACCAGGCGGTAAAGGTGCAAATCAGGCAGTTGCTGCATCACGACAAGGAGCAAATGTTTCGTTTATTGGTGCTGTTGGGAATGATGCGAATGGGCAGTTTATGAGAGCTACACTGCTCACTAATGGTGTCAACGTGGACGCAGTATCAACAAATAGTGATGTGCCAACTGGGTCAGCATACATTATGTTGCAAGAGAGCGGTGCAAATACAATATTAATTCATGGTGGGGCAAATCAAGCTTTAACGATTGAGGATATAAATACATACTTAATTGCTCAAGCGGATGTGGTAATTGCACAATTTGAAGTACCACTCGAAGTTATTTTGGCGGCATTCAAAATTGCGAAAAAAAATAATGTACAAACAATTCTAAATCCAGCTCCGGCTGTTTATGAACTTACGCCAGAACTAATGGCTGTTACTGATATTGTGCTTCCAAATGAAACAGAAGCGCAATTATTGACAGGCATCAATGTTATCAATGATGAGGGTGTTTTAAACCGAGTTAGCGATGCCTTACAATCAAAGGGAGTTCAACGAAGCATTATCACATTAGGGGAAGCAGGCTCATTTATCGCTGATGGTCAAAAAAGATGGTGGGTACAACCTGAAAAGGTAGATGCACAAGATACTACCGCGGCAGGTGACACTTTTATTGGTACATTAGCTAGTGTCATAGCACCTGATTTTAGTAATTTAGATGATGCCGTGCAGCGGGCTAACATTGCTAGCGCAATTGCTGTAACACGTCCAGGTGCGATTCCTTCCATTCCTACAGACAAAGAGGTTGATAACTATTGATGTTGCCTGAAAACTTTAAAAATAAATACAATCGGCTTCTCGGCGATGAGTATAAAGATTTTTTATTGAGTTTTGACGAATCGGTTCAAAAAGCCTATCGTGTGAATCCGTTAAAGCCACATCCTGTCATCAGTGATACAGAAGATCACGGTAATCTTCCCTATGGTAAATGGGGCCATTTTGGAGCTGTTAACGGACATTCAGTAGACCACGTTACCGGTGTCGTCTACTCTCAAGAACCGTCAGCACAATTTGTAGGTGAGGTTGTTCGGCCAAAACCCGGCGAACGTGTTTTGGATTTAGCGGCTGCACCCGGTGGAAAATCAACGCACTTAGCAGCATTCATGGGACAAAAAGGGCTATTATGGTCTAACGAAATATTTTTAAATCGTGCTAAAATTTTAAGTGAAAACATCGAACGTATGGGCATTAAAAATGCAATTGTTAGTTCCCATACGCCAGCAGAGCTGAGTTCAAAATTACCTGGTTTTTTTGATAAAATTTTATTAGACGCGCCTTGTTCTGGTGAGGGAATGTTTCGTAAGGATCCTGGTGCGATAGCCTATTGGCACGAACAATATCCAGCAGAGAATGCCATGAGGCAGCGTGAAATCCTTACAGATGCGGTTAAAATGCTTCGTCCGGGAGGGCAGATAGTTTATTCGACTTGTACATTTGCTCCAGAAGAGGATGAGCAAATAATCAACTGGCTCATGTCGACGTATCCTGAATTTAGCTTGGTTTCGATTGAAAAGCCAGAGGGTGCTAATCTTAGTGATGCACGTCCGGAATGGATAGATGAAGCTTTTGTCAGTGGAGAAAATGAGCACAGTACAACGGCTACAAAAGATGTGATGAAGAAAGCTGCAAGATTGTGGCCCCACCAGTTGGAAGGGGAAGGACATTTTGTCGCGAAGCTTGTTAAGAAGGCTGATGATGATCAAGCTATTGTTAAACCGCTTAAGAATAAGCCATTAGCTAAACAACAACTTGAAATCTTGTCCAGTTTTTTTGAGGAAACAGTGATTGCATTTAATCAAAAAGTGAATCAATATGTTTTGTTTGGTGACCATTTGTATATGGCACCAATTGGTACACCGGACATTTCGAATATGAAAATATTACGTCTCGGTCTTGAATTAGGTCTATTCAAGAAAAAAAGATTTGAGCCAGCACATGCTTTAGCTCTGGCGTTAAGCCCTAATGAAGTTAAACAGACCTATGAAATGAACTCTGAGGAGTGGGCACAATTTGTCCATGGAGATGTCATTCAGACAAGGAAGAACTTAGACAAGGGCTGGGTATTAATGACTAGTAATGGCAATGGCGCTGGATGGGGACGGTACGTTAACGGACAAATTAAGAACTTTTTCCCAAAAGGACTGCGATTTGTGGTTAAAAAATAGAATTGGTTTGGACAATGTTTTTTAAAAACAAGGACCGAAAATGGCCTTGTTTTTTCTTTTTGGTCACGTAAAATGTAATAATGTTAGCATTTGAAAAATTGTTACACTAAAAAATATTTATTCAGAACAAAGTGAAACGGGAGAAATTATCATGAATAGATCAACAAAAATTTTTACTGGTTTAGCAGCTGTTGCTGTGATTGCAGGTGGTATTTACATAGCTACTAGCCACAACTCATCTAGCTCAAACAATGCAAATAAAAATGCCACCTTAGGATTAGTTTTAGATGTTGGCGGTGTTGATGATCATTCCTTTAACCAGTCAGCATGGGAAGGCGCAAAATCTTATGCCAAGGAAAATAATTTAAAAGCTGGGCAAAATTCAGCAGTAACATATTTTAATACAAAAAGTCAGTCAGATTTAAATCAGAATTTTAATTTAGCTACAAAAAGCAAAAAATATGATATTATCTACGGAATTGGTTACTCATTAAACCAATCAATTAGCAAATCAGCAAAGCTTAATCCAAAACAGAAATTTGTACTAGTAGATGATGTTGTCAAAAATCGTAAGAATGTAGCCAGTGTGATGTTCCGTTCGGAGCAATCTTCTTATTTAGCTGGTGTAGCTGCAGCAACTAAAGCAAAAGAAAATGGTGAAAAAACAGTAGGCTTTATTGGTGGTATCCATGGAAACATCATTGATGCTTTTGATGCAGGATTCGAAGCAGGCGTGAAAGCAACAGATTCATCATTGACGGTTCAAAAACAATATGCAGATTCTTTCTCTGATTCTGCCAAGGGGAAGACGATTGCCGCTGCTATGTATGCTTCTGGTATTCGCACAATCTTTGCGGCTGCAGGATTTGTCGGGAATGGTGCATTTGCTGAAGCTAAAGCTGAAAATACAAAGTTAGATGCAGACTCAAAAGATCGTCTATACATTATTGGTGTTGACCGTGATCAAAAATCTGACGGATCATATACATCAAAGGATGGTAAAAAGGTCACATCAACGATGGCTTCTTCAATTACTTCAGTTGGTGATGGTGTGAAAAACATTGCTGATAAATATAATAAAGACAAGAAATTCCCTGGTGGTAAAACAATCGCTTACGGTTTGGACGATCATGGTGTTTATTTAACAAAGTCTGAATTGACTGAATCACAAAAGGCCGCAGTTAAAAAGGCAGAAAAGTCAATCATTAATGGCAAAATTACGGTACCAAATCATCCTAAGGGCTCACAATTTAATCAAAACTTCTAAATACTAAAAGCTATTCATTTGAATGGCTTTTTTTGTACTTATTTTCTAATGTTTGGTATTATATTCGTCTAAGAAGTTTATTGGTAGCAAAGCATTTGACTTAAATACTTGTTATAATATTAATTAGACTAATCAGGGAGAAAATAAGACATGGCTTTTGACAAAACGGTAACAATACCAGGCGATAAGACATACAAGCTCAGTAATAATGTTAAAAAATATACACTTGGAGACCTTGGCTTTATCACAAATAAAGCTGGTGTACATATTTTACATCGTGCTTTAGAACCGCAAAAAGCACTCGATAATGCTATTCAACTGAAAGTCTCAATTAATCAAGAGTTAACTGGATTTAAAATGAGTACAGTTTCTGCTGGAGATGTTGTACGAGTTGATATTTTCAAAAACAATAACGCTGCTGAGCTATCAAAACTTTATTATTTTTTTGTGAATGAGTTAATCGAACGAGGCGTTCTGGAAAAAATAAATGAATAAACTTCTTTTGAAATGGTTAATGCAGGAGGCCATAGTAATTAAATTATGACAAATTTTTATTTTGTACGACATGGACAAACTGAGTGGAATCTTGAGCGTCGTTTTCAAGGCGGGCATGGTGATTCAGAATTATTGCCTTCAAGCTACAGTGATATGAAAAAAGTGGGCAAGTTCTTGAGTGAAATCAAGTTCGACCACATTTATGCTTCGCCAATACGTAGAGCGCGCATTACCGCGATTAACATCGCTAAACAGCTAAAATATAAACCTGCTTTATCGTTACGGTCGAATTTAGCTGAAGTTGGTTTGGGCGCATGGGAAGGTGAACTAGTTGCTAATGTAAAAGAACAGTATGCATCAAGTTATGACAACTACCGTAATGATTTAGATAAATTTGAAGGTGCAGAATTTGGTGGTGAGGGATATACGAAAGCTGAATATCGTTTTGTGCGGTTTATTAAAGCAACCGCTAACAACTTCCCAGAAAGCAATATTTTAATTGTTTCTCATGGCATGGAGCTGTCTTTTGGATTAAATGGATTATTAAAGCAACCCCGTATGAGTATTCGTGAACGAGGAGGCTTAACAAATACATCAACGACTATTTTATCAACGACCGACGGTGAGAAATTTGTGGTAGAGGACTGGAATAATACCAGTTATCTGAATAAGAAACAGGACGATTCGACAACAATTTGATGGCATATCCGGAAAAACAATTAGATAAAATAACTGGCACGTTACAAAACGTTATTTTTTCATCGACGGAATCTTATTTTAAAATTTTGTCGGTACATATTGAAGAATCAACTTTAGAAGATTGGCAAGAGCCAGAAATGATTACCACTGGAACATTTGCTGACGTCCAAGAAGGAAGTGTATACGGATTTTATGGCCAATTGGTTCGACATCCAAAGTACGGACAGCAATTTAAAGTCGATCATTACGAAAATGAACTGCCTCCCGATGAAAACGGGTTGATTAAGTATTTTGCTAGTGGCCAATTTACTGGAATTGGTAAAAAAACGGCTGAAAAAATTGTTAATCATTTAGGATTAAATGCTGTTAATTTAATTCTAGATGACGCAAAAATTCTTGATGGTATCGTAAAAGCAGAAACAGCTCGAAAACTGGCGCGCACGTTGCGACTTAACCTAGGTTTAGAACGTTTGTTCCAAATCGGTAATCAATTTGGTATTGGTGCGGATATTGCCGGACGTTTATATGATCAATACGGCAATGAGGCACAAGACATTTTAACGCAAGATCCTTACCGTTTAGTATTTGAATTCGATGGCATTAGCTTTAAAAAAGCCGACGATATTGGCCATAAGATTGGTGTAGATAAATTCGATAAGCGACGTATGCAAGCCGCTGTTTATGCAACAATTATGAATGTGACATTTCAACATGGTCATATGTTTTTATCACATAATCAACTATTATCGTCAGTCGAGAAAATGTTGCACCAAAACAACACCGAAATGTCCGATCAAATTCAAAAGGCTATCCAGGGCTTAATTGAAAGTAATATTTTGGTTAATGATGATGGCCGTTATTATGCTAAAAGGTTATACGATGCTGAAAAAGAAACGGCTGTTAACCTAAAGCGTTTATTAAATACAAATTCTCCATTAAATATAACGGCAAACGATATTGATGAATCATTTGTGACGCCTGGACAAATGACGCTTGATCAAACACAAGTGGAGGCGGTTAAAACTGGGTTAAAATCACAAATTTTCTTGTTAACAGGTGGACCAGGTACTGGAAAAACAACAATTATCCGGACAATAGTTGCCACTTGGAAAAAAATGATTCAAAGTCGAGCAAAGTTTGCAGATAATACTAAAGATTTTCTCAAAAACTATCAAGTCAGAATGGCTTCACCAACGGGCCGTGCAGCAAAGCGTATGACTGAAGTAACGGGTTATGATGCTTCAACAATCCATCGATTATTGGGTATTACTGATTTAGAAGAGCCAGAGTTTAATGCGGATAATCCTATCGCAGGTGGTCTACTAATAATAGATGAAGCATCAATGCTAGATATTGAATTAACTTCAAAGTTACTGGCAGCAGTTCCAAATGGAATGAAAGTCATTATCGTCGGGGATAGCGATCAATTACCTTCGGTTGGACCAGGGAATGTATTAGAGGATTTAGTTAATAGCGGAGACATCACTCATATTGAATTAGAAGTTATTTATCGGCAAGGCCGTGGTAGTAGTATTACTGAACTTGCAAAGCATATTAAGAATGGTGAGTTGCCAGCAGATTTCTTAGAAAATCAGTCAGATCGTTCGAGCTTTATGGTGAAATCAGAGCAAGCTTCGCAAGCGATTGAACAAGTAGTTGCATTGGCAATTAAAAAAGGTTATACGCAAGATGATTTACAAATATTAACACCAATGTACAAAACATCTGCTGGCGTAATTACTTTAAACCAAATGGCTCAAAAATTATTCAATCCGCTTAAACCGAATCAAAAAAATTTGCAGTTTGGGATGACTATTTTCCGAAAAGGCGATAAAGTTTTACAGTTAGAAAATGATAGCGAGCGAGATGTTTATAACGGAGATATGGGCAAAATAATTGCTGTCCAGTACAAATCCGACATGGGTAATGATGATAATGAAGACCGCCTCATTGTTGATTTTGATGGTAAAGAGTTGGCTTATCCTAAAAAAAATTTGAATCAACTCTCATTAGCGTACGCTACAACTGTTCATAAAGCACAAGGCAACGAATTTCAATTAGTTATCATGGTCTTGACCAATCAATTTGGCTTAATGCTCAATCGAAATTTATTGTATACCGGAATTACCAGAGCTAAAGAGGCTTTGATTCTTGTAGGAGAGTATGCTGCTTTTGAACATGCTTCACGCACACTGGTTCCGAAGCGGTTTACATTCTTGCAACAAAGGCTTAATGATACTAAGACTGAAGTGAATGCGCACAACAGTATAAACGAACCGACAACTACCTATGAAAAAACACCCTATTTGACAACAACTATGGTTATGAATGATGTGGTTAATCCGATGATTGGAATGGAAAGTATTACCCCATATGATTTCATGTAATCGTTTTCATATAGTATAATGTATATTATAATAATGAATGGAGAACTTTATGACACCAGCATATGAGTTATTTAACCTTGGCAGTAATGATGAACTGGCAAGTGAAATATCAACAAATTTAGGTGTACCATTAGCCCCAATTGATATCAAAACATTTGCTGATAATGAGGTATATGAGCGAATTGAAAATACCGTTCGTGGTCGGAATGTATATGTTATTCAAGGAATTACAGCACCGGTGAATGATAATTTTATGAAATTAATGATTTTTATTGATGCAGCACGTCGTGCTTCGGCCAATTCAATCAACGTCATTATTCCCTATTTCGGTTATGCACGTTCAGACCGAAAAGCTCGTTCTCGAGAGCCAATTTCGGCACGAATGATTGCCAATATGTTGGAATCGCAGGGTGTAAAACGAGTCATGACGATGGATTTGCATGCGGATCAGGTTCAAGGATTCTTTGATATTCCAGTCGATCATTTGTTGGGCATGCCAGCATTGGGCCATTATTTTTATGCTAATGACTTATTAGGGGATGACTTGGTTGTTGTTGCGCCGGACCATTCTAGTGTTGCTCGTGCGCGCAAATTTGCCAAACTGTTACATGCAGATTGGGCACTAGTTGATAGACGTGTAGATAGTGTCCGTCCAAATATACCATACCAAATTACTGGTAATGTGGTGGGTAAACGTGCTATTTTGATTGATGATATCATTGATACAGGAACAAGTATGGTTCTTGCCAGCGAGGCGGTTGCTAATGCTGGTGCTGTCAAAACTTATGCGGTTGCTACACATGCTGTGTTGTCAGATAACGCGGTCGATCGTCTTGAGAAAGCACCAATTGATCATATTATCGTAGCAAATACTGTTGAAATAGCCGAACATAAACAAATGAGTAAGTTGAAAGTCTTGTCTGTGGCCGAGTCATTTGCTGAAGCAATCAGACGTATCAATGTGTTTGAAAGTATTGAGGATGTGCTGAAAAGCCCAGACAATGTGGACGTAGTATTATGAAAATAGTCAATCTAGAACCTTTTTTATCTCCAGAATGGGGAAAAACAAGTAATGGATTTGTTACAACTCAATTTGGCGCAGCATTGGTATTTATGGTTCAAGGTGCGCGAGAAGTTACTTTAAAGTTTGCACAAAAATACGAGGGTCTCTCGCTAGTATTGTCTCTTAACGGAGAAAATTGGCATGAAATTAATGTTGAAAATAATGTAACTAAATTATCAGTAACTGACGGCCGCTATATGGTATTACTACGTGCTATAGCTGGTAATCAAATGACACTATGGACTAATCCAATTACGTTAGTTTCTGCTCAAATTGATAATGGAAAGCTAGCCCCAATTGTAACCGATGTAAATTATATTACATTTATTGGCGATTCAATTACTGCTGGTGAGGAAATGGATGAACATGAGTCGCATCCTGAGTTTAGCTATCCTGAATTGGTTTCTGAAATGCTCCATAGACCATTAGCTCGAATTAGCTATGGTGGTTCAGGTTTAACACCAAGTGCTCCTTTTCAGGAGCCAACGGCTGTTGAAGCATTGTGGCATGTTGCTCCTAATGTTGAGCGTCCTAGAGTATCTTCTGATTTAGTGATTGTTAATTATGGCACAAACGACTATAATTATGGTGCAACGATGCAAGATTTTTGTTTTGGGTTACGCGTGTATTTGCTGGAGCTAGTTAAACGTTTCCATGATGCTAAAATAGTGTTACTAGTGCCGTTCAATGGTGCGTTTAAGGAAGTTTTTGAGCAAGAGATAAAACGCTTTGATTGTTTTGTTTTATTGGATACTACGTCGTGGAAAATTTCTCCACAACAAGTACATCCAAATATTATGGAGCACAAGCGCGCGGCAAAACTACTTTTAGGAGGATTGATTTAAAATGGTATATGCAGCAGATGAACAACGTTACGAAAAGTTGCCTTATCGCCGAGTTAGTGATTCTGGTCTTATTCTACCAGCAGTTTCATTTGGATTGTGGCGTAATTTGGGTGATCAAATGCCACTTGAAAATTCTAGGAATGTGATTTTGAAAGCGTTTGATAGTGGTATCTTTAGTTTTGATAACGCATCAAATTATGGGCCAAGCAATGGTACAGCCGAAGTAACATTTGGGAATGTTTACCGCAATGATTTAAAACCTTATCGTGACGAATTGGTGATTACAACAAAAGCCGGTTATCATATGTGGCCAGGACCTTTAGGCGAATTTTCCGGTAAGAAAACATTGGTTGCTGCGCTGGATTTGAGCTTACAACGTATGGGCCTAGACTATGTTGATATTTTTTATGCACATCGTTGGGATCCAAACACACGTTTAGAAGAAACCGCTCGTGCGTTAGACTTGATTGTAAAACAAGGCAAGGCGCTTTATGTTGGTGTTTCAAACTATACTGCTGAGCAAACAAGAGCAATCGCTAAAATATTCGATGAACTTGGTACACCCTTTATTGGTAACCAGGTATCTTATAACATGTTGAATCGTACAGCTGAACAGGACGGTCTTCTGGATGTTTTGGATAAAAATCATGCGGGTCTTATAGCATATGGACCACTTGCGGAAGGCTTACTGACTGATCGTTACCTCAAAGAGATTCCTGCTGATTATCCAATCCACCCAACGAACCAATTCTTATTTAAGAATGGTAAGGATGCGCTTATTGCTAAGCTAAATGCTTTGAATGCAATCGCGCAGGGTCGTGGGCAGAAATTGTCACAAATGGCATTATCTTGGTTATTAAAAGATGAACGTGTTGCAACAGTTGTTATTGGTGCAAGTAAAGTTGAACATTTAGTAGATAATTTGAAGTTTTCCGATAATTTAGATTTCTCCGCGGCTGAATTGAAAGAAATTCAAGCTATTTTAGACAAATAATTACCCAATATGTCAGAAATCAGTTTCTAACTGGTTTCTTTTTTATCGTCTAAAAGAAACCGTTTACAATCCAAACGTTCGACAAATCTTGTCAGATCGCAAAATTATATGTCAAAAAACGAACTATATCTTTGTTTATTATAAAAATATAATTTAAAAACATACAAAAAAGTTAATATAATTGTTAAACTATAGTTATTAACAAACAAAGAGGCCATTCATGACAAAAGTTTTGATTATCGGTTCTGGTGCGCGTGAGCATGCACTAGCACAGACATTTTTAAAAAGTCCACAGGTAGATGAAGTCATCGTTGCACCCGGAAATGTTGGGATGACAGATAAACATTTGCGACGAGTTGAGATTCCAGTGACTAATTTAATTGAACTAAGGGATTTCGCAAACCAAGAACACGTGGATCTCACGTTTGTTGGTAATGAAGAGCCGTTGACGCTAGGCATTGTGGATATATTCACAGAATCCTCCTTAAAAATATTTGGTCCAACGAAAAAAGCAGCTCAACTTGAAGGTTCCAAATCATTTACTAAGAACATTCTTCAAAAGTACAATATTCCAACGGCGCAATCTTTGACCGTAACTTCTTTGAATGAAGCTAATCGAGCTATTGCGAAATTTGGCTTTCCAATTGTTTTTAAGCTAGATGGACTGGCTTTGGGTAAAGGGGTAACTATTATTAATAATGCCGCTGATGCTCAAGTTTATTTGGAAAAATTGTATACGCAAAATACAGATACCAAATTGGTTATTGAAGAGTATCTGAAGGGGGTTGAGTTCTCTGTATTCACATTAGTAGGTCAAAATGGGGTGATGACTCATGCGCCTTTAGCACAAGACCACAAACGTCGTTTTGATGGTGATGAAGGGCCTAATACTGGTGGAATGGGGGCTTATAGTCCAGTGAAATGGATTTCAAACCAGATTCGTCAGGAGACTATTGAAAAGCTAGTGAATCCAACAGTGAAAGCCATGGTTGCAGAGGACGCCCCATTTACTGGTATTTTATATACAGGCGTCATGCTAACTGAAGAAGGTCCGAAAGTGATTGAATTTAATGTACGCTTTGGTGACCCTGAGGCACAAGTAGTATTACCTCAATTTGAAGGTGATTTTTATCAATTAATTTTGCAGCTATTGTCAGGTGAAAAACCAACGTCACATTGGCAAGACGAAGAAGTGTATATTGGGGTAGTTCTAGCAGCAAAAGGTTATCCTGAGCTTCCTCAAAAGGGGGCGATAGTGCCCCAAATACCATTATTGACGAATTATGCTGGCGTTACATTGACAGACAAGGTATTACGTGCAAATGGCGGACGTGTAGCGACTATTGTTGCTCATGACAAAAATGTAAAAGTGGCGCAAGAAAAAGTTTATAATGTATTAGATACGACACCCATGGACTTACAATATCGTCATGATATTGCATATCAAGCTGTTCAAAAATTGTAAAAGGAAACAAACATGCAAACAGATATTGAAATTGCCCAATCTATTGACATAAAACCAATCACTGAAATTGCTGCTACTGCAGGATTACAGTCCAATGAAATCGAGCCCTATGGATACGACAAAGCAAAAATTAATTTAGATTCATCTATCGTGCGTAAGCAAGAATTAGGTAAATTAATTTTGGTTACGTCAATTAATCCAACTCCGGCTGGTGAAGGAAAATCAACAGTCACGGTTGGTCTTGCTGATGCGTTGAGTTTGGCCGATAAAAAGACGATGATTGCGTTACGCGAACCTTCCTTGGGACCTGTGATGGGACTTAAAGGTGGTGCAACTGGTGGTGGATTTGCGCAAGTCGTGCCAATGGCTGATATTAATTTACATTTTACTGGAGACTTTCATGCACTAACCTCAGCTCATGATACACTTGCAGCATTACTAGATAATAGTATTCATCAAGGTAATCCGCTAAACATTGACCCACGTCGTATTTTGTGGAAACGTGTGGTGGACATTAATGATCGCGCATTACGTCATGTTACTGTTGGTTTAGGTGGGCCAACTTCAGGTGTTCCGCGTGAAGATGGTTTCGATATTACTGTAGCCTCTGAATTAATGGCTATTCTAACACTATCAACCGATTTAATGGATATGAAAGAACGTATCAAGCGTATTGTTGTTGGTTATACCTACAGCAAAGAACCAGTGACTGTTGCTGATCTAGGTGTTGCTGGAGCTTTAACTGTTTTGTTGAAAGACGCTATTAAACCAAATCTCGTTCAAACCCTGGCACACACACCGGCAATTATTCATGGTGGGCCATTCGCTAATATTGCTCAAGGAACGAACTCGATTTTGGCAACTAAAACAGCTTTAAAATTGGCAGATTATGTTGTAACGGAGGCAGGCTTTGGTGCAGATTTAGGTGGCGAGAAGTTTTTAGATGTCAAGGTACCGTTGCTTGGTAAAACGCCAGATACGATTGTTATTGTCGCGACTGTGCGTGCCTTGAAACACCATGGTGGCGTTTCATTATCAAATTTGAATAATGAAGATGTCACTGCACTTAAGAATGGCTTAGAGAATTTAGGTCAACATCTGACAGCAATGAATCGTTATGGCGTACCAGTATTAGTAGCCATTAATCGCTTCACCTCAGATACAGAAGCAGAGCTTCGGGTTATTAAAGACTACGTTCAACAATTTGGTGCTAGAGCTTATACAACAGAAGTGTGGGCAAAAGGTGGTGTGGGAGCCCAAGAGTTGGCTGCGGCTGTTATTGAAAAATCAGCTCAAGAAGCAGATTTCACACCGCTATATCAAGCTAACGATTCAGCTATTGATAAACTAAATAATATCGTGCAAACAATATATGGTGGAGCTGGTGTTGAATTATCAACTAAGGCACACAAACAATTACAAGATTTTGAAAAATATGGTTGGGATAAATTACCAATTATTATGGCAAAAACGCAGTACTCATTTACGGATGATGCTAAAAAGCTTGGTGCACCTAAAAATTTCAAAGTACATATCCGTGAATTTGTACCGAAACTTGGTGCTGGCTTTTTAGTCGCATTGACGGGAAGCATCATGACAATGCCAGGATTACCAAAACATCCCGCAGCATTAGATATTGATATTGACGAGGATGGTACGATTACTGGCTTGTTCTAGACTAAAAAATGGCTTTTAGGCCATTTTTTATTGTTTAGACATACGGAACACCAGGAAATCTGTAACTCAAAATGTTACTGATCTAGTTTATGTTGATTCAAACCATCTTAAGTCATAAACACAGTGTTTCCATCAAATCCGTCTGCCATTTTCTCGTGAAGAATGAGCTCTTTTTAACGTTGCGCTTGAAGCGTTTTAAACCAACAATATAAAGGTGTGTTATACTATACTTATGAAAACAGGAACAGTAAAAATTTGGCAAAAAGAACGTGGATATGGATACATTACACCTGATGAAGGTGGGGATGATGTCTTTGTTCATTTTAATGGTATTGATATGGATGGCTTCAAGTCATTGATTCAAGGCGAAAAAGTAGCGTACGTACTGGTACAAGGATATAAATCTTATCAGGCAGCACAAGTCCGTCCACTTTCGGTTGAGGCTGCAGACGTTTAATGGTAGCGTATCGTGAGACAGTAACATCGTCTAAGATAATTTATGAGGGACCAATTTTTAGTGTTGAAACACAAGAGGTTGATCTCTATAATGGAAAAAAAGCTAAAAGAGATATTGTTAGGCACGTGCCTGCAATTGGCGTTTTAGCTTTTGTTGATGATGAGCATATTATTTTAGAAAAACAATGGCGTGCCACAATTGGGGATTTTATTTTGGAAATTCCTGCTGGAAAATTGGATCAACGTGATTTTGACGAACCACACCATGCAGTTGAACGTGAACTTAATGAAGAATTACGTATGGCAGCGGGTTCTATTGAAAAAGCGTTAGGTTTTTTTGAAACCGTAGGCTTTTCGGATGCTTATATGCATTTATATGTTGCGAGAAATTTGACACCCATTGAACAAAAGCAACAACTACCACGTGACCTAGGCGAGACAATGGATTTAGTAACCGTATCTTTTAGTGAAGTGAAATCGTTGTTTGATTCAGGGAAATTGATTGATCAAAAAACTGTCACGGCCTTTTTGTATTGGAATTACTTGCGGGGTTAATTTATGGATAAAATGTCACGTAAAGCAGCCAAAAAAGAGCAGAAGGCGCGTGAAAAAGAACGTATTAAAGTTGAAAAAGAATACGCTAGAAAACATCCAACTCAAGTTGAAATTGTTCAACCAGAAACTCGAGAAGAGATGCGGTTAACACGTAAAGGGCGTTATGAATTAGGGTCAGATGGTAAGTTAACAGCGAAAGGCAAATCAAAACGCTTAACACATCGTTACAATGTCATTATTATTGTTTTAATTTTATTAATTATTGCAACGTACGCCGCCTTTTTTTTAATTAACTAGTAAATTTGGAGAAAAAAATGAAAATAGGAATTATCACGCCAATGGCGGAGGAAAAGATTGCATTGTCCGCAATTCTTGAAAACACAGAAACAAGACAACACGGTAGCACAACGATTACTTCAGGAACTTATAAAAATCATGAAGTAATGCTAACTGAGTCTGGTATTGGTAAAGTTGCTGCAGGTTCTGCTGCCACAGTGATGATTGATAATTTTAATCCTGATTTGATTGTTAACACTGGCTCTGCTGGTGCACTAGACCCTGATTTGAAAATTGGGGATGAAGTTATTGGCACACGTATTGCGTATTCAGATGTCGATGTGACGGCATTTGGATACGCTTATGGACAATTACCAAATAAGCCCTTATATTACGAAGCAGATCCAACAGTAGTTGCTGATTTTAAGAAGTTAACAGCAGGAAAAGAAGGGTTGATTGTTTCTGGTGATCAATTTGTTCAAGATGATGGTAAACAGAAAATATTGTCTCATTTTCCCGAGGCACTAGTTGCTGAGATGGAAGCAGCAGCAGTGGCACAAGTTGCTACACAGTTTGGGACCCCGTTTATCGTATTACGTGGTGTTTCTGATTTAGCTAATGGAGAATCTAATATCGTCTTTGATGATTTTGTAATTGAAGCTGGTAAAGCTTCAGCCCAGTTGTTAATTAACTATATGGATCAAAAGAACTAAGCCGACAGGCTTTTTTTTATACTGATAAGTTGTTGTAATATTAGAAATAGCTGATTTCTGTGATAGTTGGTATAGGGGTTAGGGTGCAAGTAAGTAAAGAATAATGTAAAATAGAAAATATATTAAATTTAAGGAATATAATAAAATGATTACTTCATATAACCAAAAATCTTGTGGGGACATACTTGTCGTTACACTCGCTCCTAACGCAGAGAAACAAATTGTGACTACTAGCAGAAACGTAACACGAATAAGTAATGCTGAAACAGATCAGGTAACCGGATTTAACATTGCCAACGTGGGTGCCGAACTAGGGATTATTGGAGAAAATGGTCAAATATTCTTAAACGAAGAGCAAGTAAATATGCTTAATACTACTATCAAATCGGCCGGATTTGATGAATTATTGAAGGTTTCACCTTCAAAGCTTGTTATTGGTTTCGTTGAAAGTCTTTCGAATCATCCAGATTCAGATCATTTACACATTACACAAACAAAAGTTAGTGACCAAAAAAGCTTGCAGATTGTCTCTGGATCACCAAATATGAAAACAGGGATTAAAGTTGTAGTGGCACAGCCAGGAACAATGATGCCTTCAGGTGCATTGATATGGGATGGCGCATTACGCGGTGTGCCATCTTCAGGGATGATTGTTTCTGGGAGAGAGTTACATTTGCCGGGGGCTCCTGAAAAACCTGGTGCTTTGGTTTTACCAAATGACTTTGGTGAAATTGGTGATGTGTTTGACTTTGAAAAAGGTGCAAAACTTTATACAAATGGATTGGTTGACACAAATTATTAAGACGGGGGAAGTGCAGCTAGTGTTAATTATTATAGCTGCACGTGTTAATAAATGGTAGATAAAATTAGAAACGCACCGCGCGTTTATCGAACATTCAATGATGAAAGTACAAAGTATCGGAAATTGATGTTTGAGTTACGAAAAGGTGAGTTACAGTATTTCACGTTTGTGATGGAGATTGTAAAAAAATGAGTAAGAAGTATTATTTTATTGGCATTAAAGGAACCGGAATGGGACCGCTAGCGCAAATTTTGCATGATCAAGGAAACGAGGTACTTGGTTCAGATATTGATACGTATACATATACGCAAGCTCCGTTAGAGGCCGCAGGTATCAAAATATTACCATTTGGTGCAAAAAATGTTGATGCTAATCGAGATGCTATTTTTGTGAGGGGAAATGCTTTTAATGATGATCAAATTGAAGTGGCTCGGGCATTAGAAATTGGTGTAACCATGGTTTCTTATCCAGAGGCTGTTCAAGAACAAATATCACAAACTACATCTATAGCGGTTGCTGGAGCCCACGGTAAAACGTCTACAACCGGATTACTGGCACACGTGTTGAAAAATATTGCCCCTACTTCATATCTTATCGGAGATGGCACGGGACGAGGAGTGCCTAACTCACAATTTTTTGTTGTTGAGGCAGATGAATATCGCCGTCACTTTAAAGACTATGCTCCAGATTATGCAATTTTAACAAATATTGATTTTGATCATCCTGATTATTACACAGGCATTGAAGATGTAACATCTGCATTTGCTGATTTTGCTAATCATGTTAAAAAGGCTATTTTTGCTTGGGGTGATGATACACGCTTACGTTCTTTGAAACCCTCAGCAGATGTTTACTATTATGGTGTTAATCCAGATAGAGATGACTTTGTGGCAACTGATATTCACAAGTCAACTCAGGGGTCACATTTTAACGTTGTTTTTCGTGGTCAAGACTTAGGTGAATTTGCCGTTCCTTTATTTGGACAACATGGTATTTTAAATGCGTTAGCAGTGATTGCTGTATCTTATATGGAAGAAGTTGACCTTGATTTAATTCGTCAATATTTGCTGACTTATCAGGGTGTTAAACGTCGTTTTAGTGAAAAGCAAATTGCTGATATTACAGTAATTGATGATTATGCTCATCACCCAACAGAAATTACAGCGACAATAGATGCAGCACGCCAAAAGTATCCCAATAAAAAGATTATTGCCATTTTTCAGCCACATACTTTCTCACGCGTAATTGCGTACAAAGATGAATTTGCTAGTAGTTTAGAAGCGGCAGATCAAGTTTATCTAGCCAATATTTTTGGCTCTGCACGGGAACAAGCAGGAACAATTACTTCCAAGGACTTAGGAGCTGAAATTAGTAAGTTTGGTGGCATTATTGAAGAAAATGACATGAGTCTATTAATGCCATATGAAAATGCTGTAATGATCTTTATGGGGGCTGGTGACATTGAAAAATATGAATTTGCTTATGAAAAGTTACTTGGCCAATTGAGAACGGACCTGACTTAATGTTTATTTAATGTAGCTTCTGTTATAATTAGTATAACCAGAATTGTTTAAAATACTGGAGGTAAATAGAAATGGATAATTTTAATATGAACGCCCGTCGTGATGTGACGGGTGTAGATGAAGGAATGCGCGCATTCTTTAAGCAAACCTATAGCTTTATGGGTATAGCAGTTTTGCTTACCGCAGTGACAGGCTTTATAGTACAAACCTTTTTTTTAGAACAAGTGGCTAAGTTGCTTGTCGGTAATTTTATTGGTCTTTTGGCACTGTTGGGCATTCAAATGTTGATTATAACGATGGTTGGTCGTGCAACTTTTAAAAACCCTGCCCGTGCTTTTGGCTTATTAATGGCTTTTGCAGTAGTTGAAGGTTTAACACTCGGCGTCTTGTTAGCTGTTTATACAGGAGCTTCTGTGTTGATGGCTTTCGTTTCTGCATCCGCGGTTTTTGGTGGAATGGCGGCCTATGGTGCTTTCACAAAACGTGATTTGACCGGATTAGGTTCAATTTTGTTTGGTCTGTTAATTGGTTTGCTGATAGCATCAATTGCTAATATGTTTTTCTATAGTGGCATCGTTTCACTATTGCTTTCATGGGTTAGTGTCGTTGTCTTCTCATTATTTACAGCATATGATAATCAGAACCTAAAAGTGATGTATGCACAATTTGCCGGTCAAGCAGATACAACCGGTCTTGCAGTAAATGGTGCCTTGAGATTATATTTAGATTTTGTCAATATTTTCTTTGCACTATTACGTATCTTTGGCGTTGTCAATGGCTCGCGCGATTAATGAAAAAGACCCATGTGGGTCTTTTTTTTGTGAAAAAATTAGTTATAAACAAAAGTTTTAATTGTAAATAATCACGTATAATAAAGTAGTTATGAAAACTGCTTTTGGGGAATATTATGGATTTGAATCGTAGAAAAAGCATATTTTTGGTGTCAATTATCTTGGTAGTAATGGCCATTATTTTTGTACAGGTAGCACGTTATTATCATGATACATATGTAACAGAAGTCGGGTATGCCAGAACATCTGCACATGTTCCTAAAAAAGAAAAAACTGTAGATGGTAGTGGGAAAATTATTTCTCATTCACACAGTTATAAATACAAATTTCACTTTATTACCAAAAAAGGTGAAAGAAAAATAATCAATTATGAGTTGAGCGGAGAAAATGTGCGACCATTGAAAGAGAATAGTTTTATTAAAGCTGACATTAGTGATGAACGGGTGGTAAAAGGGCCATACAATATCAGTAAGTCAACAATTCCAGATAATATTATGTGCAAGCTGAAATAATATTTTTAAACACTTTCAAAAATACTGCCTACCATAGTTCGTTGCTTTCAAAGCGTTATCGTTTTAGAATACTATATGTGCTTTTCAACTCTACCGAAAAATGCACACTCTTGAATGTAGGGCCACACACTTGCCTTATGTGTGGCTCTTTTTTATTTGGTATAAATGATTAACGTTTGACAAATAAATTGTTTCAGGTAAAATAAATCTTATGCGCAAATTTAAGGGAGATAGTATTTTTATGACATTTACAAGACTACTAAAGGTAGCCGGAGCAATGTTTTCACTGTTTTTCATCAGTGTTTCATCTGTTATGGCGGGGACTGTAACATCAAACGAGTATCAACAATATTATCATCATAATATTGAGCAAGGAGTTATGAACGATATACAAAGTATTTGGCAAGATGCATCAGGATACTACCATATTTACTACTTAGCTGATTTGAATTATAAGCATGATGACGATGGCACGGAGTGGTATCATGTTAAGACAAAAGATTTCGTACATTATGAGAAACTAGGTATCGCTATTCCAAAGTTTCAAAATAAATGGGAAGCCGTTGCGACGGGATCAATCATTAACAACACAAACCATTTCTTTGCTGATTTACCAAAAAAAGCAATAATTGCCTATTTCACTAGTTATACGCCAACTGGGCAAAAACAATATGTGGCATACTCTATTGATAATGGTGTGACCTATCAACCTTATTCTGATGGAGCCATTATGTCTGCAACATCTGAAAAAACTCACTGTAGAGATCCCTACGTTTTTTTCAATAAAGAAACAAAAAAGGTGACAATGTATCTTGCTGAAGACGATAAAATAGGTGTGTATACTAGTGGTGATGGTATACACTTCGATTACGTCGGTGCTACATTATTGAATAGCGGTGCTTTAAATGGCAAGGATTTAGGATTGATTGAATGCCCAAATCTAAAAACAATGTGTGATGCAACTACGGGTACAACTAAATCGGTACTATTTTTCGGTGCTAATGGCTATAATTACGGTCAGACAAGTGGTTCGTATTATATGGTTGGCCATCTTGACAATACTGGTGTATTTGTTGCTGAGCAACAGCCAAAACGTGTTGATGATGGTTCAGATTATTATGCTAGTAACTATTTTCAAACATCAGATAATATGAATATATTGTCAATCGGTTGGTTAGGTAATTGGGAATATTCATGCAAAAAAATAGTTGATGCGAATGGTGAACAGTCATATAAATTAGGATCATTATCTTTAGCGCATCAATTGAATCTAACCCAAGTTAATGGTGAGTATACGATGGTATCTTCGCTGATTAAACCTTACGATAGGCTGACACAAACGATAAAAGACACGATTAGTACAAGTCAATTGGCTAAAAATAACAAGGGGTATTATCAACTATTAAATACGCAACGTTGGATAAGTCAAAGCTTCTATTTACAGATGAAAAATAAAAAGAAAGGGACTGTCTGTGGAGAAATTCATCTATCATTTAAGCAAAAAGATGCAACTGTCGACTTAAGGTACAATGCAGACACTGGTTATTACACGGTAACACGACAAACAAAAAACATCGCTGACAGTGGTGCCAATACTGAATATAATAGAACATTTATCGAACAAAGTGGTGTCATTAATCCAGATGTTTTTAAGCTACATGTATACACTGATAAAACAAGTGTTGAGATTGAATTTGAAAATAGTGGACGTACTTATTCATTATTAAAGTATTCGACCGAAGATGATTTATTATTTAATGTTGAAACTAATAGTGAGAACGATTTGTTCTATTCAATGAGCAATGTTGATAATTAATAATCTTTGCTAACAAATAATATTTGTAACTCAATAAAGAAGCATGTAGAACTTTTAGCTGATGAATTTGGCTAAAAGTTTTTTAACTGTAACAACATAAAAATACATACAAAAATTGACGCATAAGAAATTACTATGCTTAAGTGATATATCGACGTGTGTTACACTTAATATAGATAAATATAAGATGGGACATTAAGATGACCAATAAAAAACTATTACTAATTGACGGGAATTCTCTTGCTTTCAGAGCTTTTTATGCGATGTACAATCAGTTGGACCGTATGATTTCGCATGAAGGTTTACATACAAACGCTTTGGTAGCATTTAATAATTTTTTAGATAAAATTGTAGATCCAATGGCTCCAGATTTAGCATTAGTAGCTTGGGATGCTGGTTCTGGAAAAGAAACACATCGTGGGAAGTTATTTCCTGAATATAAGGATGGTCGTTCTAAAGTACCAGAAGAATTTAAAGAGCAGTTTCCGTATTTGCGAGAAATGGTTATGTTACATGGCTTGCGGAATTATGAACAGGTCGGTTTAGAAGCTGATGATATCATTGGAACCTATTCACGTATGGGTGAAGCAGCAGGATATTCTGTCACTATTGTAACTGGTGATCAGGATTTGACACAATTAGCCACGGAAAATATTACTGTAAACGTGACCAAAAAAGGTGTCACGGATATTGAAAGTTATACACCAGCTTATATAAAAGAAAAATTTGGGCTGACACCGGATCAAATTATTGATAAGAAGGCATTGACAGGTGATACATCTGATAATTATCCTGGCGTTACAAAAGTTGGTGAAAAGACAGCATTAAAGCTACTTGCTGAATATCATAATATTGACAATTTGTATGATAATATTGACAAAATGAAGCAGTCAAAAATGAAAGACAATTTGATTAATGACCGTGAATTAGCTTTCCAAGCACGTGAATTGGCCACGATTTTAACAGATGCACAATTAACCTTACCACTTGAAGAAATGGAATACCGAGGTGTCGATTTTGAGAAAATTATTCCATTTTATGAAAATTTGGATTTCAAGCAGCAATTAGCGAAAATAAAAGCGTTACGCAAATCGGGGCAACTTGAGAACACAAAAGAATTTGACAATGGTATAAATTTTGTCGAATTGAAAGAAAATAATTTAAAAGCAATTGCTATGCTAGGTAATAAGATAGCAATTCATATTGAATTTGTGGGCGATAATTATCACGAAGGAGAAATGATTGGTTTTGCCATCGGTAATCCCGAAGTTGGCTATTATGCTAGTCGTGATATCTCCTTGTTACAGACTGAAGAGTTGAAATCAGTGATTGAAAATGATCAGATTTTAAAAAATGTTTTCAATGTTAAAGCACAGCTTGTATTATTTAAACGATTGGGTTTGTCTCTTAAGGGTGTGAATTTTGATTTTATATTGGTTGCGTATTTGCTCGATACAGTAGCTAATGATAACGTTTTGTCAACTTTAGCGCAGCGTTTTGATGTTTACTTGACTCCTGATGAAGATATTTATGGTAAAGGCGCCAAATTCGCTATTCCAACCGATACCAATCTATTACTGTCGCATATCGCTCATAAAGCAGATGGTCTTTTCAAATTAGAAGAACCAGCGTTCACAGAATTAAAAAAACATGAGCAAACACATCTATATACGGACATCGAGCTGCCATTAGCGTTTGTTTTAGCTGATATGGAATATCAAGGTATTAAGGTCAATCCTGAGTACCTACGAAATAAAGGCAAAGACTTATCCGAACGAATAGCTGATATTCAGTCAGCTATCTATATTGAAGCTGGCGAAGAGTTTAACCTCAATTCGCCAAAACAATTGGGTATATTGCTGTTTGAGAAAATGGGTTTGCCTGTAATAAAAAAAACAAAGACAGGCTACTCAACGGCTGTAGATGTGTTGGAAAAATTAGCACCGCAAGCGCCTATCGTTGATCATATTTTGCAGTATCGTCAACTAGCGAAACTAAAATCAACTTACATTGACGGCCTGCTTTCAGTTATATCTTCCAAAGACAGTAAAATTCACACGCGATTTTTGCAGACGTTGACACAAACTGGTCGACTATCGTCAGTTGATCCTAATTTGCAGAATATTCCAATGCGTTCAGAAGAAGGACGCCTAATCCGGACAGCATTTGTCCCCAGTCATCCAAATTGGCAAATATTTGGTGCCGATTATTCCCAAATTGAATTACGTGTTTTGGCCCATGTTACGGGGGATAAAAATATGCAAAAAGCCTTTCTCAACGGCGAAGATATTCATGCCGAAACAGCTCGTGCTGTTTTTGGCTTAGAGGAAAGTGCGGTAGTTGATCCACTTAAGCGTCGTACGGCTAAAGCTGTCAATTTTGGTATTGTGTATGGTATTTCTGATTATGGTTTGGCTAATAATTTGGGAATTTCTCGTGCTGAAGCGAAGCGTTTTATTGATACGTATTTCCAAGAATTCCCTCAAATTCATGAATGGATGAATACAATCAAGGCTTTTGCACATGAACACGGTTATGTAGAAACAATTGCCCATAGGCGTCGTTATTTACCAGATATTCAAGCAAAGAACTTTAATTTACGGTCATTTGCTGAACGTACTGCGATGAACTCGCCCATACAAGGTTCAGCAGCAGATATTATCAAAATTGCGATGATAAAGGTTAATGAGGCTTTACGAGAGAATAACTTACAGGCGAGAATGTTGCTTCAAGTACACGATGAATTAATTTTTGAAGCACCCGTAGATGAAATTGATGAATTGACCGAAGTTGTTACGAATGTTATGGATTCAGCCGTTGCATTAGATGTGCCATTAAAAGTTGATGCACATCATGGTGACACTTGGTACGATGCAAAGTAGAAATGACAAGAATTCAAGTGGGGACAGATTATTATGATGATAAAATTGCCTTCGGTATTAGCGGCGGCTAGTGATAACATGACAGTATGGGAAATTACGCAAAAAATAGGGATATATGTTGCCATTTTTGTGATAATTTTTTTGTTAGTTGCTGCTAGTCAACTCGTAATTTCAAGACTACGTCATAAGCAGTTTAGTCATCATCATTTGTTTTACGATGCACTGTTTACTGCAAGTTTCATCTCGTTACTTGTCCTTGGAGGTTCTTATTTATACCAAAAAAATGTGGCAGGGATCAAAACAGCTATTTTGAAACCCATTCATAAACAAGAACGCAAAACAGCTAATAAAAAAGCAGCAGAGGATATAACTTCTCGTACCCTTATTCGAAAAATGGTTATGCGAAATGCCACAAAAAATTTTGAGAAACAAGGATTCGTATCGATTCCAAGTGCAAATATCTTATTACCAATTTACAATGATGCTTATAGTGCCGAAGGATTGAACCTTGGTGCAAATTACGCGAATAAATCTGAAAAAGACCCAGAAGGGCAACAAAAGCCAGTTATGGGACAAGGGAACTATGGACTAGCAGCCCACAATTTTAATGATGGTCAGACTGGATTTAGTGCGTTGCAACAGATAACTAATAATGATTCACCATATTTACAGAATGGCAAGTTGAAGGGGTCATCATGGCTAAATGGGAAAAGCATTCTGTTGGCTAATGGGGAGGGCATTTACCGATACGAAATTACTAGCCAAAATACAGTTTTATCAACAGAGGTATCAGTGTTAAATCCAACTAAGGAAGCAAGGTTAACAATTATTAGTTGCCTTTTTCCATCAACGACCTATCGGATTATTACACATGCTGAACTGAAGAAAACGTATACGTGGGACAGTGCACCCGAAAAATTGGTTAGCGAATTTAATTTAAAAGTACGCAATACTAATGCTCGTGTAAGTTGGTGGAATCCGGGTGTAGAAGAAGGTGCAAATGGTGATGCTGGTGGAACAAAATAAATTAAATTAATTGAGTAAAATGGTTTCAGGTCGTGAAACCATTTTTTGATAAATAAAATGCATGGCTATTTATTTATACTGTGAACAGCGCTATAATAAGCGAAAATATAAAAGTAGTGTCAAACACGTTTTAGTATACGTAGGGATAAAAATGATTGATAAACAAATACATAAGGATGCCTCACTAATATTTAAGCGACAATTTTTTGATGTGGAAGCACAAGAATATTTACCTATTTCTGCTGATGAACTATTATCTCAGCACTTGCTAATTACTGGTGTGACCGGTAGTGGAAAGTCGTCTACTGCGTTAACCATTATAGAAGAGCTCAAAAATAACCAACAGAATGTTATTGTATTGGATCCGACAGGTGAATTCCAAGCAATACTCAATGTACAGCGTATTATTTTGGGGGATGATGGTTTCTTTGATATTACTCATTTAACGAGTGAGCAAATTGCTCATCTATTAAATATTACAGATAAATCGTTACTGGCACATTTACCCGCTGCAATTGAAAGTTTGCAAATACAAAACAATGTTGTAACCAAACCAGGAATCTATAAAAAAATTAATAGAAGACAATTTGAACATGATCATCTAGTGGACCAGCTTAAAATAAAGGATAAACACTTTGATTTAAGCTTGTTGGCAAATCAATTGCAAGAAGAATTTATTATACCGTATGCTGATGAGCGTGCTGATTTTTCATTATTAGGACAAACTTATGATAAGGAAGCGATTGTCAAAGCATGGTCAAGCCTTGCACAATTAAGACAAACCTTAAAAAATAAGCAAATACGCAGCTTATTGTCAAGATCAAAGAAACAAGAAATCGTGCACTATGATGTCGAGTATTTACTGCGATTGTTCACAACACGTCAGGCGACGAAACAGAGTTTGATAATCGATTTATCTTTGTTTAGCCACGAACGAAAAATAAATCAAATACTTGTTGAAATTTTAATTATGCAGATGATGAACATAGCGAAACCTAGTAGACCAGGCTTCCCTGTAATAATCTTCATCGATGAAGCACATCGATACTTGTCTAATAGTGGCCATGGCAATCAGGGCATTTTTTCGTTAATTCGTGAAGGAAGAAAACTGGGGTTGGATTTGATGATGAGTACACAAAGCCCATTAGATATTCCTGTTGAGCTACTCGGACAATTCGGTAGCGTTATTGTGCAGCGACTCAACACAAGAAATGAAATCGAAAATTTGTTAAACATCAAAGAGAACCTAATTGACACAGTAACAAATTTAGCAACTGGGGAAGCACTTTTAAAAACAGTTACGCACCAAGAGCTGAAGAAGGTGAAGGTTGAACAGAGTACAATTAGCCATCAAACCAAAAATATTCATTTTGGTCTATAACTAAACCTGATGTCAGGAAACATGACACATAATTTGCAAAGGTTATTACTTTCGTTTAGAATAAAAGTATCTTAAGCGGAGGTATTGTGATGAGCGAACGCGAATTGAGACGTAATTTATCAATTTTACCAATTGGTACTGTACGCGAGCTCACGTTATTGACTGATCGTCAGATTAGATACTATGAACAACAGAAATTAATTACGCCGGGTCGCGGCAAAGGTGGCCAGAGACGTTTTTCATTAAATGATGTTGATCGTTTGCTCGAAATTCGTGATTTCTTGGATGCTGGAGACTCTATTAAAGATATTCAAGAAATTTTCGCCAAGCAACGCCGTAAAGCACAAGAAAAGCAAGATTCAGAAGCAGCACTACGCCGTTCACTACAAAAAGAATTCGCCCAACTCGGACGATTCGGGGCTCATTAAGAAAGGACAATCATGGCTCGCAAAACTTTTACCAAAGAAGAAATTAAGCAAATCGTGGCAGACGAAAACGTGGAGTTTATTCGCGTAACATTTACAGACGTCTTGGGCGCTATTAAAAATGTCGAAGTGCCCACATCACAGTTAGATAAAGTGTTAAATAATAATTTGATGTTTGACGGTTCATCTATCGAAGGATTTGTACGTATTAATGAATCAGATATGTATCTATATCCTGATTTGTCAACATTCATGATTTTCCCATGGGCGACTGACGGACATGGCGGTAAGGTGGCACGATTAATTGCTGATATTTATACAGCGAACCGTGAACCATTTGCTGGTGATCCACGTCACGCACTACGTACTGTGTTGGCAGAAGCACGTGAAGCCGGATTTACTTCATTTAACGTTGGTACTGAGCCTGAATTCTTTTTGTTCAAGCTTGATGAAAAGGGCAACCCAACCACAGAATTGAATGATAAGGGTGGCTATTTTGATTTGGCACCTTTGGATATGGGTGAAAATGTTCGTCGTGAAATCGTCTTAACATTGGAAAAAATGGGATTTGAAATTGAAGCAGCTCACCACGAAGTTGCTGAAGGTCAACACGAAGTTGACTTCAAGTATGCAACGGCATTGGAAGCAGCAGATAATATTCAAACATTTAAGCTTGTTGTTAAAACAATTGCGCGTAAGAATGGTTACTTTGCAACATTCATGCCAAAACCAGTTGCTGGCATTAATGGTTCAGGTATGCATACAAACATGTCTTTGTTTACAAAAGAAGGCAATGCATTCGAAGATGTTTCTGATGAAATGGGACTTTCAAAAGCAGCTTATAATTTCTTGGGTGGTGTTTTGGAACACGCTACAGCCTTTACAGCTTTGGCAAATCCAACTGTTAACTCATATAAGCGTTTGACACCCGGCTTTGAAGCACCAGTTTATGTTGCTTGGTCAGCCTCAAATCGTTCACCAATGGTACGTGTACCAGCATCACGTGGGCAATCAACACGTTTGGAACTACGTTCGGTAGATCCAACAGCTAACCCTTACACATCTCTTGCAGCAATTCTTGCTTCGGGATTAGATGGTATTAAGCGTGAGTTGGAACCATTGGCTTCGGTTGATAAAAACATCTATTTGATGGATGAAATTGAACGTGAACGTGCTGGTATTACGGATTTGCCAGATACATTATTGGCAGCGGTTCGTGAACTTGCGGCTGATGATGTCGTGCGTACAGCAATCGGTGAACACATTGCCGACAAATTTATTGAAGCAAAGAAAATCGAATATGTATCATATCGTCAGTATGTTTCTCAATGGGAAACAGATACATATTTGGAAAAGTATTAATGTCGTAGAAGCAGAAATGCTTCTTTTTTTTTGCTCTAAATTTTATACGAACGTTCAGCTTTGATGTTTTTGTAAACGGATACATTGTTAACGTTCGGATAAAAACAAATAAATGTTAAAATAGTTCGTTATTAACGAACTATTTGTTGTTTATTGTGAATTTTCTTATTTTAAAACGAACACAAACGAACGAAAATCTGTTAAATTGTAATTGTAAACGAACGATAACTTTGTAAATCACGAAAATTGTACAAATTGGAGAAAAATATGCCTCAAGTTGCAGTTGTCATGGGATCAACTAGTGATTGGCCCAGCATGAAAAAAACGACAGATATTTTGGATATATTAGGCGTTACTTACGAAAAACATGTTATTTCAGCGCATCGTATGCCTCAAGAATTGCAATCGTTTGGGAGACAAGCTAGAGAAAATAAGCTTCAAGTAATTATTGCTGGTGCTGGCGGTGCAGCACATTTGCCTGGTATGCTGGCAGCTAATACGACGCTACCAGTTATTGGTGTACCGATGCAATCACGAGCATTGAACGGTCTAGATTCTTTGCTCTCTATTGTTCAAATGCCAGCGGGAGTTCCCGTTGCTACGGTTGCTATAGGTGATGCAGGTGCAAAAAATGCGGCAATCTTAGCTGCACAAATTATTGCTTTAAATAATGATGACATATTGCAGGCCTTGGATAAATATCGAGAACACCAAACAAAGACTTCTGTAGAGAGCGAGGCAGAATTGATATGACGCGAATAATTTTACCGCCGGCAACAATTGGTATCATTGGTGGTGGTCAATTAGGTCAAATGATGGCTCTTTCTGCAAAAGAAATGGGGTATCGTGTCGGGATATTGGATCCCACGAAAGACTCTCCAGCTGGACAAGTATCAGATTTTCAGATAGTTGCTGATTATGATGATGTCGAAGCATTAAATGAATTATCACGACGCAGTGAAGTATTAACATATGAATTTGAAAATGTTGATCGCGATGCATTGAATGAGCAAAGCGAGGCAGAGTTACCGCAAGGTACAGAACTGTTAAGAATCACAAGCAATCGTATTATTGAAAAAAAGTTTATTCGAGATCGTGCTAAAGTACCAGTCACGAATTTCATTGAAGTAAATTCACCCGAAGATTTACGAAAAGTAACATTTCCAGCCATCTTAAAAACAGTGAGTGGTGGATATGACGGGCACGGTCAGTGGTCAATTAATACAGCGCAAGATATTATTAATCTTGAAAATGATTTTCCATCTGGACAATTAATTTTGGAACAAGTTGTGAATTTTAAACAAGAATTAAGTATTATGGTTTCACGTTCCCAAGACGGAAAAATTGTGACCTGGCCGATTGTTGAAAATATTCATGAAAACCACATTTTAAAAATGACAACGGTACCTGCTGCTATTTCACTGACACTCAAGAATAAAATTGAGGCAATTGCTGAGAATATTGCTGATTCACTTAAATTACGTGGTGTACTTGGTATTGAGTTATTTGTCGCTGACGAGGAAGTATGGGTTAACGAATTAGCACCACGACCACATAACTCTGGACATTATAGTATTGAAGCGACCAATGTATCACAGTTTGAAGGACACATTAGAAGTGTCGTCGGTCTACCAATACCACCTATTGAGCTGCAAAGCCCTGCTATAATGTTAAATTTGTTAGGCAATGAGTTGACACAAGCTAGAGAAGATTTAGTCCATCATCCAGAGTGGCATTTTCACGATTATGGTAAATCTGCAATAAAACATAATCGTAAAATGGGGCATATTACAGTATTAGGAACAGAAAATGGTCAAAAGTTAAAAGAATGGAGTGATTTGCATGAACAATGCAACTGAATATGAAGGTAAAACTGTGATTCGCGGAGAACTAAAATACCAGGGTAAGGCGAAACAAGTTTATTTCACAAATAATCCTACAATTTTGTGGGTTCATTATATGGATCAAGCAACCGCTTTAAATGGTAAAGTGCATGAAAACATACCAGAAAAAGGCCGGTTAAACAGTGCAATTTCGCATATATTATTTAAGTATTTAACCCGTCAGGGTATTGAAAATCATTATCTTTCTTCGGTTTCTGAAACAGATGAATTAGATTTAGCCCTTAAAATTTTACCCATTGAAGTTGTTACGAGAAACTATGCATCAGGACATTTTGTAAGTAAATTTAATGCAACGCCAATGCAAAAGTTAACACCAGTGGTTCAAGAATTTTATTACAAATCGGACGAGCTAGATGATCCTTTTATAAATGATTCTCAAATTTTAGCTCTTGGTTTTGCAACATTATCAGAACTTACAAAATTACGTGATTGTGCTCAAGAAGTGAATCAATTGCTCAAAGAAGTCTTTGATGAAATTAATATTGACTTAGTTGATTTTAAATTAGAATATGGTCGTGATAGTGAGGGCAAGCTGATCTTGGCTGATGAGTTATCACCAGATAATATGCGCTTGGTGGACCAAAAAACAGGTCAGTCACTTGATAAAGATGTATTTCGAAAACATGTTGGTGATGTTACTGTTGGTTATCGTGATGTACTATCACGTTTAGAAAATTTGGAGAAATAATATGTACTTAGCAAAAATATATGTCACATACAAGCCATCAATCCTTGATCCACAAGGAGAAGTGATTAAAGCGGCATTGAACCGTATGGATTATAGTGGAATTGAGCAAGTATCACAAGGTAAATATTTTGAAATCAAGCTGAAAGCAACCGATGTTGATGCTGCTACTTCAGAAGTTGAAAGTTTTACTGATGCGCTGTTAATCAATCAAAATACAGAAACCTACCGCTTTGATTTGTCTTTGGTAGCTGAGGACGAGGTATTATCATGAAAGCTGCCGTGATTAGTTTTCCAGGATCAAATTGTGATTTTGATATGTTATACGCATTGCAAGAATTTGGTGTTGATGCAGAAATTGTTTCTGCAAAACATAATAATTTGAAAGACTATGATGCAATCTTTTTACCTGGTGGTTTCTCATACGGAGATTATTTGCGTACAGGAGCAATCGCTCGTTTCTCGCCAATCATGAGTGCTGTGACGCAAGCGGCTAATGATGGCAAGCTTATTATTGGTATTTGTAATGGATTTCAAATTTTGACGGAAGCCGGTTTGCTACCAGGACAGCTATTAACAAATCAAAAACCAGGATTTATTTGCGACGAGATAGCACTCTCAATTGCAAATCCAAACACTGCTTATACAAATGCTTATGAGGCTGAAGAAATAATTAATATTCCTGTGGCGCATGCAGAAGGAAATTATTATGCTGATGCGGAGACATTGACGAAACTTGAAGAGAATAATCTGATTATTTTCCGATATGTGGATAATCCTAATGGGTCAGCACATGATATAGCAGGGATTATGAATGAAAATGGTAATGTCTTTGGTATGATGCCACACCCAGAGCGCGCAGTTGATGCAGTGACTGGTAATGATGATGGTAAGAACTTTTTCAAAAGTATTTTGAGCGGTATTCTCGCAGGAGCCTAATATAATGACAACAAATGAATTATCACCAGAAGAAGTACGAGATACTAAAATTTATCTAGAATGGGGCCTTACCGACCAAGAATATGATTTGATTGTTAAGGAACTAAAGCGTCTACCTAATTTTACAGAGACAGGTATTTTTTCGGGAATGTGGTCGGAACACGTTTCTTATAAGAAATCAAAGCCAATTTTGCGTAAGTTCTGGTCAACGAACGAACGTGTTTTACAAGGACCAGGTGAAGGTGCGGGTATTTTAGATATTGGTGACAACCAAGCAGTTGTATTTAAGGCAGAAAGCCATAACCATCCGTCGTTTGTTGAACCTTATGAGGGAGCAGCAACGGGTGTTGGTGGTATCTTGCGTGATATTTTTTCAATGGGGGCACAACCCATCGCTGTGCTAGATTCACTACGATTTGGGGAATTAGACAATGCGCATACAAAACATATTGTTGATGGTGTAATTGCAGGTATTGCAGGCTATGGGAATGCAATTGGTATTCCTACAGTAGGTGGTGAAATTGGTTTTGATTCAGTTTATGCAGGAAATCCATTAGTAAATGTCATGGCTGTTGGTTTAATGGATCAAAATGCTATGCAAGTTGGTCAGGCAAAAGGTATTGGAAATTCAATTATTTACGTTGGAGCCAAAACGGGCCGTGATGGTATTAATGGGGCTTCCTTTGCTTCTGCGGAGTTCTCTAGTTCAGAAGCGTCTGATCGTTCGGCTGTTCAAGTTGGCGATCCATTTTTAGAGAAATTAGTGATGGATGCAACCCTTCAAGCAATTCGTGAACATTCTGATATTATTGTTGGTATTCAAGATATGGGTGCTGCTGGCTTACTTTCTTCAAGTTCTGAAATGGCCGCAAAAGCAGGGATGGGCATTAATCTTGATTTGGATATGGTTCCTCAACGTGAAACAGGGATGACACCCTATGAACTCATGCTGTCAGAATCACAAGAGCGTATGGTGCTAGTTGTTAAGAAAGGTGAAGAACAAGCTATTATTGATTTGTTCCAAGAAGCTGATTTGGATGCTGTAATCATTGGCCAAGTTACTGATGATGGTCGTTATCGATTAAACTTTAAAAATGAAGTTGTTGCAGATGTGCCTGTTGATTTCTTAACGCATGCACCAAAGCAAGACTTACCAATGAATGAACCGGCCAGATTAGCGACCTTTACAGATGAACAATTTGAACCAGACATGGGTAACGTTAAAGAAACGATTTTAACATTACTCGCGCAACCAACAATTGCTTCTAAGGCATCATTATTCCGTCATTTTGATTCTCAAGTACGTGCTGATACGGTTATTAAGCCTGGTGGTGATGCAGCGTTGATTCGTATTCGTGACACGCAAAAGGCATTAGCGATGACAACAGATGTCAATGCTCGTTATTTATATCTTAACCCACGTGTGGGGGCCAAAATGGCAGTTGCTGAAGCGGCTAGAAACATTGTATCTACAGGGGCAAAACCAATTGGCATTACAGATGGCTTGAACTTTGGGTCACCTGATAATCCAGAAGTTTACTATGAATTGGATCAAGCGGTTTCCGGTATTAATGACGTAGCTAAACAATTAAATACACCAATTATTTCTGGAAACGTGTCCCTTTATAATGAAACAGATGGGCAAGCAATTTATCCCACACCAATGATTGGCATGGTTGGTTTGCTTGAAGATATTACAAAAGCAACACGAACGGCATTTCAAAAATCAGGCGATAACATTTATCTTGTAGGACGAACGCAAGATAGCTTTAACGGTTCAGAAATTCAAAAAATGCAAACAGGACATATTGACGGACGATTATTTGATTTTAGTGATGCGGATGAGTTAGCAGTGCAACAATTAATTTTACAGGCCACGGATCAACGTTTGCTTAATAGTGCGCATGATTTATCTGAAGGTGGTTTAATTGTTGGTCTTCTTGAAAGCGCCTTCGCTGGAAATCTTAGTTTTGATATCTCGGTAAACTTAGCTGATAAGTATCTATTTTCGGAAACACCAAGTCGTTTTGTAGTCAGTGTGTCTCCTGAAAATAGGACGACATTTGAAGCAATAGCCGGTGATCGAGCAACAAAATTAGGCACGGTTAAAGCAGATGATGCTATTAATATCAAAACGACAACAAACGATATTCAATTGTCACTCGGAGAAACAAAGAAGATCTATCAGGAGAGTATCGCATGGAAGCTAAACGCGGAGTAACAATGATGAACGAACAAAAAAATGAAACATCGCGGCTTAATGTGCGTAGTTTGAATGAAGAATGTGGCATTTTTGGTGTCTGGGGTCGATCTGATGCGGCACAATTAACCTACTATGGACTACATGCATTACAACATCGTGGCCAAGAGGGAGCGGGTATTGTTGCTAACAATAATGGCCATTTGTGGCAAGAACGAGGCCTAGGTCTACTCAGCGATGTTTTTCGTGACACATCTCGTATTGAGGCTCTAGCTGGAGAAAGTGCCATTGGTCATGTACGCTATGCCACAGCTGGATCTAATGGATTAGAAAACATTCAACCTTTGATGGTGAATTTTCATGACATGCAAATCTCATTGGCGCACAATGGGAATTTAACAAATGCACTAACATTACGTGAGAATTTAGAAAAAGAAGGGGCTATATTTCAATCATCTTCTGACTCTGAAATTCTATTACACTTAATTCGTCGGTCTAAAGCTGACAAATTTATTGACAAGCTAAAAGAAGCTTTAAATATTGTGCGTGGTGGATTTGCATTCTTGTTATTGACGCCATATGGTATGTTTGCCGCATTGGATCCACATGCATTTCGACCCTTTGTGATTGGTCAAATGCCTGATGGTCACTATATTGTGACATCTGAAACGGCTGCTATTGAAGTTGTTGGCGCTAAGTTTGTGCGTGATGTACAACCCGGTGAACTAATCGCAATTGACGACAATGGATTAACCATCGATACATATACTGATAAAACCACTTTAAATATTGACTCGATGGAATATATCTATTTTGCTCGCCCTGACTCAATGATTTATGGTGTGAATGTCCACAAGGCACGTAAGCGGATGGGGGCAGCCTTAGCAGCGGAACAACCTGTTCCAGAAGCAGATATTGTTGTTGGTATTCCAAACTCTAGTTTGAGTGCAGCCGCTGGCTTTGCTGAGGCCAGTGGGTTACCCAATGAGATGGGATTAGTCAAAAATCAATATATTGCGCGAACATTTATAGAGCCGACACAGGATAAAAGAGAGCGTGCTGTCCGTATGAAATTAAGTGCTGTTCGAGACGTTGTTCTTGGTAAAAATGTTGTGTTGATTGATGATTCAATTGTCCGTGGTACGACATCGATGTTTATTGTACGTATGTTAAAAGAAGCCGGAGCAAAATCTGTTCATGTTCGAATAGCTAGTCCAATATTTAAGTTTCCGTCATTTTATGGTATTGATATGCAAACAACAGAAGAACTGATGGGCGCAAATCATTCATTGCGTGAAATGACTAAAATGATTGAGGCTGATTCACTTGGATTTTTGTCAGTTGGCGCGCTAGTTAAGGCGATTGATTTGCCGTATGATGGAGAAGGAACTGGGCTAACAACTGCTTACTTTGATGGTCATTATCCAAGTCCAATTTACGACTATAAGCCAAGCCTAGATAAATTTATTCGTGATGGGGAAGTTGATTTTGTTCCTGAACCGACGACTACCTACCACCCTCGTCAAGTGGCTTCATTACGAAACCAGGAACGCTTGTCAGATGGCACAATCCATTTAGATTCACAAACAATTCAAGGGGTGGAAATATGAGTGAGAAAAATGCGTATCAAAAGGCTGGCGTTGACATTCAGGCAGGAGAGCGTGCTGTTGATTTAATGAAAAATGCAGTTGCAGATACTTATAATGACCAAGTTCTTGATGGTATTGGTGGCTTTGGCGCCGCATTTGCTTTAGGAAAAGGATATACCGATCCTGTTCTGGTTTCAGGCGCTGATGGTGTAGGAACAAAGTTGCTGCTAGCTATCGCTGCGGATAAGCATAACACGATAGGGCAAGACTTAGTAGCAATGGTGGCTAATGATATTTTGGCTCAGGGTGCAAAACCAGCTTTCTTGCTTGATTATTTAGCTGTAGACAAAATGAGACCAGAAGTTGTTGCTGAAATTGTCACTGGTATCGCCAAAGCTGCCAAAGCATCAAATATGTCTTTGATTGGTGGTGAAAGTGCCGAATTACCAGGATTGTACGCGGAAAAGCACTATGATTTAGCAGCCTTTGCTGTTGGTGTTGCAGAACGTCAGCAGTTATTGTCATCACAAAATGTTTCTGAAGGGGATATTTTGATTGGATTACCATCTTCTGGTATTCATTCAAATGGTTACTCACTAGTACGTCATGTTTTTGATATTCATTCAGATGATGATTTTAATCAATTATCATCTGAAACAAAAGAAACACTTCTGACACCAACAGCCTTATATGCTAAATCTGTTTGGCCACTTGTGGAAGCTAATCTAGTACAGTCAATGGCACATATTACTGGCGGTGGAATTGTTGAAAACTTGCCTAGGGCGTTACCAGAAAATGTCTCTGCAGAAATAAGTTGGGGTTCATGGCCTATCTTACCAATTTTTAATGAGTTGCAGACTAAGGGAAAACTGTCATTGGAAGATATGTTATTGACTTTTAATAATGGACTTGGAATGATTTTGATTGTAAAACCACAGCATCTAGCAGATGCAATGACATTACTGACGCAACAAAATCAAACAGCTTACGTACTTGGAAAAATAACGTCTGCTCAGAACGAAAGAGTTGTGTTTACAGGTAATCAACCATGGTGAGGAAAATTAGATTAGCAGTTTTTGCCTCTGGAACAGGGACCAACTTTCAAGCACTAAATGATGCCATTTTACAACGAGGTCTTAATGCTGAGATAGTACGCCTGATAGTCGATAAATCAACTGCCGGGGCTTTGAATTTAGCTAAAATATTCGGTATTCCTGCTACAGCGATAAAATATTCAGATTATGAAACAAAGCTTGAAGCGGAACAGGTCATTATTAATCAACTTAAAACAGATCAGGTTGATGGTATTTTGTTGGCTGGCTTTATGCGTATTTTGACGCCAAAGTTAATCGATGCTTATCCAGGGAAGATTATTAATCTCCATCCGGCCATGCTACCTAAATTTCCGGGACGACAGAGTATCTTAGATGCCTTTGAAGCTGGTGTTACAGAGACAGGAGTAACTGTTCATTTTGTGGATAATGGTATTGATACTGGCGAGATAATAGCTCAAGAAGTTGTACAAATTTATGATGATGACACGCTGGATTTACTAGAAACACGTATTCATAATCTTGAACACGTACTGTATCCTAACACACTTGCAAAGTTAATAGATGAAGGAGTATTTTTAAAATGACACGAGCATTACTTAGCGTTTCTGATAAAAGTGGCTTAGTCCCATTTGCCAAAAATTTGGTTGAATTAGGCTATGAATTAGTCTCCACTGGTGGTACACATAGGGTATTGGCAGAAGCTGGGTTAGATGTTATTTCAATTGATGAAGTAACTGACTTTCCAGAAATGTTGGATGGCCGTGTAAAAACGTTGCATCCACGTGTTCATGCGGGCTTACTTGCTCGTCGTGATTTACCAGAACATATGGCTAAATTAACAGAATTTGATATCACACCAATTGATATGGTAGTTGTGAACTTGTATCCTTTCAAATCAACTATTCAAAAAGAGGGTGTTACAGAAGCAGAGGCCATTGAAAACATCGATATTGGCGGTCCATCAATGTTACGTTCTGCTGCAAAAAATTTTGCATCAGTTTTGCCAATTGTAGATCCAAAAGATTATGATGCTGTTGTCAATAAGCTAAAAGCCGGTGAAGTTAATCGTGAATATCGTAAGTTATTAGCCGCAAAAGTATTTCAACATACCGCCAGCTACGATGCTTTGATTGCCAATTATTTGACGGAAACATCGTTTCCTGAAAATCTGACATTACCTTACGAAAAATTTGATGATATGCGTTACGGTGAAAATCCACATCAACCAGCTGCTGCTTATCAGACAGCCTTACCAGAAACCTATTCGGTTTTGAATGCTGATATTTTGCACGGTAAGCAATTGTCGTATAATAATATTCGTGATGCTGATGCGGCACTTAGAATAATTGCTGAATATGAAGAAACGACAGTTGTTACAGTTAAGCACATGAATCCAGCTGGAATAGGGCAGGGACAAACTTTGGAAGCTGCTTGGGATCAAGCTTTTGCTGCTGATGATGTTTCAATTTTTGGTGGTATTGTTGCGCTTAATCGTGAAGTTGACGCAGCAACTGCAGAAAAAATGCATGCTATTTTCCTTGAGATTATTATTGCACCAAGCTTTACACCGGAAGCATATGAAATCTTAGCAGCTAAGAAAAATCTTCGTTTATTAACGTTACCATTTACAACAAATATTCCACAAAAATTAGAAGTCACTTCCGTATTGGGTGGAGTTGTTGTACAAGAACGTGATTTGGTTGGCGAGTCTGAAGATAATTTTACCGTGGTTTCAAAAGCACAGCCTACCAAAGAACAGTTACAGGCAATGATTTTTGCTCAAAAAGTAGTGAAACATGTGAAGTCAAATGCTATTGTTGTCGCTCGTAATGGTCAAACATTGGGTATCGGTGCAGGACAGCCTAATCGTATTGATTCAGTTGTTTACTCAATCCAAAAGGCAGAAAAAAAACCAGGATTTGATGAAGCTGTATTAGCTTCAGATGCATTTTTCCCAATGGATGATTCTGTCCAGTATGCAGCGGAACATGGTATTAAAGCGATTGTTGAACCTGGCGGATCTATCAAAGATAAGGATTCAATTGCCAAGGCTGATGAATTAGGCGTTGTCTTAATCTTCAGTGGTACACGACACTTTAAACATTAAAATTTTGCCTAAAAAAGCGCTATTTAGAGCGCTTTTTTAGTTGAATCACAATATTTTTTTAGGTATACTTATTTATACGAACAAATATTCGCTTAGGAGATCATATGAAATTTATTCATGCAGGTGATGTGCATCTTGGTAATCCTTTTTCTGGTCTGGATAAGCAATTGCCATTTATGCTAAAAAAAACAGTTCAAACAGCAACCATTAAGGCATTTGAGCAATTAATTGATGATGCTATTTCTGCTGAGGTTGATTTTATCTTATTCCCAGGAGATTTATATAATTCAGCTGAGAATAGTCCATTTATTCAAGAAGTAGTGAGCAAACAATTTCAACGACTTTCAGATATGAAGATTGATGTTTTTTTAAGTTTTGGTAATCATGACTTTGAAGCAGATACGAGAAACCATCTGCCCTGGCCAAGCAATATCCACGTTTTTAATCAAGAAGTAGAAACAAAAATAAAAGTACTTCATTCAGGAGAAAAAGTTGCATTGACGGGCTTTAGTTATCAAACGCAACGTCAAACTGAAAAAATTATTGATAGTTTTCCTAGTAAAGGGGATGTTGACTATCAAATCGGCTTGTATCATGGTGCACTTGGTGTTGTTGGTAATCCTTACGCACCTTTTTCTGTAAGTGATATGTTGCAAAAGAACTATGATTACTGGGCCTTGGGACACATTCATATACGTCAGACGCTAAATAAACAGCCCTTTATCGGTTATTCTGGTGTTTTGCAGGGCTTAAATCGTAAAGAAACCGGGGACAAAGGCTATTACTTGGTTCACTCTGAGAATCAACGTTTGATGCCAGAATTTAAACGTGTTGCGCAAATTAATTGGGATAGTGCGACGATTTCATCAATGACAGATGAGGCTGATCTAATTGATCAAATTATCAATCTCAAAAATGACAAAATAACTTTTTGGTCAATCACTATAACTGCTCAAATTGATGCAACCATTATTGAACGAATTAATAGCGGTGTGACATTAGACAAAATTCGTGATCAACTACCAACCAATATGTGGGTCGTTCGTTTAAATGTCGCTAATGCTGGACAGTTATCATTAGTTACTGACAATATTGATCAGCAATACTGGACGGACGCGATGAACAAGGTATTTGAAGCATCTAACATAATCAATTATTTGCCAAATCAAGTTCCTGTATTTATTCGTGAGTATTTCATGAGTGATGATGGTCAGGAAGAGCTTCAAAATGCTATGAAACAATTAATTGCAGAAAGGCGACAAAATAATGAAGATTAAACGCTTAGAAATTAGCGGATTTGGCCGTTGGTCGCAAGAATCTTTTGATTTATCAGATGGTATGCAGGTTATTTTCGGACAAAATGAGTCTGGAAAAACGACCTTAAGAGCATTTATTGTAGGTATCTTATTTGGTTTTCCAACAAAAAAAAATGGTCATAACGTTTACGATCCAAAGGACGGAAGTCAATACGGTGGTAGTTTAATTTTGGAAACAGATGAGGGTGATGTCAAGATAACGCGTTTGAATCGTACGAAAACAACTTTGACGGTTACACGTTTAATAAATCAAACGGAAATTATTGATCCAGAAAAGTGGTTAAAACAAAAATTATCGCCACTTACAAGAGAAGCATTTGACGATATTTTTAATTTTAATCAAGAAGACTTAACCCGAATAGCTCAAATCAAATCAGTAGATTTTCAAAAGCTATTATTAAATATTGGTGCTGTAGGAAGCACAGGTTGGTTAGATGTCATGGATGAATTTGACAAGTCTGCTGATAAATTATTTGCTCCCCGAGCAAATAAAAGACCTTTAAATATTGCTATTAAAGAATATGAAAATGCAACAGAAGAATTACATCGAAAAAGTGCTGAATTAGATGAATTCATGTCGACAGAACAAGTACTAACTGATTTAGAAACTAGACAACATGAGCAAGAAGAAAAATTGCTTACTGTTAGCCAACAACTACAAGAAACACAACAGCTCATACAGCAATATCAATTATTTGAATCAGCTAAAAAAATAGAGATTGAAAACGTACCATCTATTGATGAAAAACAGGTGGTACAAGCACGGCGATTACAAATTGAAGTTGATTCGTTAAGTGAAAGTATTTCACAGCATAATGAAGCGTTAAACAATATTGAAGTGCCTCGTGAAAAGAGTGATGATAGCACCGACCAAATGATTTTGACCAAAGCACAAGTAGCACAACGAGATTTGGCAGTGAATACTGAGAAGCGTGCTGATTTGCTAAAACAAAGGGAACAAATTGAAGCTCAGTTTGAGGGGGATGTTCCAAAAGGGTTAACAGAAACTGAGTTGCAAAATTTATCTGCTTCAAATGTGTATTTGCTGTTGACTGGTGTGTTGATTTTAATCCTATTTGTTAGTGTTTTTATAATGCACTGGTCTGCCCTGTGGATGATTGCTTTATCAGTAATTGCAGCCATAGGCATCTTCTATAAGCAACAAAAGAGAAATCAAATACGCCAAACAATTCAAAAAGCTTATAGTCCGCTTAATGTACAAAACATTAAAAAAATACAGCTTGAGATAGACCAATATGAACAACAAAAAAAGGATATTCAAAGATTAAATGAACAAATTGAAAATCAATATGATAGGCTGATTGAACTGATACAGCCAATTGCATTGAAACTTGATATTCAGATTCTTTCAGATTCGCTAGAATTAACTATTGCACAATTAATCAGTGTGCAACAACAAGAAAGTCTTTCAGAGCAAAGTCAGCGAACTATGCATGTACAACAGCAAAATCAAATCGTTACTGAAATACAACGACAACAGGAAAAATTGTCTGATAAGTTAAACGAACAGAAAATCATTTTTAAGAAATATCATGTTGCAGATTTGCATGAACTGCAACATGCATTAGATCAATATAATAAAAATGAACAATTAAAGCAGCGCTATCAAGATATCATGAACCAAATTGATGAAAGTATGCGCCAAAAATTGTTAAAGTATGATAACGAAACACAATTGCTTGAACGAAAAAAACAGCAACAAAATGACCTAACAATATTGCAAAAACATGCCTTTGAACTACAAAGTGACATTGCACATTACAAAGCGCAGCAAGAGCAAAGAACTAGTAACGATCAGTTCATGATGTCACAACAAGATCTTGCTAACCAAAAGACAGAGCTCATCCAACAATTTGGCGAATATTTAGCAAAAAAAATGAGCGTAAAATGGATAAATCAAGCCTTGCAAGACGCATCTCAAAATCGCTTTCCAAAGATGCAACAGCTAGCAACGGATTACTTTCAAAAACTTACAGACAGTCGATATGTGGATATCCAATTCGACAAAAATACATTGCAGGTCGTGAGAAATGATCGACAAAAGTTTAGCGTAGTAGAATTATCTACCGGAACACAAGAACAATTATATGTGGCTTTCCGTTTAGCATTAAGCCAAGTTATTCGGGATATTATTAACATGCCTATTCTAGTAGATGAAGGCTTTGTTAATTTTGATTTTGGTCGCAAACAAAACGTTATAGCGTTATTAACTGATATTGGACGAAATCAGCAAGTTATTTATTGGACAGCTGATATGCATAACGAACACTTTGACAAAGTGTTAGAATTATAATTAATTAAGCTGGTAAGGGGCCATGAGATGAAAAAATTATTAGCAGAGTATCAAGATACAGAACATATTGATACTTTTGCATTAATCAAAGCAGCAGAGGTACGTTTGACAAAAACTGGGAAAACTTATATCAGTGTACTGTTTTCGGATCGCTCAGGGGATTTACCTGGTAACCTTTGGGATGCTACTGATGAACAAATTAAGACTTTGGTTCCTGGGAAAGTCGTTAGTTTACAGGGTGTTAGGGGATCATATCGTGATCAACCTCAGATACAAATTACCCACATTAGGTTAACTGAAGCTGGGGAACCAGATAGTCCTTCGGATTTTATGACTCATGCGCCAGTGAAAGAAGCTGATATGAGCGAAGAACTGAGTGACTTTATCTTATCCATTGCTAATCCGACCTGGAATAGATTAGTTAGAAAGCTATTTACACAATATAATGATTTATTTTTAAAATATCCTGCTGCAAAAATGAATCATCATGCATTTGGAGGAGGACTGAGTTTTCACTCGTTGTCGATTGCTAAACTAGCAAAGAATATTGTTTTACAATACCCGCAACTTAATCAGGATTTGCTGATTTCTGGTGCCTTGTTGCACGACCTGGGAAAAGTGATCGAACTTTCTGGACCAATTGCTACACAGTATACATTGGCGGGAAACTTAATTGGTCATATTACATTAATTGATGAGCAAATCGTTTTGGCAGCAAATGAGTTGCATTTTGATTTGCAAAGTGAAGAAATGATTGTTTTACGTCATGTGGTGCTAGCACATCATGGTTTACTAGAATTTGGATCTCCTGTTCGTCCGGCATTAATAGAAGCAGAAGTTCTTCATCAACTCGATGAATTGGATGCAGGGATTCAGATGATGACGGGGGCTTTAGAAAAAACAAATTCAGGGTCATTTTCTGATAAAGTATTCGGCTTAGACAATCGGAAGTTTTACAAACCTGAAGAGAATTGGTAACCAAAATGATGATATAAAAATCCAGCATAAGTTTTTTTATTTGTCTATATAGTACTGAATCTAAGTTAAAGTACAGTGTTGAAATACTAATATTATATTTTTGAACGTCTGTCATTTCAGTGATACAATAATCAAATATAAATATTTGTCATTTGACGAGAAAGAAGAAACATATGACTGTTAAAAACCCGTTAATAATTGTATCTTTTGATGCTATGGGTGCTGAAGATGTTGCAGAGCATATTGATTTGATGCCTAATGTTGCTGATTTAATTGCTCGGGGAACCCATGTAAAAAAAGTTGAAGGTATTTATCCAACGCTAACTTATCCTTCACATACAACTATTATGACTGGTGTTTATCCCGCCAAGCATGGCATTATAAATAATACAAAAATCCAGCCGGAATTGGGAGATTCACCAGACTGGTTTTGGTACGCGCGAGACATAAAAACGCCCACTTTATTTGATTTGGCACACGATAAGGGCTTGAAAACAGCTGCCTTTTTATGGCCTGTTTCAGCGAAAGCACCAATTACATGGAATATTGCTGAAATTTTCCCTAATCGGATTTGGACCAACCAATATTTTGTGTCTTTTCATGCTAGTTCACCCTATTTTTTGTTTGACATGAACAGAAAATTCGGTAAATTACGCAAAGGAATTGCTCAGCCTCAGCTAGACCAATTTATCACAAAAGCTGCAGTAGACACCATTAAACATAAAAAGCCAGATATGACAGCTATTCATTTAGTTGATATGGATTCACATCGACACAAATATGGCGTGCATTCTAAGCAAGCTTATGAGGCTTTAAAAAGGCTAGATAGCAATCTGGGTGATATTATTCAAGCAACAAAAGATGCAGGTACTTTTGAACAAACTAATTTTGTTGTTTTGGGTGATCATTTTCAAATTGACGTTGCGAATATGATACATTTAAATAAACTGTTTGCCATTAATAATTGGCTCACTGTGACTGACAAAGGACTAATTGCAAATGATTGGCGAGTATTAGCCAAAACAACTGATGGGTCCACATATATTTACATAAAAGATCTGTCACTAGTAGAGGAAGTTCGCGCTGCTATACAGCAAGTACCAGGTATCGAAATGATTTATACTTCTACAGATATTATCAAATGGCACATTAATCCAGAAGCCACTTTTATTGTTGAAGCGCAAAATGGCTTTTTCTTTACAGATGAAGTTGATCGTCCAGTGGTTGTGGAGGCTACAGACGAGAAGGAGTTAGGTCAAAGTGATCGCTATAAAGCAGTACATGGATTCAGGCCGGACAAAGAAGGCTATCAGACTACACTTGTGATGGCTGGACCAGATATTGCGCATGGCATCGTTGAAGAAGCGAGCTTAGTAGATGAAGCACCTACGATGGCACAATTACTTAATCTGGAATTCGAAAATGTTTTAGACGGCATACCGCTCACCAAAGCGTTTAAATGAAAATATCTTTTTTGGAGATTTACTGTGGATAAGAAAATGGATAAAAGCGAGTTGAAAGTTTCAACGCGCTACAAGACAGTATTAAAAAGTCTGGACAATACATGGCGTATTCTAGATAAAGGTAGGGTGGCTGTACTAAAAGAGGTATTGACGTGGTTAGGGCATCCCGACAAGTCATTAAAAATTATTCATATTGCTGGAACCAATGGTAAAGGGTCAACAGGTACAATGTTGGGATCAATTTTAAAGACCAATGGATATACCTATGGTCATTTTTCAAGTCCTTTTATCATGGATGATCGTGAACAAATCCGTATTAACGGGGAAATGATATCCAAAAGAGATTTTTTAAAATATTATGATCAGCTAGTTGTTCTTTTTAAACATCACGACGTGCCACTTTATTATTTATCTTATTTTGAGTATTTTACGATTATCTCATTGCTGGCATTTGTTGATCAAAAAGTAGATTTGGTTATTTTTGAAACGGGGTTAGGTGGTCTTTGGGATGCTACCAATGCGATTGAAACACCAATGTTAACTGTTTTTACTAAAATTAGTATTGATCATCAAAATTTGTTAGGCCATAATGTCGCCGAAATTGCTCAGAATAAGGCTGCTATTATCAAACCAGGTACATGGGTAATTGATTATCCTGGACAAGATATTGAAGCCAAAAAGGTATTAAGAGCACGAACAGAAAAGGTTGGCGCACGTTGGTTCGAATATAAGCGGGATGAAATAATTATAGCTAATACCTCGCCATCCGGGCTTGATTTGATTATTAATGGCAAGAGTGGTTATTTCTTAAGTATGGCTGGCGCTTTTCAAGTTCATAATTTCAGTATCGTATTAAAAACAAAAGCGGCATTAATTGAAAAAGGATATCAATTTGACGCCGAAAAGACTCGTAATGGTATTGCTAATGTGAAAATGTTGGGGCGAATGAATTATCATGCTGATAAAAACATTTTGTTTGATGCTGCTCATAATGTTGATGGCATGCAAGCATTAGTCTCTGCATTGAATTCCTGGCACTTAAAAATTAAGCCGACTTTGATTTTAGGTGTTCTCAAGGACAAAGATTATCATGAGATGCTGGATGAAATTATACCGTTTGTTCAGCGCGTCATTACTGTCACACCGAATAACAAAACAAGAGCATTATCTGCAGACGAATTGGCAACTGATATTTTATCGAACTATCCAAGTATTGAGGTTGAGATTGCCAATGATGCTTCTGCAGCTATCTCGCTTGCAATGCGTGTTCGTGAATCTTCTCAAGCATTGATTGTTGTTACTGGGTCATTCTACACGTTAAGCGCAATTCACAGGGAAGGTCGTATTTAGTGCTAATTTAAAAATAATGTTGCGTATTAGTAACCTGAATCAATGACCTATTCACTTTTTGGGTTGTTAATATTTTGTGAAAATGTCTTTCTCATGTTAAAATGGGAGAGATATTTTTATGAGTATGAAACTTTATGAGGCAAAATAATGTCAGAATTAAACCAAAACTTTTTCTGGGACGAAGTCGTTGCAAAAGTACAAAGTAATCACGAGAGTAAACAACCTTTTTTTAGTATGGCACCAATGGAAGCCGTAACCGATACAGTTTTTAGACGTGTTGTCGCCAAAGCAGCAGGACCAGACGTTTATTATACTGAGTTTACTAATGCTAGTTCAATGGTTCATCCTAAAGCCAAGTTTTCTGTTCAGGGGCGATTAGCAGTTGCTGAAGGTGAACAACAGCCAGTTGCACAGATATGGGGATCAAGACCGAATGAAATAGCTGGGTCAATAGAAGTTTTAGCAGACATGGGTTATCAGGCTGTTGATATTAATATGGGTTGCCCAGATGGCACAGTGATAAAAAATAGTTCTGGCTCTGATTTGATTAGGCACCCTGAGTTAGCTGAAAAAATTATTGTTGCCGCACAAAGCGGTAGTTTACCGGTCTCAGTAAAAACAAGGCTGGGATTTTATAAACCAGAAGAGTTTAGAGAGTGGCTAACAATTATTTTGCGACATCAGGTAGCCGTTTTGACAGTTCATCTGCGCTCTCGTAAAGAGATGTCTAAAGCGCCAGCTCATTATGAATATATTGATGAAATATTGGCAATGCGTGACGAAATAGCGCCCAATACATTAATACAAATTAATGGTGATATTAAAACTAGAGCACAGGGAATAGCATTAGTTCAAGAGCACCCAGGTATTGATGGTATTATGATTGGTCGAGGGATTTTTGAAAATCCGTATGCTTTTGAAAAGCAACCGCGACAACATACATTAGAAGAATCAATTTCGTTGTTGAATCTACAGTTAGACTTATTTGATGAAGTTAGTGAAACCGTAACTACAAAGCATTTTGAGGCTTTGAAAAGATATTTTAAAATTTACCTACGCGGTTTCGCTCATGCATCAGCATTGCGTCAAATGTTAATGGATACACATACAACGGCTGAGGTTCGGGAAATTTTAACCCGAGAATTGACCAATGTTTATGCTGCAGTTGCTGATGATAAGCATATCTACCGTGATAATGCTGCTGCTAGTGCTGATATGGCATTGTCAGCAAATAACCACAAATAAGAAAGTAATTAAAAGTTTGTGCGACTATTGCACAGCTTTTTTAGTATAATGAAATTATGAAATTAACAACTGAAACAATTCAAAATTTATTAGTGGCTCATAATCTATTGTTGAATGCACCAGACGTTGATATGACGTTTGATTTTTTACACTATGATACGCGAGAAGTGCAAAAAAATACGTTATTTGTTATTAAGGGTGCCTTTAAAAGAACTTACTTGGATAATGTACATGGTATTACGGGATTAATTACAGAAACAAAAATTGATGTTGATTTACCGCAATGGCAAGTAACGAACGTTCAGAAGGCGTTATCGTTGCTATCAATGGCTTTTTTTGACTATCCACAGAAGCAGCTATGGATAGGTGCTTTTACGGGTACTAAAGGTAAAACGACTGCTGCTTATTTTGCCTATACAATGTTGAAAGAGGCAACAAACAATCATACAGCTTTATTTTCCACAGTTGATCGCATTACCGGCCCGCAAGTATCCGATAAGAAAAAGTCCGATTTAACGACGCCTGAGTCGTATGAATTGTTTAAGGATATGCGTCAAGTTGTCGATAATGGTATGACTCATCTTGTGATGGAAGTGAGTTCACAAGCCTACCTTAAAAATCGTGTTTATGGACTTCGCTATGATGTAGGCGTCTTTTTGAATATATCCCCGGACCATATTGGCCCTAATGAGCACCCAACATTTGAAGATTATTTGGCACACAAATTGATGTTACTAGATCACTCAGATGAAGTAATTGTTAACGCTGAAACTGACCATTTTGATCAGATTTATACCTATGCTAAAAAAACGCATCATAAGGTTTATACATACAGCCATCAAATGTTTACTTCTGAAGAAAGTGCCATTCATGAAAGTAAGTTCACGGTTGTTAAGAGTGAATTCAACGAGATGCTCGGTTCGTATCGTCTAAATGTTCCAGGGGACTTCAATGAATCAAACGCAATGGCAGCAATGATGTTAGTTGCTTTTGCCGGTGTTAAACACCAATCGATGATGAAAGGCTTGGACGAAGTGTTTATTCCTGGTCGAATGCTTAGTTTGCCGATTAAAGGACATGGTGTTGCTTTCGTTGATTATGCGCATAATTTTGTCTCCATGCGAGCCTTACTTAGCTTTGCACAAGCCCAATATCCAAATGGCAGAGTGCTTGTTGTAGTTGGTTCTCCAGGTAATAAGGGTGTTTCGAGACGTGCTGATTTTGGACACGTAGTGAGTGATTTGGCTGATGTAGTTTATTTAACCGCTGATGATCCACAATTTGAAAGTCCATTAGATATTGCACATGAGATTGCAGCGCACATCAATAATGATAAATTAGAAGTGCATTATGAAATGGATCGTATTGCCGCCATCCATCAAGCGATTTCTGCTGCACATGAAAACGATATTGTGATTGTTGCTGGTAAAGGTGAAGATCCCTATCAAAAAATAGACGGTGTTGATGTGCCTTATATTGGTGATTTCGCCGTTGTAAAAAAATTTAAAGACCAGATAAAGAACCTATAAAGGTTCTTTTTTGCGCTGTAAACGCTAAAATTGCTCATTTTTTTGGAAACTAGTGGTACAATTAAATTGTAAGGTGTAAGCGGTTACAAAAAAGGAGCTGATGATATGCAATTTATTAATTACTTTAATCAAGATGCCTATACTAATATCGCTATGGATGCTTGGTTATTAAAAAATTTAAAACCAGAGAAACCAATTTTTGCATTATGGCAGAATAAAAAAGCGGTCATTGTTGGTGAAAATCAAAACACCTTTTCAGAGGTAAATCAGGCGTATATAGCGTCAGAGAATGTTCAAGTTGTTCGTCGTGTTTCAGGGGGAGGCGCAGTTTATCATGATTTGGGCAATATTTGTTTTACATTTTTTGTTCCAGTTGCGACTAGCGCCAATGTGGATTTTCATCGGTTTGTTAAACCAATGGCAGATGCTTTAGAGTCACTTGGCATACATGTTGATATCTCCGGACGGAATGATTTAGAGATTGAGGGAAAAAAGGTTTCCGGAAATGCCCAGAGATATGCGGGCGGCTATCTAATGCACCATGGCACATTACTCTGGGACACTGATGTGGATGCTATGGTACGTTCTCTTAACGTGGCTGACGAAAAATTCATATCTAAAGCGGCTAAATCAGTTCGTGCTCGTGTTGGCAACATCAAAGATTATGCACCTGAAGGGTTAACTATTAGTACATTTATTGATCAGTTGAAATATTATTTAACAGACCAGGGTAAAGACACTGAATATGTGTTGAATGAAGAACAAAAAGCCGCTATCAAAAAGATGCGCGATGAAAAGTTTTCACAGTGGTCATGGAATTACGGAAAAAGCCCACAGTTTATGTATAATAATCATGCTAAATATAGTGGTGGGGCAATTGATGTACAAATTGATGTTAACAATGGTGATATTACAGATATAAACTTTACAGGAGACTTTCTAGGGGTTAGAGATTGGCGTGAAATAAAATCAGCATTCATTGGTATACCATTTACTCATGATGCAATTGCCGAAGTACTTGATAGAAATAAAGATGGGCAATACTTTGGAAGTATCACCAACGATGAGCTTTTAGAAACATTCTTTCAGAAAGATGAGGTAAAAATAAATGGCTGACATAACAGCAACAAATAAGCAAATACTTGACTTTAATTATCAGCTAACTGCGCAAGCCGACAGTTTTCCAACATTAAGTGTATTAGATAATACTGGAAAAATTGTTGATAATGAAGCGTTTGAGCGTGCTGAGTTGTCTAATGATGACCTAATCAATATTCTAAAACGCATGATTTTAAGTCGACAATTAGATATTCGTTCAACAAAGTTAGCTAAGCAAGGAAGATTTGGATTTTTTGCACCAACAGCTGGTCAAGAAGCATCGCAGATGGCTTCCTCTTATGCTTTTACTGATGATGATTGGCTAATGCCGGGTTATCGTGACATCCCGCAAATTGTTATGAAGGGATGGCCGATTTGGAAGGCAATTTTGTGGTCCCGTGGGCATGTTTTAGGGAATGTATACACTACCGAAGACGATAAACCTGTAAATTCATGGATGCCACAGATTATCATTGGGGCTCAATATGTGGAGGCAGCTGGTATTGGATTGGGGTTGAAAAAACGTAAGAAAAACGCAGTCGTGTATGCTTATACAGGTGACGGTGGTACATCGCAGGGAGATTTTTATGAGGGTATAAATTTTGCCGGAGCGTATCACGCTAATGCAGTGTTCTTTGTTCAAAATAATGGTTACGCTATTTCTACACCACGCGCTGTGCAAACAGCAGCACCGCATTTAGCTGCAAAAGGTTGGGCGGCTGGATTACCAAGCTTAGTAGTCGATGGAAACGATCCAATCGCTGTCTATTTGGCTTCTAAAGAGGCTCGTTCATGGGCGGTAAATGGTAATGGCCCTGTGCTAATTGAAACGATTACTAATCGTTTGGAGGCTCATTCGACAGCCGGAGATGATCCGCTACGTTACCGAACGAAAGATGATATTGAAGAATGGTGGGAAAAAGAACCACTTATTCGTATGCGTAAGTTATTGCAGGATCAGGGTATTTGGAACGAAAAACAAGAAGATGATTACGTAAAAGAAGTTAATCAACTAATTGATGACCAAATTAAGATTGCAGATAATGTCGACAAACAAAAAATTTCTAACTTTATTAAAAATACACTCGAAGTCCCAAGTCAAGCAATGAAAGAGCAAATAGCTAAGTTTGAAAGCGAGGGAAAGTAACATGGCTGTGAAAAGTTATATCGATGCCATCCGTGAAGCAATGGACTTGGCATTGGAAAAAGATGATGATGTGATTATATTTGGTGAAGATGTTGGAAAAAATGGCGGTGTTTTCCGTGCCACTGATGGTCTTCAAGCTAAATATGGCGAAGATCGTGTATTTAATACACCTTTAGCAGAATCAGGTATAGGTGGTATGGCAATTGGTCTGACTACTCAAAATTATCGTCCAATTATGGAAATTCAATTCTTTGGCTTTCTATTTGAAGTAATGGATTCGATAGCAGGTCAAATGGCACGAAATCGTTTCCGGTTTAATGGTACACGAAGCATGCCAATTGTTGTCCGTTCTCCTTATGGTGGCGGAACTAAAACGCCAGAAATGCATGCTGATAATTTAGAGGGCATGGTAGCACAAATCCCTGGTATCCGGGTTGTGATGCCAGCAAATCCCGCCGACGCAAAAGGGTTGCTACTAAGTTCTATTGCATCCAATGATCCAGTTGTATTTTTAGAAAATTTACATTTGTATAGATCATTGAAAGGTGAGGTACCGGAAGGATACTACACAACACCATTAGATAAAGCTGCAATTGCACGCGAAGGAGATTATATATCAATCATTTCGTATGGCGGTGGTGTACCCGTTGCCTTGAAGGCTGCGGAAGAATTATCTAAGAACGGTATTTCAGCTGAGGTGCTAGATCTTCGTACAGTTTCACCACTCGATATTCAATCAATCGGAGAAACAGTTGCTAAAACAGGCCGAGTAGTTGTTGTTCAAGAAGCACAACGAATGGCAGGTGTTGGTGCCGCAGTTATGAGTGAAATTTCTGAACGATTTATTTTGAGTTTAAAAGCACCTATCGGTCGAGTAGCTGCACCAGACTCTGTTTATCCATTTGGGCAAGCAGAAAACGATTGGATGATTAAGTCTGACGATGTTGTGGCCAAAGTAATGGAGGTTGTAAATTATGACTGAGATTTTTAAGATGCCAGATATTGGCGAAGGTATGGCGGAAGGAGATATTACTTCTTGGCTAGTTAAAGTTGGTGATACGATAACGGCTGATGACCCAGTTGCAGAAGTGCAAAATGACAAACTGATTCAAGAAATTTTGTCTCCTTATACTGGTCAAGTGACAAAACTATTTGTTGATGCCGGAACAACGGTTGAGGTTGGTGATCCATTAATTGAGTTTGATGGTGACAGTAGTGGTGAAAACAATCTCGATAACAGTCAAGTTTCACAATCAAGTATCTCTTCAAATGTTGTAGAGACAGAAAACAGCACACCTCAAAATACAATTATTAATGAAAACAATGCTGTTCAAGTGGCAAATGGACGTGTATTGGCAATGCCATCAGTACGCCATTTAGCCTATGAGAAAAATATAGATTTAACAAAAGTACCAGCTACTGGTCGCCATGGCCATGTTACATTGGCAGACGTTGAAAACTTCCAAGAATTAGATAGTTCAGCATCTACTCAACCGAAAATGTCAACCACATCTCAACATGAGCCGTCTGTAGCTGCTTATGAGAAAAATGAATCAGCTCCAGTATTACGTGAAGGCCGTCAACCAATGACACCAGTACGTAAGGCAATAGCCAAGGCGATGGATACGCAAGTTGCTATTCCAACAGTGACAAATTTTGACTCTGTTGATGTTAGAAAATTGGTTGATCACCGTAATGCGTTTAAGGAAATAGCTCGAGATGACAAGGGGCTGCGTTTAACATACCTAGCCTATGCTGTTAAAGCGTTGGCAGCTGTCGCAAAGAAATTCCCAGAATTAAATGCTAGTGTTGACATGAAGGCACAGGAAATTGTTTATCACGATGATGTTAATATGGGTATCGCTGTGGATTCTCCTGCTGGTTTGTTTGTGCCAGTCATTAAGAACGCAGATCGAAAATCTATTTTCACAATTGCGCAAGAAATAACTGATCTTGCTGAATCAGTTCGTGATGGGTCAATTACGTCTAACCAAATGCAGGGCGGAACAATCACAATTTCTAACCTTGGTTCGGCTCGAGGTACTTGGTTTACACCAATCATTAACGGAAAAGAAGTAGCTATATTAGGATTAGGTTCAATCTTAAAAGAACCTATTGTCAATGATGACGGAGAGTTAGCCGTGGGCCGGAATATGAAATTGTCATTGACCTATGATCATCGTTTGATTGATGGCATGTTAGGACAGTCGGCTCTGAATTATTTGAAGCAGTTGTTATCTGATCCGGCCTATATGTTGATGGAGGTATAATTATGGTTGTTGGCGCACAAGCACGTGAAATAGACACAGTAGTTATTGGATCTGGCCCTGGTGGTTATGTTGCTGCTATTCGGGCTGCCGATCTTGGAAAAAAAGTCGTTATTATCGAGCGTGATAATATTGGTGGTGTTTGTTTAAATATTGGCTGTATTCCATTAAAGGCATTAATTAATGTCGGTCATCGATACCGTGAAGCAACTGAGGAAACACCGTTTGGATTAATCACTTCTGGTGCCACACTAGACTGGCAACAGACACAAAATTGGAAACAAAATAAGGTGGTACACACACTAACTTCCGGTGTAGAGATGTTATTAAAAAAACATCATGTTGAAATTGTTAAAGGAGAGGCAGTATTCAATGACAATGAGACCGTGAATGTTTTACAAGAGGATGGTCATGAATTATTGCAGTTTAACAATGCGATAATTGCTACAGGCTCGAGGCCAATTGAAATTCCAACTATTCCGTTTGGTGGACGCATTGTTGACTCTACAGGTGCTTTAGCTTTTACCGAAATACCAAAAAAATTAATTATCATCGGTGGTGGCGTTATTGGGTCTGAGATTGGCGGTGCTTATGCTAATTTAGGCGCACAAGTAACCATTATTGAGGGTTTGGATCATACATTGAACGGTTTTGATTCGGAAATGACGAAACCAGTATTAGATGATTTTAAAGCTCATGGTGGTGTGATTGTGACATCTGCAATAGCTAAGAAAGCAACACAAACTGATACGGAAGTGACGTTGGTCTATGAGGCAGACGGTAAGGAGCAAAGTATTACCGGCGATTACCTTCTAGTAGCTGTGGGACGTCGCGCCAATACTGATGGCCTGGGTTTAAACAACACCGATATCAAAGTAGACAGCAAAGGTTTGATTATAAAAGATGATACAATGAGAACGAGTGTACCGCACATATATGCCATTGGTGACATAGTTGCGGGGCCACAGCTGGCTCATAAAGCAAGTTTTGAAGGTAAAATAGCTGCTGCGGCTATCGCGGAAGATGCACAAGCACGTGATTTACATTACTCATTACCGTCTGTAGCCTATACGCAGTATGAATTAGCAACAACTGGAGAAACGCCAGATTCTGTCAAAGTGAATCATTTGGATGCAAAAATTTCAAAGTTCCCGTTTGTCGGTAATGGTCGTGCTATTTCTATGGATCAAGCTGTCGGTTTTGTACGGCTGATTAGTGATAAGAGTAGCAATGCCTTAATTGGTGCGCAGGTTGTTGGCCCTGCTGCATCGGACTTGATTTCCGAGTTGTCTTTAGCGATCGAAAATGGTTTGACAACGAAGGATATTTCATTGACAATACACCCACATCCAACACTCGGTGAAGCTATTATGGATGCAGCTGAGTTAGCTGATGGGTTACCAATTCATATTTAAGTGCAAAATGCATGTTGAGTTTAAGATTAAAAGATGGCGGGGGTAACTAATGTCAACATTTATAACAAATGATGACGTAAAACTGAATTACAATATATACGGTGATGGACAGCCAGTTATTTTAATTGCAGGTTATTCAGGAAATCAGGCTACATGGTCGGCACAAATAGAACCGCTGAAACAAGCAGGGTTTCAGGTGATTACTTATGATCGTCGCAATCATGGTGAAAGTCAAACAGTTAATTATGGCATGCGCATGTCAAGACATGGGCAGGATTTAGCTGAGTTGATTGCAGCACTGCAGCTAAATCAAGTAATTCTTGTAGGGCATTCCATGGGGGCAAGTACTATTTGGTCTTATTTGTCACTTTATGGCGAAGCAAATATCAAAGCGATTATCACGGAAGATCAAATTCCCAAGATATTGAGGGATGAAACTTGGTCTGTAGGGATTTTTAATGCAGATATAACAATGATATGGACGGCAGCAGAGAAGCTACCACATACTAAATTAACACATGCTAAAATTTCAAGTGATATCAAACGTAAACTTGCGGCAGCTTATCATCCTTTTAACTTTAAATATAATGAACCGTTATTAGTAAATAGTTTTATTGAAGATTGGCGTGACATTGTTAAACGTGAACGCGTACCACATTTATTCTTGGCAGGTAAACATTCTCCCTTATGGCCAGCTGACCATGTTAAAGATTTGACGAATATGTCCACACTTGGTGAAGAACATATATTTGAAAGATCGGGACATATACCGCATATTGAAGAGCCAGAAAATTTTAATCAGGTGACTATCAACTTTTTAAAACGCGTCATTGATTAGTAAAGTGCTAATAGCAATGTATGACATTAACTTATTTTAATGGTAATATGAGATTGTTCAGGTTAAGTACTATAAATAGTACTAGCTTGCGCTTTCTTTTTTATGTCTAAAGTAAAAAATATATTATCCCTGAAGTTTGAGAGAGAGTAGCTATGAAGAAAATAAAATTAAATATACTTTTTAAATGGGCAGTCGCCTTGTTTATTTACAATCTCGTTGCCAAAATAATCATCTATTTTGCTCAAAAAACGTTACCAGACTTTTATCGAGTTGACACAAGTAGTATCACTTCACTGACCAACTCAGCTTCAAAATACTTAGGATCTTTACTGGGAATAATTGCGGTTTATATTGTCCTCTGGTTTATGTTCGCAGGTATTGTATTATACTTTCTTCGTCGTTCGTGGGGAGAAGTAGACGGAAAGAGTTTTACCAAGCAATTATTGTCTTATAAATTACATATTTCAATTGTGTTATTTATGATTTTGATGATTCCTTTAGTTGAAATTGGGTTAAAAGTACCATTTGCTCAATATTTTACATTACCAAAAACATTTGTTGATATGGTTAGTGGGTTTTGGGCAAATACAATTTTTATAGTGTGCTATCTTGTATTGATTTTATTATTAGTTAAATTCCGACACATAAGTTATTTTGCCATTTCTCAAGATCATTCCTTACTAGATGCTATTAAAATGTCTGCAAGAGAGAGCATGGTCTCAGCAGTACAATTATTTTTAAAATCAATAATTCGTTTGGTGGTGGCCAGTGGCATTTGTTTTGCTTTATTATATTTAGTGCAGTTATTGGCTGATAATGTTTTTGACGTAAATACTAAACGCTTCATTGCTAATATCTTACTTGCGACTACAAGTGCATTAATGTATGTGATTACTGCGTACATCTTAAATCTATATGTCACGCTTTTGACAATTGGCCCCAAGAAAGATGCTGGAACAAAATTAAGAGATTCTTCGATACTTTCGCAGGGGTTAATGCTCGTAGTGATTGGGGCAGGCAGTACTTTGATTTCAGGTAATTATTTTATATCCCCAAGAGAAAAATATTTAGTGATTGCACATAAAGGTGTTTCATATCCGAATGCTGTCCCTAATTCGTTAATTGCTTTGAAAAAAACTATCGCTACTCATCCTGATTACATTGAAATTGACATTCAACCCACAAAAGATGGTGTATATGTTCTGACACACAATACTAAAATAAAAACAGTCTCGGGTGAGACTGTTGACATATCAAAAACAAACTGGTCGACTTTGAAAACCAAAAAAGTTATAGAAGATGGGCATCAATTTTATTTGACTAGTTTTTCGAAATACATTGATTTGGCTAATCAGAAAAAGCAAAAATTATTAGTAGAATTGAAGTTAAATCAAACCATAACAGATAAGCAGTTAAAACAATTTGTCAACAAATATGGCAAAAAAATGAAAGAAAATAAAAGTGAAATTCAATCGATGAACCAAAACGTTATTAAACGAATACATCAATATACCAGTTTAACTACAGGATTATTATCACCCGTTAAAAATACAATTGATGGAAACAAAATTAGTCAATTCTATGCGATAGAATATTCAAAGGTGGATGCACATTTATCCAGCCAAATAAGGAACCATAATAAAGATTTGTATAGTTGGACAGTGAATGACAGGTTTGATGTTGAAACGGCCTACATGATAGGTGTCGATGGCGTGATTACAGATAAGCCACGAGAAACACGACAGATTCTAAAAAACGTTAGTGAAAAGTTGACTTATCGTAGAGCGTTTATTTCTATGATTTTGAATCAGCAAAGTGATATTTAATTTAATCTTTTTGAGATTATGTAAGATAGCTATGTATGCCCGCGAGGGCTTTTTTGTTAACGCAATGATTTACGATATCCTGCTGCTTGCGCGTCTGCTTCACTATTAAAATAAACAGCGTTACTATTGTTCATATAGTAGCCAGCTTGGCCAGGAACATGATAGATATGTGATTTTGCATTTCCGATAATTTGTTGGCTTTCACCAGTATAAGTTTGCGTCGCTGCAGATTGGTTCTGCGCTGCTTGTGCAGCTGAAGCTGCTGCTGCAGAATTAGCTGCTGCTTGAGATGATGCGGCGGCTGCCTGTGATACACTAGCTTCACTTGCAGCTTTTTGTGCAGCGGCTATTGAAGATTGTTCTGCTTCAGAACTAGCTTTGGCAGATGATGCTGCCTCAGAACTGGCTCTGGCAGATGAAGATGCTGCCTCAGAGCTAGCTTTTGCTTCAGCTGCTTTCTGAGCAGCTAAGTCAGCCTTTTTGTGTAGTGTATTTTTGGCTGTTCCATCAGCATAATTAATAATTGCGTTTGAACTATTATTATTGAGATAAACTACGGTTGCATCGTCATTACCATCTTCTTCACGATATGAGTTAAGACTAATCTTAACTTTTTTCCCAGAGTTAGAATAACCCACATAAGATAGGCGAATTTGGCGAGGTAAGAGTTCGTTACCACTATACATTGGTGTAACTTGATAATCTAAACGACTCGATTTGTTGTTTTTAAGCCATTTTGTGAGACCTCTTTCATAATAAAGCATAGCTTTTTTGTTACTGGCATTTGATTTTTTAAGTGCACCAGTATTGAGGTAAGCTGTTTCTGGAACTAAGTTCTTTGCTTCATCATTTAAACCGCTAAATTGATAACCAATAAGATGCCCACGATTGAATAACCATGACTTACCAATAGAGGCGTTAGCTTTCTTATATTTGAACTTATAGTTGTGCCAACCAACAGGATTGTAATTTAGCTTTGTTGCTTGTTTTGCAGTTGGTTCATCAGCGTAATTAAGCTGAATATGTGCATCAACTGCACGATTTTGACTATCTTGATCAGATAAAACGAGTTGTTTTTCGTCTTTGAAATCAAGAGGATGCTGCTCGGCACCACTTAATTTGTCATTCTGATAACTGTCAGCAGCAACACCCAGTGCAGGATATACTGTACTAGTGGCAACAACTAACAGCATACTGATAGTCACTCTTTTTAGTAACTTTAACATAATAAATTCTCTCCCGAACAGTTTAACGTGAATATTTGGCACGTATTAAAAAATAGGGAGAATCTTTTAAGTATAAGTTGCCACACTTCCTTGAGTATAGTACGCTTAACGTATGACATGCAAATATATTTGTACAGTTTAGCTATTAGATGTGTAAACTTAAAATAGTTATATTATAAAAGGCAATAAAGTCATTGACGAAACTTAGAATGCTGATATAATTATGTTGTAAGCGCTTCCTTTTTGCTAAATATTTGTTTACACATTAATAATTTTCTGACAACGAGTCAGATGCTCCTTAAATAGGTATGCTGAAATGTGTACAATAAATAAGATGTGGCCGCGGAAAAACATATCTTATTTTTCAAGTTTAATTTATGATGTTTTGATGATATAATTTAACTTGGTTGTGACCTACGATAGTTTCGAAAACATAATGATGTAAAATTACCAATTTTATTTCAAAGCACTATTGTGGGGCATTACTGTCTGGACCATTAGCTCAGTTGGTTAGAGCAAACGGCTCATAACCGTTCGGTCGTTGGTTCGAGTCCAACATGGTCCATCAATTTTATTTTTCATTCAGTAAAAATCTGTGAAACGAAATAGCAAAATAGTATAAAGCCAACCAAACGAAGTATTTTGGTTGGCTTTTGTTTTCAAAAAGTAGATGATGAGATATTTCTAAAGTATATTAAACACTAGGAATAATCCGAAGTGAGAATAGTTCACTAAAAGCGTATAATATAAAATAAGTAAAAAGGAGGATAAATAATGTCAGACGTATTTTTAAAAAAACTACGTAATATTATCGGGTTCGATGCTATTGTATCAATCATTTTTGGTGCTCTAATACTTTTTTGGCCAACGCACAGTGCTTCAGTAGTAGCCGCTTTGATTGGGTTAGCTTTCATTGCGATAGGCATATCGCACATTGCATCAGTATTCGATCGAAAAGATGAAGACGGTTGGGCTCGTGTAGGTAATTTGGTTATTGGGGCTGTCTACTTTATCGCTGGTGTATTCACTTTTATCAATTTGTATGCAGCAACCACCTATTTGTTTATAATTGTTGGTCTGCTTGTTGGTATGACATGGATACTCGAAGGAATTATCGAATTTGGATCACTAAAGTACTATACTCAAAAAGGGTGGGCGATGTTTTCTGCTTTCATCAGTATTATTGGTGGGATTTCCTTATTGTTTGCACCTTTGATTAGTGCAATCTTTCTCTGGCAATTACTGGGAGCCTCTTTATTAGTAATAGGTATTATTAAACTAATACATTTCTTTGCTTGGAGAAGATAAAATTTATTTTCAATGATGCCGTCTGTTTAGATTAATTCTGGATAGACGGTTTTATGTTATAATCAAATCAATTTTAAATTATAAAGTCTTAAACAATTTGATTAGTGACTGATGTAACAGAAAATATTATATTGAAATATAAAAGATCGCGAGGAAATTTACTTTGGCAGAAACCAAAACAGCAACAAAAAAGAAAAAGGCAGCACCACGAAAGAAATCTAAAATTAAAAAAAATTTAGTTATTGTTGAAAGTCCATCAAAAGCAAAAACAATTGAAAAGTATTTAGGTCGTAACTATAAGGTAGTCGCTAGTCTTGGTCATATACGTGATTTACCTAAATCTACCTTAGGTGTTGATGTCGAAAACGACTATGAACCCAAGTATATCAATATTCGCGGAAAAGGCGATGTTATTAAGGGATTACGCAAGGAGGCAAAAGCTGCAAAAGCTGTTTATCTGGCTTCCGATCCGGATCGTGAAGGAGAAGCAATAGCTTGGCATTTACAGCATATTTTAAATTTGAATCCTGAACAACCCAATCGAGTTGTTTTCAATGAAATCACAAAAGATACGATTAAAAATTCCTTTAAAACACCACGTATTATTAATCAAGATCTTGTTGATGCACAACAAGCACGTCGTATTCTTGATCGATTAGTAGGTTATTCAATATCACCGATTCTTTGGAAAACTGTTAAGCGCGGGTTATCAGCTGGCCGTGTACAGTCTGTGGCCTTAGGCTTAATCATCGCACGTGAACGTGAGATACAGGCTTTTCAACCAGAAGAATATTGGACACTAGATTCTATATTTAAAAAGAATCGCTCCAAATTCAAATCAACATTCTACGGTTTTGATGGTAAAAAGCAGCCATTGCCAGACAATGATAGCGTGCAAGATGTATTGAAGCGAATGAATAAAGATGATGATTTTGATATTGTTAAAGTAGATACGAAGCAACGCAAGCGGCAGCCACAGCCACCATTTACAACGTCAACAATGCAGCAAACAGCCAATACGCAGTTAAAATTTAGAACGCGTAAAACAATGATGGCTGCACAGCAATTATATGAAGGGATTAATCTGGGCAAGGGCTTAGGCCAAGTAGGATTAATTACTTATATGCGTACAGATTCGACACGTATTTCCTCCGTTGCGAAAAATGCTGCAGCTCAATTTATCCACGATACATGGGGTGAAGAATACTCACAGCATAAACCGGTACAAGGGAAACTACAAGAAGGGGCACAAGATGCCCACGAGGCCATACGACCATCTGATGTCAATCGGACGCCAGAATCTATCAAAGATAAATTGACTCCTGATCAATTTAAACTATATTCTTTAATCTGGTCCAGATTTGTTGCCAGCCAAATGACACCAGAAATTTTAGATACGATGGCTGTGACAATCGAACAAAATGGGGTTATTTTCAGAGCTAATGGTTCAAAAACGAATTTTGAGGGATTTACAAAAGCTTATCCAACTGCAAAAAAGAAAGATAACGTTTTACCTTCGCTAAGTGAAGGGGATAAAGTTCACTTGGCAAATACAGATCCTGAACAACACTTCACTTTGCCGCCAGCACGCTATTCTGAAGCAACGCTAATTAAAGCTTTAGAAGAGAACGGCGTAGGGCGTCCATCAACTTACGCGCCAACGCTAGATACAATTCAACGACGGAACTATGTTCGTATTGATGCGCGTAAGTTTGTGCCAACTGAATTAGGAGAAATTGTTCAAACGATTGTTGAAGAAAGTTTTCCTGATGTGACAAATATGAAGTTCACGGCCGCGGTTGAACATGAATTAGATGAGGTCGAAGCGGGTAACAAACATTGGGTACCAGTTATTGATTCATTCTTTAAACCATTTCAAAAAGAAGTCGAAAAAGCTGAGACATCTCTTGAAAAAATTATTATGCATGATGAGTTGGCTGGGATGGATTGCGAGATTTGTGGAGCACCCATGCTAATTAAAATGGGGCGTTATGGTAAGTTTTATGCTTGTGCACGCTTTCCGGATTGTCGTAATACAAAAGCAATTGTTCAGGAAATAGGATTGTTATGTCCAAAGTGCCATAAAGGTCAAATTGTTCAGCGAAAAACTAAACGTGGACGTACGTTTTATGGTTGCCAAAGATACCCCGATTGTGACTTTGTAACTTGGGACAAACCTACTGAAAACACATTAGCCGATGGCACAACACCAAAAGATAATGAAAAAAAAGAACCAGTCAAAAAATAAAAGCCACAATTTTATATTGTGGCTTTTATTTTAATTTGAATATTGATTTTTTGGGACGGAGATAAGAAAAACCCTCGCCAAGCTGCTCTTGCGTTGTAAATATGGAAACAAAAGCCTTTGGATCAATCTGATCAACAATATGTCGAACGGTGCTGACTTCTGAAGGGTCAACTACGGCATAAACAACACGTTGATCTCGATGAGAGTAACCTCCTTCAGCTTTTAGCAAACTAGTGCCCCGATCGAGTTCATCCATAATAGCATGTGATATTTCTTCTGGATACTGGGTAAAAATCATAAAGGACTTGGCATCATAAGCACCTTGTTGCGTCATGCTAACGACCTGTGAAAATACAAATGAAGCAATCAGTGTGTACATCATGTGAACAATATCAATGTATACTAACGATAATAGTAAAACACAGGCATCCAAAATAAACATTGTGCGTCCAATAGGAATGCTAAATTTTTGTTCTATGATACGAGCAACAACGTCACTACCACCTGAAGTGCCGCCAAATCTAAATACAATACCTAAACCAAATCCCGCAATGATACCAGCGATGATACCAGCAATTAACATGTCATGGTGAAGTGCAGGTGGTGTGGGCATAATTTGCCATAACCAAAGCCAAAATGATAGCGATGCAATGCCCCAAATGGTATAAATCAGGGCACGACGCCCTAAAATACGATATCCAATAAAAAGTAAAGGGATATTTAGAAGTAAATTAGTATAAGCAGGATTCCACTTAAAAAGCGCACGTAAAATTAGCGTGATACCCGAAATACCACCTTCGGCTAAATCATTAGGAATATTAATGTTAATCAGGCCCCAACCATACATAGCAGTACCGAGTGCAATCATAATTAAATCTTTGATAGAAATACGTTCTAAATTAGTTGTTTCCATAGTTAAAACCTCGTAATGTATCGTGAAATTAATCATACCATACATATGACGGGAAAATTATTACTTTATTTGATATAATAATTAATGATTAGAGGTTAATATGGCAGATTATAATAATTATAAACGACCGCAATTTTATAAGAAAAAGCATCCGATACGTAATTTTTTTATCGTGCTTGTAATTTTAGTTGTCGTAGCATTGAGTATTTTTATTTACATGAATTATTCAACAGCACAAAAAACAACCACACCAATTGAGCAGAAAACTAATACAAACAGTACAATCGAAGAAAATTCTGATTCAACATCTGAAGACAGTAGTTCCTCAGATGACAGTGAATCAAACGATTCTGAGTCATCGACAAGTGAATCAAGCTCGTCATCATCTTCAAGTAGCTCAAGTAGTGTTGCTGATTCAGCACATCTAAATGGCAAAAAAATTAGTGAAGCAATTGCATGGGCTAAAGAAAATAGACGTACTTATGCATGGAACATTATATCAGGTGGAAATGATGCTATTGTGACACAAATAACAGATGATGGACAGAATATTAGTTTCACGGCATCGGCTGATCAATAATGGTTAAGAAGTTACTAACAATCGCTGGATCTGATTCACTTTCAGGTGGTGGCATTCAAGCTGATTTAGCTACGTTTAACGAATTTGGTTACTTTGGATTAAGTGTGATTACAAGTATTGTGACCGTAACTAAAGATGATTTTACAATTTATCCGACAGATTTAAAAATTATTCAAGCACAACTTGATTCGACGTTAGCATTAGCTGATATTGCTGCGATTAAAGTTGGCTTATTGCCCACAGTTGCTACAATTGATTTGGTTGTTGCGTATTTAAAAAAAGTCGACATACCTATTATTATTGATCCCGTGATGGTGTTCAAAGAAACAGACAGCACAAATACCGATTTTTTGGTACAAGAAATCAAAAATCAATTATTACCATTAGCCACAATCGTAACGCCAAATCTATATGAAGCGCAATTATTGTCTGGTCTAACAATTGAGAGTGTAGACGATATGAAAGCTGCGGCAAAAGTTATTGGTAGTTTTGGAGCCCAGAGTGTTGTCGTTAAAAGTGGCGCACGACTCGCTGGTAATCAAACAGTTGATGTTTTGTTTCATAATAACCACTACACAATATTTGAACAGGAAAAAATAATGTCAACCATACCCATGAATAACGGGGCAGGTTGTACTTTTTCATCAAGCATTGCAGCTAATATTGTAACGTCCAGTGTTACGGATGCAGTAGCGGATGCAAAAGCATTTGTACTTGCGGGTATTGAAAATGGTGTGATATTAAATGAAAATTTTGAAGTAGGCAATGTTTGGCAGGCTGCTAGGCGTCTGCATAACAACTAAAATAAAAGCGACAGATCAGCATCTGTTGCTTTTTATATGTTAAAGGCACATGTGAAATGGTAATCATAGACGAGATGATACGATATCGACGCACGTTAAGGTCGATAGATCGTAGTTTATTAAATCAAATGTTAGATAACGTTCGAGTTGCTGCATTTTTTGAAACTAGTGATAAAAAAAGCACAATGTATGCGTTTGGACAAAAAAAATTATGGTCAAAAATGCCAGATAAAACAGATTCGATTATTTTTGGAGCCAGCTCTTTTGATGATCAGTTAGAAGCAGGCATCATGAAAGGTTTTTGGTTTGAACCAGAATTTTTAGTTATATTGCAAGATAATCAATTGTTATCTAGTACCACGGATATTGACAACTATTTGGAACAATCTAATCCATCAAAAGAACTAGAAGCGCCACGAATTATCGATGAAAGTTCTGAGCCTGATTGGCAAGTAAGAGTGCAGACTTTAATTAATGAATTACGTATTAATCGAAGTTTAAAAAAAGTGGTTTTTGGTCGACAACGGCAAGTCACCTTATCATCAGCATTAGTTTTGTCTAAAGTCATACCAGCATTGCAAAAACAGCAAGATGTTTATCATGTGGCTATCAAAAGGGATACTGAACTATTCATAACGGCTACACCAGAGCGACTAGTTAAAATCAATAATAAACAAGTAGAAACAGCAGCTGTGGCTGGTACGATTCGTCGCGGACAGATAGACTTAGAAGATGTTAAACTAGGTAAAGAGCTATTGAACAGCGAAAAAAACAATCAAGAGCATCGTTATGTTGTAGATAGTATTGTTCAGCAGTTGGGTAGTTTAACGACGCAATTGCATGTGCCTAGTAAACCTTTACTGTTGAAAAATAAACAGGTGCAACATCTTTATACACCAATACAAGGAACATTAGCGACCGACGTTTCTATTAAAGATGTTGTCCAAAAATTGCATCCAACCCCAGCCTTGGGCGGTTTACCAAAAAAGAGTGCCTTGGCCTATATCCGTCATTATGAATTGCATCCTCGAGGCTTATTTGCGTCCCCAATAGGGTATTTTACAAAAAATAGTTTTGGTGAATTTGTTGTCGGCATTAGATCAATGTACGTTAATGGTCAAAAATCTGTTCTGTTTGCAGGTGCTGGTATTGTTGCTGAATCAGATAGTCAACAAGAGTTTCGAGAAACGACTTTAAAGTTTCAACCAATGCTTGAATTACTGGAGGAACTATCGAATGACGGATACACTAACTTTTAATACAAAGCACTTACTTCAGGCACTATTTAAAAGTGGCATTCGACATTTTATTGTGTCTCCTGGATCCAGAAGCACGCCGATAGCATTGCTTTTAGCAGAATACGCAGAACAAAATAATGAAATTAAATTATTTGTTGATGTTGATGAACGTTCAGCTGGATTTTTTGCTTTAGGAATCGCCAAAACACTTTTAGAGCCTGTTGCTCTATTAGGAACATCTGGTACTGCGATTGCAGAGTATATGCCAGCAGTGGCAGAAGCGTATGCTTCAAATATACCATTAGTCGTATTATCAACTGATAGACCCCAAGAATTGCAGTTCAATGGAGCGCCACAGACCATACCACAAAGCAACTTGTTTGGACAATTAACAAAACAGGCAATTTTAATACATTTGCAGGACTTACATGGCGATGTGACAGAGTATATAGATTTCATGGTACAGAAAGTGATTAACTTATCTATTACTGCGCCACGTGGACCTATTCAAATTAATTTACCACTTCGCAAGCCGTTAATGCCTGTTTTAGCTCGCCAAGATGAGGTGCATGTGCAACGAGTAGTTTTTGAAAAACAATCCGGGCAATATTGTTTACCACCAATAACTGCCAAAAAATTATTAATATTGGCTGGTCCAAATGTTTTGAATAGCTATGATGATAGTTTGAAAAAGTTCGCTATTAAAAATAATGTACCTGTCATTGCCGACGTGCTGAGTCAAAGCAGACACACATATACAATTCATGGTATAGATGTTTTACTTGAGGCACATCAAATTAGTGCTGATTTGAAACCTGATTTAGTTATTCGGCTTGGTAAAACACCAGTATCTGCACGCGTATTACAGTGGTTAAAAGAAGAAAATATTGTAACTTGGCATGTTGATGAAGATGCCGGTGTTGATCATACAAGGCATATTGCACGAGCAATCAAAATGTCGCCAAATAGTTTCCTGGAAAATACGCATTTGTTGTTGTCTAAAAATCAGGTTGATTTTAATCAAAAGTGGCTTTCTTTGCCTAGCGTAACAAAAACTCGTAACGAAATGAATATTATAACTGCTTTGGATGATGCTGTTCCAGATGACACGCATATTTTTGTGGCTAATAGCATGCCAATACGTGACATGGATAATTTTTTTACTGGCAAACATACACAGCGTATTTACGCAAACCGTGGAGCTAATGGTATTGACGGTGTGATATCGAGCGCATCGGGTATGAGCGCAGTGACTAAGCAACGGAGTGTTTTATTAACAGGTGATTTAACGTTATTTCATGATATGAATGGGTTAATGATGGCTAAAAACTATCAGTTACCCTTAGATATTATCGTCATTAATAATAATGGTGGTGGCATTTTTTCATTCTTACCACAAGCTGGTGAGCCAAAGTATTTTGAACAATTATTTGGTACGCCGCTAAATATAGACATAAAAAAGATTGCTGATTTATATGATATAGACTATCATCAACTGAATGATCCAGAAGCATTAAGTCAAATTTTACAGATGCCTTCCAAAACGACGAGAATAATTGAATATAAAAGTAATCGTCAGCGAAACAGAGATGACCACCGAAAAGTAGTGGGGATGCTAAAATGATTATTAACGTCAATAATTATCCGTATCAGGTCTATCTAACGAAAAATAATGATGAAAATCAAAAGTGGCTATTATTACATGGTTTTATGGGATCTCATCGTGATTTTAATCCTATTATTAGCCATTTACCAGGGCAAGTACTGACTTTGGATTTACTGGGGTTTGGAAATAATACACCTTTAGTTGAAGTTACTAGATTTGAAATGACCCATCAAATACAAGACTTAGCAATGCTATTGGATCACTTACATTGGGAAAATATTAACCTACTAGGCTACTCAATGGGTGGTCGATTGGCTTTAGGTTTTACCACGGTACACGGCGAATTGGTTCAGCGATTATACCTAGAGAGCACAACTGCCGGCTTGAAAACTATTCAAGAGCGTCATGAACGGTGTGTTTCTGATTACAAAAAGGCTGAAAAAATTCAGCAACACTTTGCAGCGTTTGTTACGAATTGGGAGCAACTGCCACTATTTGCGACACAACAGCATCTTAGTCAAGCGCAAAAAAAATTTATGCATCAACAACGAATAAATCATAATCCAATTAACGTTGCAAACTCGCTCCGTTATATGGGTAGTGGTGTCCAGCCAAATTATTGGCCTTGTTTAAAATCGTTAAACATACCCACACAAGTCATTGTAGGTGAACAAGATGTTAAATTTAATCTTATTGCCGAAGAGATGGTAAACTTACTGCCAAACGCAAAAAAAAGTGTTGTGCCCAATGCTGGACACAACACGCACTTTGAGAGACCAACAGCATTTATTGAGGCACTCGATGTATCAGATTAAAAAAATAACTTTAATACCCATTGCACTGACTATGTTGCAAGCTTTTAAGACTGCGCATCATAGCATTAGCAAACGACCGTTAACTATTGTCACCATTGAGCTGATGGACGAAAAGAGTGGTGAAGTAGGTCTAGGTTATGGTGAAGTACAGTCGTTTGCAGATTTCTCGTATACACTTGAAAATCAACACGTCAGTCGAGAAATTTTAAAAAACGTTTTATTACCACAAATTCGAAGCTTTTCTTTTAGTAATCCGCAATCATTTTCGATACGTCTAAATGAACTGACACCATTTGCTTCATTTGCTAAAGCTGGTTTAGAAATGGCTGTTTGGGATGCGATAGGTAAACTAACGCATCAATCACTACAACAGATGATTCAAGGTCAAGGGGTAACAGTGCCAGTCGGTATAGCTGTGGGTATGGCAGATAGTATTGATGAAGCATTAGCACAAGGATATCAGCGCATTAAGCTTAAAATTGATGCTCATGTAGTTGACTTTGAACATTTGAACCGACTGCTAAAAAAATATCCTGAACAACAATTTTCAATTGACGCCAACAGTAGTTTTACAGATGAAAACATTGTACAAATTAATAAATTGCCTGAAAATGTTATCTTCATTGAACAACCGCTTGGTGAAAATGATTTTGTACAGCATGCGATACTCCAAGCGCATACAAGTAAAATTATTAGTTTAGACGAATCAATTAATAATCTTAATGATGTTGCTACGATGTTGACATGTCGCTCTGCGAAGGCTTTAACGATTAAGCAGGGTAAGATTGGAGGTATTTCCAGTGCCTTGAAGGCTATTCAACTTGTCGACAAACCATGGGTTGGCGGCATGCTAGCCAGCGGTTTAGGTAGGAGCGTTGATATAGCAATTAGTAGTTTACCTAAGATTGCTTTCCCCGGAGATATTTCAGATAGTAGCCGTTATTTTGAACGTGATATTATTGAGGAATGTTTGCGTGTGAATCATGGGAATATATCGGTGCCAAGGAAGTACGGTGTTGGTGTAACAGTTGATTTAAATGCACTTTCAGATCTGCAAACGGAAAAAATGTTTACAATTACGGATTAAAAACGAGGTTATTATGGAAACAAACTATGCACAAAAAATGCTTGATGCCCTATCCAGTGGGCAGCTAGATGATGCGAAAAAGTTTTTTGCACAGTCATTGCGAAAAGATAATGATGATTTAATATACAGTTTAGCAGAGGAATTATACGCTCTTGGATTTTTGAACCAATCACGGCGTGCCTATAAAAAATTGTTAGAAAAATACCCTGGGGAGGATGAACTTCGTACGGCATTAGCTGACATTGCGATAGAAGATGGTGAGATTGACGAAGCACAAGACTACTTAGCACAAATTAACCCTGATTCACCTTCATACCTACAGGCTTTACTCGTCAAGGCAGATGTCTATCAGTCTGAAGGATTAACGGAATCTGCAGAACACAGTTTATTGCAGGCTGAAAAAATATCTCCAGATGAAGAGGTGATTCAATTTGCCTTAGCTGAATTTTATTATGCAAATCAAAGTTACCCCAAGGCAATTCCACGCTATCGTGCGTTGCTGAAAAAAGGCCAACGAGAAATTAGTCGAGTTGATCTGGTAGCACGAATTGGTATGTCGTACGCTCAAGTAGGCAATTATGAACATGCAGTTGGTTATTTGGAACAAATCAAACCAGAACAGATGACATTGGACACACGATTCCAACTAGCAGTCCTATATCAAGAAAACAAGCGGACGCAAGAAGCAATTGATTTGTTTAATGATGTATTGGAAGTGGATCCTAAATATACGTCTATTTATCCGATATTGGGACAAGCGTATGAGCAAGAACGACAGCTTGAGGATGCTTACCGAGTTTATCAAGAAGGGTTAGCTCAAGATGAGACCAATACGGTATTATACCGTCTAGCAGGTTTAGCAGCAGAAAAAATTGGAGATGATGCTAAAGCCAAAATGTATTATCAAGATGCTTTGAATTTAGATGATACAGATGTGACCTCAATAATTGTTTTGTCTGCTTTGCTATTAAAGCAACGAGAATTCGAAGCAGATATTCAGTTATTAGAGAAACATATTCAAGAAGATGTTATTGATCCGGAGTTTTACTGGCACCTGGCACGTGCCTATTATCAGGAAGGTAATCAAAAGCAAGCTACTAAATATTGGGAAATGGCTTTACCCTTTTTTCAAGATAATACTTCATTTTTGCGTGATATTATTGATTGGTACCATGAAGAAGGTGAACATGAGGATGAGATTGATATGATGGCTAGATATTTAAATATCGAACCAGATGATGCTGATATGCAAATGCGATTTGAAAATGCAAAATATTAAAGATACGCAATTGCCACTCTTTTGGTAAAATAGAATTATATGAAAATTAAACAATTACCTCAAGAATTTATAGATGCGCAACCAATATTAACAAAGTTAGAAAATGCTGGATTTGAAGCTTATTTTGTTGGTGGGTCAGTACGTGATACTGTCATGGGAAAAAAGATTCATGATGTTGATATTGCAAGCAGTGCTTTTCCAGAAGAAGTTAAATTATTGTTCCATAATACTGTTGACACGGGTATCCAACACGGAACAGTAATGGTTTTGGACCATGGAATAGGATATGAAATTACGACTTTTCGTGTCGAGTCAACTTACACGGACTTCAGGCGACCGGATCATGTTACTTTTGTACGTAGTCTTGAAGAGGATCTTAAAAGGCGTGACTTCACAATTAATGCGCTCGCAATGCGGCATGACGGTGAAATATTGGATTTTTTCAATGGCCTAGAAGATATGAAAAAAGGCGTTATTCGAGCAGTTGGTGATGCCGAAAAACGATTTACAGAAGATGCTTTGAGAATGATGCGTGCCCTGAGATTTAGTGCCCAACTTGGTTTCAACATTGCGTCTGACACTCAAAAAGCATTGGTAGATTTGGCACCGAATTTGGCTAAAATCGCAGTTGAACGAATTCGAGTTGAATTTGAAAAATTATTGTTAGGAAGTCAAGCAGCGCAGAGTTTGGAATTTGCACTGCGCGCTCAGATCATGCATTATTTGCCAGGACCGCACATTGAAGAATGGTCTAACATTATAGATGATTTAAATAAAGGCCAAGCTACAAATTACACCGTGGCTTGGACACATATACTGTCCAGAGCGCAATTTGATGACGAAAAACTTCATCAATTCATGTACGATTGGAAAATGAGTCGTACTGTGATGAAAACAATCAGTGCAATTGTGCCCCTTGTAAATCATCCAGAGGAATCAACGGTATTTGATATATATCAAATTTTAGCTTATCAAAAAGAGTTACTTGAAGTTTTATTACTAACTGGTAGTCGTCCAGAGACAATTCAAAGAATAAGTCATATAATAGAGATGTTACCGATTACAAAAGCTGCTGATCTTAATATTAGTGGTGGTGAATTAGTCCGTTCTGGTATTTTAGCACCTGGACCGGTGTTAGGACGTGTACTTAAAAAAATTGAGTACGCAGTTGTTGTTGGTGATATTTCAAATGATCACGACGCACTTGAAAAGTTTGCAAAGGAGTACGTAAATGACCAAAATTAAAATGGTATGGGCTGAGGATCGCCAACATGCAATTGGAAAAGATGGTGGTATACCTTGGCATATGCCTGACGATCTTAAATTGTTTAGAGATGAGACAGTCGATACGTTAATGATTATGGGGCGCCCAACATGGCTTAGCATTGGGCGGCCACTTCCTAAACGAACAACTGTAGTTATGACTAGGCAGGAAGACTGGACAACGAGTTATCCAGAAGTACAAGTTGTTCATTCAATCGACGAAGCAAAAGATTTGATAGCTAAAGAAAAGAGAGACATTACAATTGCCGGTGGTGCAGCAATCTATCGTGAATTTATGCGCTACGCAACAGATTTAGTTATAACTCGGGTTGACGGTGAAATCGATGGTGATACTTTTGTTGATGAAGTAGACTTAACACAATTTCAGCTAAAGTCCCGTGAACCACATGCGAAGGATGATAATCATGATTACGCATTCGTTGTTGAACGCTATGAGCGCATATAAGGAAAGAGTATGTCAAATATTAAAATCGTTACAGATTCAGCTGTAGCATTAACGCCAGAAGAAATTAACAAATATGATATCAAAATTGTGCCACTATCAGTGCAAATCGATGGGACGGTCTATGAGGACGGCGTCACTATTCAGCGTGATGAATTTCTTGAAAAAATGATTGAAAGTAAGAGCTTTCCTCAAACATCACAACCATCAATTGGCACATTTCAAGCTGTTTACGATGATATTTATCATAAATTTCCTGATTCCGAAATTTTAAGTATCCATTTATCATCCGGATTGTCAGGAACTGTTCGCGCTGCCGAACAAGCAGCTGCATTGACAAGTGCTAAGATTACAACGTTTGATACATTGGCAGCTGATCGCGCGCAAGCATTTGTTGTCTTACAAGCAGCTGAGATGGCCTCTCAAGGAGCTACAATGGCTGAAATTATGCCAGCGGTTGAAAAAGCGCGAGAGGAATCGCATATCTTTTTGAGTTTTACCTCTTTGACAAACATGGTTGCCGGAGGCCGCTTGAGTAAAACACAAGGAATTATTGGTAACTTACTTAATATAAAAGTAGGTGCTGGTGTAACGAAAAATGATGGTACCGTTGAAGTGCTTCTTAAAGGTAGAGGTATGAAGACTATCACTAAATTCAACAATAATGTTATTGCTAAAATGCAAGAGTATAAGGAAGTATTGTCAATAGGTATTTCTCATGCAGGAATCCCAGAGGAAGCAGCTCAAATTGCAGCACGATTAAAAGCGATTTGGCCTGATATTGACATTCCAGTTTTAAATACAACACCAATTATTTCTACTCATACAGGCGTAGGTGCATTAGCAATTTTGTACCGAGCACGCTAAAATAAAAACCTCAGAATTTTATTTCTGGGGTTTTATTGTTGCATTAAAATTGGTACACTTAAAAAGCATTTATCAAACAAAGTCGGCAATCGTGCCGGACTGGTTCGGAAAATCCCAGAATAAAAAACCAAGTGTGATTGTATTGTATCAATAAAATCACATATAACAGAAAGGAAAGATAAAATGCAAAAAGTTATAATTGACACAGATCCAGGAATTGATGATAGTTTAGCACTTTTGGTCGCATTAAAATCGCCAGAACTTGATGTTATCGCCATTACTGTGGTCGAGGGCAACGTTCCAACAAAAATCGGTGTTCAGAATGCCCTCAAAGTACTTGAAGAAGCAGGAAGAACTGATATTCCTGTTTTTGAAGGCGCACATGAGCCCTTGCAACATGAGTATGTCAGCGCACAAGATACTCACGGATTAGATGGGTTAGGAGAAAGTAACATTGCTGATCCAGTAATAGAGGCCAGCACGATAAGTGCTCACTCAGCATACAATCAGTTGCTCACTAATCATAATGATGTTTGGGTACTGGCTTTAGGACCGTTAACAAATATTGCGCTAGCCATGAAAGAAAATCTCGAGGTTTGGCAAAATATGTCACGCTTAATCATTATGGGTGGAGCCTATCTGTCAAATGGGAATACTTCGCCAGTTGCCGAATATAACTTTTGGGTAGATCCGGATGCAGCTGACTATGTTTTAAAAAACAGTCCTATTGTTGCTGAAATCGTACCCTTAGATGTTACTCGAAAAATATTAATGACACCAAATATCTTGTCACTCATGCAACGATTAAGTCCAGAACAATCAATATTTATTACTAAAATCATTAATTTTTATTTTGACTTTCATTGGCAACAAGAACACGTATTGGGGGCGGTTATTAATGATCCGCTTGTGATGATTCATGCGTTATATCCTGAGTATACTCGTGGTATTAGTAAGTATGTTACTGTAGTAACAGAAGGAGTAGCTCTGGGACAAAGTATAGTTGATATAGCTGACTTTTGGAAAAAAGAAGCAAACGCAGTGATTTTAACCGAAGTAGATTCTTTGCATGTTATGGCTGAAATCATAGCTCGCCTATTAGGAATTTCGTCAGCAACCGTGTTGACTGAATTAACCAATATTGCCACAGATCTTGAGGTGTTATCATGAAAAAGCTATCTACTCAGCGTATCACGTTAATTGCTCTGTTTACTGTGACTAATATTGTTGGTGGTCACATTGCTTTGTTTGCAAAGTTGCCAGTTTACTTAGACACAATTGGTACGCTTTTAGGTGCATCTTTTTTTGGTCCAGTTGGTGGGCTAATTGTTGGTATTTTGACAGCATTAATAAATGGTACGACAGGCGACCTTTTTTCAATTTATTACATGCCTAGCCAAATTGTTACTGCTCTTGTGGCAGGGTTGATTTACACAAAAGTCAACGCTATTGATATTAAAAATATTTGGTGGTCAGCCTTAATTATTTCCGTACCAGCGACAATTGTGAGTTCGGTGATTACGGTAATTCTTTTTCACGGCATTACTTCTTCTGGCTCAAGCACCATTGTACAGGTACTTCACGGTCTTGGACTCAATCAAACACTTTCGGTATTTCTAGTACAGATTGGAACAGATTATCTCGATCGTCTGATCGGTATGTATGTTGTAGCCGTAGTATATCGTATTATCGTGTCGCGTGTTCATGTAATTTGAATATCATTCTATAAATAAAGAGCGAGAACGACCGCTCTTTGTACATAATCGTCATTTACGCTATAATGGTTACCAGTTAAGTTTCAGGAGAATTGCACATGCGGAAGTTTGCCATTAGTTTAATAGCTATCTTATTAATTGGTGTTGGAGGATTTTATGGCATCAAAACTTGGGAAAACCAAAAAAACAACTTGAATCAACCTCAAAAGTCGGTGCAAAAAGTATCACATATTAATCTAGTTGCCTTGGGGGACTCATTAACAGAAGGTGTTGGCGACGAAAAAAATATGAAAGGGTATTCTGGGCGAATTGCTAAGAAAATTCAATCACAGTACAATGTAGGTGTCACTGTTAGCAATTTTGGTAAAGCCGGTGATCGTTCTGACCAAATCAAAAAAAGATTGGATACACAGCAAAAATTTCAAAAACGGTTACAAGGGGCTAATGTAATTGTTATGACCTCTGGTGGTAACGATTTACAACAGCTACTTTTGAAAAATGTTTGGGCAACATCTCCAAAAACATTATCAGCTGCTGTTAAAGCAGGACAACAATCTTATCAACAAAAGTTATCTGCTTTGATAGCAGATATTCGCTCTTATAATGCTGAGGCGCCCATATTTATATTTGGAAATTACAATCCTTTGTATGTTCATTTTGCCGATCGTCCTGATTTTAATGATGATGTTAAGCTATTTAATAGCATCAATGCTCAAGCTGCTAAAGAAGATGGTAATGCATATTTTGTGAGTATTTTCAATCTAACATATGGCCAATTTAAAACAACAACGCAACGAGAAGGACTTATTACGGAATCAGCTAGCTCAAATAGCAATTCAAATTCGAATGCTGCTATGACAGCTGTTTTGACGGGTAAAAACAATGTCAACAACGCCTGGATTAGTACAGAAGATAATTACCACCCTAATAATAAAGGCTATAATTACATAACAGCCCAATTATTTAACAAAATGAAAAAGGAAGCAAAACAATGGCTGATCAAACACTAGCTAGATCAAATAAAGTAGTCAAAAAAAAGAAGCCCATTTGGTTCTGGCTTTTCTGGGCTCTAATTTCTATATTATTGATAGGCGGAATCTGGCTTTTCAATAATGCCACCGGACCAGTAAAAATAAAGGACAATGTATCCAAGATTAGTAAATCAGACGCTACGTTTGATGTCTCCTTAAATAAAAAACAAATCAATGCCCTAGTTGCTCATTATCTTAACGATACAGATAACAGCGGATATACTTTTAAAATTGGAGATGACGTGATGATGTACGGTAGTGCCAAACTTTTAGGTCAAAAATTTAATTTTGGCATGGCTCTAGATGCTCAATTAACGCCTAATGGCAATATCGTTATGCAGGCCAAGTCTTTAGCAATTGGTAATCTATCGTTGCCCATTAAAACTGTAATGAGTTACGTCAAATCAAGTTATGATGCGCCAGAATACGTCACAATTGCACCGAAAAAGAAACAGATATTTATTGATATGAGTAAGTTACCCACAACGCAAGGCATTAAATTTAAAGCAAAGGTTATTAATATAAAAGCAGATCAGTTTGTTTTCCAAGGAGGCCTTGCTAATGATAAAAAGTGATCGTTCCTTTTACAATTGGTTAATGACAAATCGTAACGCTATGGCAGCCAACGAAGTGCAACAATTTGCAAATAATGCCTTTTTAGATTCATCATTTCCAAAACAAAGTAGTGATTTTGAGGAATTGTCAAAGTATCTGGAAGAGAATACAGTCTATTTAATGAGTATGACAACATTTGATGAAGCTTGGTCGCTATACAACGCTGAGCGTTAATGTTAGAAAGGACATATATTTAATGGCACAAATAATTCAATGGTTTCCTGGCCATATGGCCAAAGCTTTCCGTTTGATGCGGGAGAATTTAAAACTAGTCGACGTTGTTTTTGAGTTGGTCGATTCCCGTATTCCCGAAAGTTCCCGTAACCCAGAAGTGGATAAATTAATTGGTAATAAGCCCCGTTTGTTAATTATGACTAAAGCTGATTTGGCAGATCCTGATCAAACCAGAGCATGGAAAAAGCATTTTGAAGCACAAGGATACACAGTACTTGTGCTTGATACGCGCGACCCAAGGACTCCACAATTAGTAACTAAAGCAGCTCGGCGAGCAGTTGAGGCAAAAAAAGCTGCACAATTAGCAAAAGGAATCCAAGATCAGCCTATTCGTGCTATGATTTCTGGTGTACCAAACGTTGGTAAGTCAACATTATTGAATCACTTGGTAATGAAAAATGTTGCGCCAACAGCAGATCGACCAGGGGTAACGAAGAAAATTGCTTGGCTAAAAACGCCAACAAAATTAGAACTACTTGATTCCCCTGGCGTACTATGGCCAAAGTTTGAAGATCAAAACATCGGTATGAAATTGGCATTAACAGGTGCGGTGAAAGATACAATTTTCGCCAAAGATGATGCAGCACTGTTTTTGATTGACTTTTTTCGAAAATATCGACCAGAAGCTATTATTGAGCGATATCATTTGAATGATAACATTTTTGATCAAGAAAATGTCGATGTCTTATTATCTATCACAAGCAAATTAGGATTTAAAGATGATTATGACAAGGCTAGTGAACGAATACTAAATGATCTTAGGAAAAATAAATTAGGGGCGTTTACACTTGATTTAATTGAGACGAAAAATGACTGACACGATTGCAAATATCAAACGACAACTCAAAAATATATCGCCTGACGATGAGCAGTTATTGATTTGGCAACAAGATAAGCGTGTTGGTGTACAAAATGCTTTAAAGGCTTGGCAAAAAAAGCAAGTGCTATTGCAGGAAAAACGTGAGCATTTTTTATCTCGTTTTGATATTGAACGTCAGTACTGGATGCAAGGTTACGATTTAATTGCCGGTGTGGATGAAGTCGGTCGGGGTCCTTTAGCTGGTCCAGTCGTTGCAGCAGCAGTTATTTTACCGCATGATTTTGATGTTTTAGATGTTATAGATTCTAAGCAGCTGTCTGCAAAAAAACGAGATGAATTGTACGACAAAATTATAGCAAAAGCAATTTCTATAGGTGTTGGTAGTGTCGAAGCCTCGATTATTGATAAAATTAATATTTATGAAGCAGCTCGTGTTGCGATGACTGACGCAGTTAATCAGTTGGCGCCCGTACCTGAAGCTTTATTAATTGATGCTATGCGGTTAGATATAGATTTGCCGCAAGAATTTTTAATTAAAGGGGATGCGCGAAGTAATTCAATAGGTGCAGCCAGTATTATCGCAAAAGTAACACGTGATCGCCTAATGGCGTCCTATGGTTTAAAATATCCTGGTTATGGTTTCGAAAGAAACGCTGGATATGGTACTAAAGAACATCTTGAAGGTATAAAAAAAATCGGCATTACACCGATTCATCGTAAAACGTTTGCACCCATTAAAGATATAATATGATGCACTGTAATATGAGCAAGAGACTGGTTGCAATTACCCAGTCTCTTTTTTTGATTGCAATTGGTTGAAAGTGTGATCGATCGGCATTTTCCGTAAAACCATGCGAAGCCATAGCTTCTGCCAAACGAGTTGACCACCGCAGTGAGACCAAAATAGCTTTGAAAAATAATTGTGGTGAGTAAAATGTTAAAGATTCACCACGCATTAAAGCCGCTGTCCGGATAGTTTGAACTTCTTGTTTAACACGAGGCACAAAAGATAATGCACCGCGAAGACCGTAGACAAAAGTGGTTGGTACACGGAATTTTTGTTCGAGTGTGTCCAGCAATAAGATCATGTCAGTGGTGAACGAAAAAGCGGCTCCTAGGAATATGTAGGCAACAATTCGAGTCATCATGGTAATTGCCATTTCATGGGAACCAAACGTTGTAAATGATGTCCATGCACCTAAGACGGGCAAGATAGGCATGGTAATTAATAACAAATAACGTTTCCAGGACAGTTTTGAAAAAACAAGATAAATCCCAGTAATAATTGCTACAATAAGATTGACTTGATAATTAAGGACAAAGGTTAGCTCAATGCTAACGATAAGTATAAGTAGAAATTTAATACTTGGATTCATAAAAAATGCTCCATATATTGTAAAGTTTGATTAGATAGATGTAAATGATAATCAATGACAGGACATAGCTGATTAAGTTGATGGCTAATAATAATAAAACGTTGTTGGCCGTTATCTGCGATTTCTCGTAAAATTTCGCCCACAACACGAACAGAATTTGCGTCCAGACCAGCAATTGGTTCGTCTAATAATAATACTGGTGTGCCGATGATTAACATCAATAAGAGTTGAACTTTTTTCTTTTGTCCACCAGAGAGCTGATAGACAACGTGATCTTGTAGTCCATCCAAATTTAAGCGCTCTAAGTAATGATTGATGGTGTTCTCGGACCAGTTTTCTGGTCGTTGTGCATGTTTCAAGCTCAATGCGATTTCCTCACGAACCGTCATTCGTAAAAATTGACGTTCGGCATTTTGAAAAAGCAAAGCTACTTGTTTTGCATATTTAACAGCATTAAATTTTTTGATATTTTGGTCAACATACGAAATGTCACCTTGGTAAGACTTTAGGCGAGTTAGAGCATTAAAAAGGGATGACTTGCCTGTGCCATTTGCTCCAGTAAATAGTGTAATACCTCTAGGAGCCAAAGGTAGATCAGAAAGGCTAATTAATCGGCGTTTCCCAACAAAAAGCTCAAAATTTTCTAATTGCAAAACACCTGTTTGAGGTAATTCTAGGTGGACGTTTTGTTCTGGTAAAATACGATTCTGAAAGTTACTAACAGTTGTTACTTTTTTGTGGTGTACTTCCCATACCTGATCAATAATTGGTTCGTATCCATGTAAATCATGATCAGTGACTAATATAGTGGTATGCCTCTGTTTTTGTAGATCTTTCAATTTAGCTAATAAATCTTGGCGAGATTGGTTATCGATATTCGCAAAAGGTTCGTCTAATAATAAAAAGTTACTTTGCATGGCAACAATGATAGCTAACGCAACTTTTTGCTTTTCACCACCTGATAAGGTATCAATGTCCTGATGACTTAAATGTAAAATGCCAACAAAGTCTAGGGCGTGCGTTGCACGTTCCTTGATATCAGAAGGATGAACTTGCAAGTTTTCTAAAGTGAAAATCAATTCTTCGAGTGGTGTTTTCATAACAAATTGGGTTTCTGGATCTTGAAATAAAAAGCCGACGACTTTTGCTTTCTCGTTAGCCGGCAATTGGGTAACAGCCTGATTGTTAACAAGTACTTCACCTTTTAGTTGGGGGTATAATCCTGCAAATATGCGAAGAAGGGTTGATTTTCCAGAGCCAGAGGGACCGATTAAGAGATTAAAACTATTGTGAGATATTGACATATTAATATCATCAAGTATTTTGTTGTTGCCATACGACAAACTGATATGTTTTAAATGAGTAACCATAATAATTTCCTATGTACGCGGAAAACTCCGCTTATTTATATTTATCTGTTTTTTTTGCAATGGTTAAAACATCAGAATCTGTAGCCATGTTTATTTTGCTGTATACCATGACGGGGATATTGCTAATTTCTGCTGCGACCTTGGGCAAATTTTTTAAAATATCCATAAGTTGATCATAATCACCTTCAAGAGTTGATTCGAAAGCCCCCACCTGATAGTTGACATTACTTTTGTCAATATAAGCAATCACATGATCAACTATGCGAATAATTTCTTCTGTATCAGCTGTCATTGGTAATACTTGGACTGCAATGCTTGATATCATGAGACCACCTCGTTTGTATTGACCTCTAGAATACCTGATTTAGCAACTAGTTTTTGTGTGAAATAAACAATTACTCCTGCAAAAATAGCTGCTGAAATAAGGCGAGTGATGAATAATCCAATCAATAAACCAAATGAGTAGTCAGCATAACCATTACGGAAGAGGTCCCAAATAAATGTCACAATAGTAACCGTGATCACAGACATTGACAAACTAGTTTTGTCCCAGCGACGGTAACCAAATACAGCAAATCCAAGCTCGGTACCAAGTCCTTGGATTAGTGCAGAAACAATGTTCATGACACCCCATTGAGAGCCAAATACCATTTCAATTGTGCCACCCAGTGTTTCACCTATAATTGATGCGCCAGGGCGACGTAAAATGAATCCGGCCATGGGACCAGCCATAAGCCAAGGACCCAATGTTGCATCATTAGCATATGCGCTTAATCCGAATGGTGTCAAAAAAGCAGCGATGACATTATAACCAAATGCCCAAGCCCAAAATATAAATCCAAAGAAAACACCGATTAGCGCGATGAAGATAACATCGCGCAGCGACCATTTGTTTGCAGTCATTTGCAAAGCCTCCTAAAATTTTCGATACTAACCAATAAGTTAATGAACTCAACTGCGTACATAACTTTGTTGGCTAATAATTGGTGTCAATAAACCGAAATTACCGCAAAATCGAGTACAAATTAGAAAAAGCCAGACTTCATAAGGAAGACTGGCTTGAAAAATTGTGGTCATGATTTCAATGCAGAAACGGTACTTAAAAAATGTGTAGTGTCAACATCATACATTGTATAGTATTGACATTACAAAACATAGTACCATCAAGATATATCATTTCATTAAGACATTTTCAAGTAAATCTCCCTACGCTAGTATTAACTAGATCAGGTATGATGGGTTTTATCTCAGCACAACGGCACCCCAGATTTTGGTGTTTTCAGTTATTTGTGAAAAGCTCACGCCTAGAGTGTAACATAAGACTAATTATCGTGCAAACTATTCAGACGCAACAAAATTTTATTATAAAAATTATGTTATATTTTCTAACATTATTATATTTTTAAGTAAGAAATTTGAGTATGATATAATTTGTGGTCTTTTACTAATTAAAAGTACATGATATCAGCGAGATATTGACTTATTTGTTATACTAAAATGAGTAAAAAAACAACTCTAAGGATAAACAATGGACAGTATTCATCTTTCACCACGGCTTGCAGCTGTGGCTTCATTTGTACCCAAAGGCTCAAGATTAGCCGATATTGGCTCTGATCACGCCTATTTACCTGCTAATCTATTAATCAATAACAAAATTTCATTTGCAGTTGCTGGTGAGGTTGCTAAAGGACCTTACGAAAACGCACAGCACGAAATCGTTCGAAGAGCATTAACTACACAACTCGAGGCGAGATTGGCGAATGGATTAGCGGCAATTAAAGATGAGGATCATATTGACACGGTCACGATTGCTGGTATGGGCGGTGTCTTAATTACAGACATATTAGAAGCAGGTTTTTTAAGAGGAAAAAGCTTTGAAACGCTTATATTACAGCCAAATACTGATGAGCATATTGTGCGAACATGGCTGAATAACCACCAGTATAAAATTAATGATGAGGTTATTGAACAAGAGAATAACCATTTTTATGAAATTATAATTGCTACAAAGGGTACACAAAGTTTATCAAGTCTTGATAAAAAATTTGGCCCAGTCTTACGAAAAAAGAAAACGCCAGTTTTTGTTTCTAAATGGCAGAAAGAATTGGATCGTATCGATACAATTTTTGAAAATCTTGAATTTGCTGGAAAAACTGATTCATCTATTTATCAAGATTGGAAAAACAAGTATCAGCAAATTAGGGAGGTTATCAAGTGATTGCACAAGAATTAATTGACAAAATTGAGTTTTTTGCCCCTAAACAATTAGCTGAGGAGGGTGACCCAACGGGATTACAAATTGGTGATCCTAAGCAGCCGGTACATCGGGTCATGACAGCCCTTGATGTTCGTCCAGAGGTGGTTCAAGAAGCAATTGCTAATCATGTCGATTTTATATGGGCACACCATGAGGCCATGTTTTTTCCTGCAAAAAACTTAGACTTATCACAGCCTCAAAATCGAATGTATGCAGATTTGATTCAACATAACATTGTTGTTTATGCTTCACATACTAATATGGATAGTGCAGAAGGTGGCATGAATGATTGGTTGGCCGAAACACTTGGTATTCAAGATGCAATACCTTTGATACCAAATGTGGATAAGAAAACTGGGCTTGGCAGAATTGGACAATTAGAGCAACCAATTTCTGTACGAGAATACGCTGTGAAAATTCGTGATTTGTTTCATGTTCAAGCAGTGCGCGTTATTGCTAGCGATGTGACAAAGCCAATTCAAAAGATTGCTGTGCTAGGCGGAGATGGTGGTCGTTGGTGGCGAGTAGCGCAACAAGCAGGAGCTGACGCCTATATTACAGCCGATGTCTACTACCACGTTGGGCATGACATCTTGGCTTCCAACTTTATTGTGATTGATCCTGACCATCATATGGAAGCCATTGCTAATGAAAAAATGGTTGATAAGGTTAAAGAATGGTTTGGTGATACTGTTGATGTAGTTGCTACAACAATCAATACTGATCCATACAAATATATCTAGTTAACAGTTAAAACAGTGAGCAAATGCTCAAAAGGAGTAATATATGACAAAGTATCCCGAATTAACAGAACGTTTTTTGAAATATGTAAAAATAGATACGCAATCCGATGAACATTCAGAAACAGTGCCTTCATCACCTAAAGAGGTCGCTTTTTTAGCAGATCTAGCAGAGGAGTTAAAAGCTATTGGCCTTGAAAATGTACGTACCATGAAGGATGGTTATGTATTTGCGGAATTATCAAGCAATATTGATGACAGTGCTGTGCCTGTAATTGGATTTATTGCCCACGTTGATACTGCAGATTTTAATGGAGCGAACATTAACCCACAAATTATTGAAAATTACGACGGCCAATCGTCAATTAAGTTGGGAAATAGTGGTTACGAATTGGCAACTAACGAATTTCCTAGTTTAAAAAAATATGCGGGACATACTCTAATTACAACTGATGGCACAACACTATTAGGTGCTGATGATAAAGCAGGAGATGCTGAAATTATTACCGCAGCTCAGTATTTAATTGCACATCCAGAAATCAAGCATGGTGATTTGCGGTTTGCTTTTGGACCAGATGAAGAGATTGGTATTGGTGCCGATCATTTTGATGTTGAATCATTTGGTGCTGATTTCGCTTATACAATGGATGGCGGACCATTAGGCGAGCTTGAATGGGAGACATTTAATGCTGCGAGCGCCGTTATCACAATTCAGGGACGAAATGTTCATCCGGGAACTGCAAAAGGTACAATGGTTAATGCCATTCAACTAGCATTTGATTTTCATGAACAACTTCCTGTCCATGATCGTCCAGAAAATACTGAAGGAACAGAAGGATTTTGGCATCTTCTAGCAGTTGACGGTAATCCTGAAGAAGCAATCCTACGATATATTGTTCGTGATCATGATCGAAATATATTTGAAGAACGTAAGCAAAGATTATTAGATATTGCGGATGCCTTTAATCAGAAATTAGGGGAAGAGCGTATAAAAGTAATATTGAAAGATCAATACTACAATATGGGTGACATCTTGAAAGATGATATGCGTTCAGTAAATTTGGCTGAAAAAGCGATGAACAGCTTGGGGATTGAACCGATTATTGAACCTGTTCGTGGTGGTACTGATGGTTCAAAAATAACTTTTCTGGGACTACCAACACCAAATATTTTTGCAGGTGGCGAAAATATGCATGGTCGTTTTGAATATGTTTCTACAACAGTCATGGAGCAGGCAACAGACGTTATTTTAGAAATTGTAAAACTTGCACAAGAAAAATAAATTTTAGACAAATAAAAAAGAGCTCAAGCGAGCTCTTTTTTGTTTTGTGATCTACTCTTCAGACGCCACTTCTTTTGGTGCAGCTGATCCTGAAATTGCTGGAATTGCAATGACCGCAATTTCACCAACAATAACAGCAATGACAGCAACAGTAACAAAATCATAAGTGCCTGAATTCAATTGGGATACAATATAACCCAAAATTTCACCAAATATTGCAGACCAAATTGCTACCATAATGTATTTCATGATTTTTACCTCTTTACTGTCATTATAATACACCTTTTTTCACAAATCGCAAGTTTTTAAAGGAATTTAAACAAGAAAAGGGAAAATGTCTTTTCTGTGATTTTGTGGCATCCTAATATTTGTTAAAATCAACGACTTTTCTGTTATTTTTCTGTATAATTAAAGAAAACGGATGTTCGTATAAGGAGTTGAGATGTACGCACCGCTTCAAATTTTAAGCAGTTATAGCTTATTAAAAAATCCAAATACAATTGAACAAATTGTCCAAACGGCAAAGACTCGCGGCTATGAAGCTATTGCACTGGCTGATATTAATGTAATGTATGGAGCGATAGACTGGTTTCGACAAACCAAAAAGCATGGGATTAAGCCTTTATTTGGCTTGACATTAATGGTCAATGGACTGGTGAATTCAGCTACACTATTTCCAGTTTTACTATTGGCTGAAAACCAAACAGGCTATCAAAACCTAATGTGGTTATCATCAGCCAAGATGAACAGTCAAGGCGATTTTCAGTGGGAAACAATGGTTAAACACTTAGCTGGTATAAATATTATTTTCCCAGCTGACAGTGAGTTTGTTCAGCTTATCGCTTCAGGTTATGAAGAAGTTAATAACTATTGGCAACAACTTATCACCCTTGTTGACAAGCAACATGCTTTTATCGGCATTAATTCACAAATGGCACCGCAGATACAAGAGAGATTAGCGCAATTCAGCGAACAGAATGGCGGTCATATGATTGCTTTAGATGATATTGACTACCTTAATTCAGATGATGCTTTCACTACCCAAGTCTTAAAAGCAATTGATGCGAATGTTAAATTGGACGATATTAAAATTTTATCGCAACAACAAGGCTCACATATTTTAAGAGATCTAACTGTCGTTCGACAAGAATACCAAAGCACAGAAGTCCTAAAGACGGCTTATATTAATAATGAGTTATTAGTTTCCAAAAGCAATGTCAATATTGAATTTAAAGATACAGCGTTACCACCCTTTGAAACACCATCTGGGGTAACCAATGTACAGTTTTTAGAAACAATTGCTAACAGTGGATTAAAAAAACGATTGCAAGGACGTAATGTGACTTTGAACTTGTACGAAGAAAGGTTGCAGTACGAATTAAAAACCATTGAAGCGCTAGGATTTAGCGATTACTTCTTGATCGTTTGGGACATTGTGAATTTTGCGCATAAAAATCGCATTCAAACTGGTCCAGGACGTGGTTCGGTCGCTGGGTCTCTGGTTGCGTATAGTTTACAAATCACCGATGTAGATCCCTTGCAATTTAACTTGCTATTTGAACGTTTCCTAAATAATGAGCGAGTGCAAATGCCTGATATTGACATTGATTGGCCACCAAGCAAACGTGAAGAATTATTTACCTATCTCTATCAAAAATACGGGAAAAGAAACTTTGGCCAAATTATTACATTTGGTACTTTAGCTTCTAAACAAGCGTTACGTGATGTAGGCAGGGTATTTGGATTACCGACTCCGACACTGAGTAAGTTGAGTGCTAGCATACCTGAAGGGAAAAATGGCCGTAAAGTATCTATTAACGATGCGCTTCAATCACCACAATTACAGAATACCCTTCGTGATATTGACAATGGTAAATTATTATTGCAAACAGCATTGAAAATCGAAGGATTACCAAGAAATTATTCTACACATGCGGCAGGCATTGTACTTAGTGCAAATCCTTTGGTTCAAACGTTGCCCGTACAATCTGGTGCCGAGGGGCGTTTATTGACACAATTTGAAAAAGATCCAGTTGAACAATTAGGGTTACTTAAAATTGACATTTTAGGGCTACAAAATTTAGCTATTTTAAGCCAAACACTTTATTACGCTCAAAAAGAGCTGCCAAAAGGATTTGACATTACAAAAATAGCTTTGGATGATGCTAAAACCTTAGCACTATTTGCTAAAGGTGATACCAATGGCGTTTTTCAATTTGAATCTGCAGGAATTAAAAATGTACTGCGAAAGCTGAAACCAGCTACCTTTGAACATGTTGTGGCTGTTAACGCGCTTTATCGTCCTGGCCCTGCGCAAAATATTGACAAGTTTATCGCTCGACGCCATGGTAAAGAAGCAGTCATGATTCCAGATCCTAGTTTGAAAGCAATCTTGGCGCCAACTTTTGGTATTATTGTATATCAAGAGCAGGTTATGCTAGTTGCGGAATCGTATGCTGGATTTACGCTAGGTGAGGCGGATATCTTACGAAGTGCCATGTCTAAGAAGAAAGTCGACAAAATGCAAAAATTGCATGAGCAATTTATTGCAGGTTCTTTGAAAAATGGACACGATCAAGAACAAGCAGAGCTTATTTTTTCTTATATTGATGAATTCGCTAACTATGGTTTTAATCGTTCACATGCAGTTGCTTATAGTAAATTAGCTTTTGAACTAGCTTATCTAAAGGCTCATTATCCAGTTGCCTTTTTCACAGCACTATTAAATGCAAACCTGGGTGAACAGAAAAAAGTGCAACAATATGTATCTGAAGCCAAAAATCGTGGCATTGTAGTATTAGCGCCAGATATTAATAGGTCATATAAGTTTTGGACATCTATTGAAAACCAATTACAAATGGGCTTGAACAACATCCGTGGTGTTCGTACAGACTTTGTGACAGCTGTGTTAGAAGAGCGCCAGAATAATGGTTCATTTCAGACCATCCAGTCTTTTGTGCGGCGTTTGCCAGAAAAAATGCTTAAACGCGAAGCGGTAGAGCAATTAGTATATGCTGGGGCACTTGATTCGTTTGGCTACAATCGGCGTGAATTAATCGAAAATCTAGCTAGCCTGATTGAAGCTGCAAGTTTTGGTAACCTAATTTTAGAAGAAACGAAAATTAAGAAGTATGATGATTTTTCTTTGTCCGATCGTTTAAAAAAAGAAAAAGAGGTCATTGGCGTAAATTTATCTGGACATCCTTTAGATGCGTATGGTGATTTCACTTCGAAAAATGGTTTTAGTCAAATAGGAAATATCGTACAGCCAAGTCAGGTTGAGAAAATAATCGCAATTGTTGACAGTATTCGACAGATTCGGACTAAAAAAGGGGATGACATGGCTTTCGTGAAAGTCTCTGATACCACTGGAGAAATAAGTGTAACCATATTCCCACAGCTATTTAAAAAAATCAGCAATTTTCTAAAACCTGGAGCGATATTGAGTATTGCTGGTAAATCAGAGCGTGATATGCGTAATGAGATCGCAATTGTGGCTAATCACATTAATTTAGCGCCAGAACTGCAGTATCTCGACCCCGTTCAAGGGACATGGTTTCTTCAGCTTGACGAGGTGCATGATACACCGGAAAAACGTGAAGGAATCAGTCAAATCATGAAAAAATATCGTGGTCATAATCCAGTGGTGATTCACTGGCAAAAAGATGGTAAAAGTCAAAAACTTGATCAAGAATTTTGGATGAGTAGTGAAACCGTTATCATGCGCGAATTAGCAGCTTTACTAGGGAGTGGAAATATTATTTTTAAACAAACTTACTGATAATATGACTTGTACAAATGGGGCATAATGTATAAAATAGAGATTGGGTAGAGTTGCACAAGCAACAACCAAGATAACTAAGGAGCTATTTAACCATGAAAAAGACGAAAATCGTCTCAACACTTGGTCCGTCATCATCTGATGTCGAAACAATCGTAAAGTTAATCCAAGCAGGCGCTAATGTATTCCGTTTTAACTTTTCACACGGTGATCACGAAGAACATTTAGGCCGTATGAATGCTGTTCACGAAGCCGAAAAGATTACTGGTAAGACAGTTGGTATTTTGTTGGATACTAAGGGTGCTGAAATCCGTACAACAAAGCAAGCTGACGGTAAGATTGAATTCCATACAGGTGACACATTGCGTATCGCAATGGATGAAAACCTTGAAGGAACGAAAGAAAAAATCGCCGTTACATACGCTGGTTTGTTCGATGATGTTAAAGAAGGTGGACAAGTCTTGTTTGATGATGGGTTGCTTGGTACAACTGTTATCGAAAAAGATTCAGCCACTCGCGAATTAGTTGTTCGCGTTGATAATGATGGTATTTTGGGATCACGTAAAGGTGTTAACGCACCCGGTGTTTCAATTAACTTGCCAGGTATTACTGAAAAGGATGCCGATGACATTCGTTTTGGTTTGGATCACGAAATCAATTATATTGCTGCTTCATTCGTTCGTAAGCCTGAAGACGTGCTAGAAATTCGTGCATTGTTGAAGGAAAAGAACATGGAACATGTTCAAATTATTCCTAAGATTGAATCACAAGAAGGTATTGACAATCTTGATGCAATTTTGGAAGTTTCAGATGCCTTAATGGTACCACGTGGTGACATGGGTGTTGAAATTCCTGCAGAAAATGTGCCTTTGGTTCAAAAGGACATGATCCGCAAGATGAACAAGGCAGGGTTGCCAGTTATTACTGCAACACAAATGCTTGACTCAATGGAAGAAAACCCACGTCCAACACGTGCCGAAGCTTCCGACGTTGCCAATGCTGTATTTGATGGTACTGATGCAACGATGTTGTCAGGTGAATCAGCTAATGGTGATTATCCAGTTGAAGCTGTTGCAACAATGTCAGCAATTAATGAAAAGGCTGAAACTTCACTACGTGAAAATGGACGTCATGAAGATATCTTATTTGACGAGTCAGATTCAACAGAAGCCGTTGCTGCCTCTGTAGCGCGTATTGCACGTAATGTAAATGCTAAGGCTGTTGTTGTATCAACAAACTCTGGTTATACAGCACGTATGGTTTCAAAGCATCGCCCTGATGTCAACATTTTGGCTGTTACTTATACAGAACGTGTACAACGTGGTTTGACTTTGAACTACGGTGTTGTTCCGGTAGTTTATGATGCACCAAAGACTATTGATGAAATGGTTGATTTGGCTAAGAAAGCTGTTAAGGAACAAGGACTAGCTAACACAGGTGATACAATTGTTATTGCAGCTGGTGTGCCAATGTCACAATCTGGTACAACTAACATGTTAACTGTACAAACAGTATAATAATTCTAGTTTAGACATTAAAAAAGACTATAATGATTTGGATACCAAATCATTATAGTCTTTTTTAATTTAATGTAAGCAAAGCTATCACAGTTTAATACTAAAAGTTAACGAACTGCTAATATTAATTTAATAAAAAAATAGGTAGGAGTGATGTGATGAATAGTGGTGATTTGGCTTGGGTTTTAGTTTCAGCTGCGTTGGTCTGGTTGATGACACCTGGATTAGCTTTGTTTTATGGTGGTCTAGGTGAACGTAGAAACTTGTTACACACGATGTTTATTCCAGTTATGATTATTGGAATTGCGTCGCTAGTATGGTTTATTATTGGATATACTTTATCATTTGGCGGCAGTGGTAATATCATTGGGAATTTTAAACATTTATTCTTAGCAAATGTTTCATTTACGCATTCTACTAAAAATTTAACAATTCCTGACGGTGCATTTGCATTGTTTCAAGGTATGTTTCCGATAATTACCTCGGCAATTATTACCGGTTCCGTAATCGGTCGAGTTAGAATTAAAGCATTGCTCGTATTCATTACGCTTTGGTTGATTTTTATTTACTCACCGTTGGCACATATGGTTTGGGGTGGTGGATTCTTGGCTCAGCTAGGCGCAATTGATTTTGCAGGTGGAACTGTTGTTCATATTTCTAGTGGTGTAACTGGACTGGTGTTAGCTTTGATGATTGGACATCGTCATACTGACAAACATATACCTGTACGACCTTCCTATGTTTTGATTGGTGGTGCGTTGTTGTGGGTTGGTTGGTTTGGTTTCAATTCCGGATCAGCTCTTGCAGCAAATGGTACAGCGGTTCTAGCCTTACTTAACACTTGGTTGGCATCATCGGTAGCTGTGTTGACTTGGGGCCTTGTTGAATACAAGTATCATGGACGTGCTACATTATCAGGTATTACTAGTGGTGGAGTGGCTGGTCTAGTTGCTATAACCCCTGCTGCTGGGTTCGTGGCGCCATGGGCAGCCGTAGTGATGGGGCTCTTAGCTGGAGTGATAGGCTTTGCTGGCATCACCTTTGTTAAGAATAGCTTTGGATATGATGATACACTAGATGCTTTTGGTATTCATGGCATTGGTGGTGCTGTGGGTGCAATCTTGACAGGCATATTTGCTGATAAAAGCGTTGGCGGAGTTGCTGGTCTAATCAACGGGAATATGGCATTGGTTGGTAAGCAATTAGTCGCAATTTTATTTACCATCGCATTTGCTGCGATTGGGACATATATTTTAGCTAAAATAACAGAAATCGTTGCTGCGCCACTTCGTTTGACAGCTGATGAAGAAGCTGAAGGGTATGATACAATTATGCACGATTTGACTGTGGAATAAAGGACAATAGTCCTTTTTATTTTGCTTGATATTTAGCTCATAAACTACCATCAATCACGGCAATATGGTAAAATAAAGGAAACATATAAAGGGGATTTGCTTTTTGACAGCACAAGTTCAGCAAATTTTTACATTTGAAAATGTGGAGCAACAGACCAAGTTGCTTGGCGTTAATGATAATTTTTTACAGTTAATTGAAGAAGGGTTAACTGTGCGACTTCATGCACGTGGCGACCAGATGACTATCTCAGGTGATGAGGATAAAGTGCCATTAGCTAAAGCTGTACTACGTGAATTAACTAATTTAATTAAGCATCAAATAAGTATATCAGACACTGACGTTGTGAGTGCAATAACAATGGCACAGCGTGGCACATTAGAATATTTTGGTGACCTATACTCTGAAGTACTAATTCGTGATAATAAGGGGCGTTCCGTTCACGTTAAAAATTTTGGTCAACGCCAGTATGTCCAATCAATTCGTAAAAATGATGTTACTTTTGGTATTGGGCCAGCTGGAACAGGGAAAACATTTCTAGCCGTTGTTATGGCAATAGCAGCCTTAAAGCGTGGTGATGTTGAAAGAATTATTATCACACGTCCTGCTGTTGAAGCCGGCGAGTCACTAGGATTTCTCCCGGGAGATCTGAAAGAAAAAGTAGATCCATATATGCGTCCCATTTATGATGCTATGAATACATTAATTGGTGCGGAACAGACCCAACGGTTAATGGAACGCGGTGTAGTCGAAATTGCGCCACTAGCTTATATGCGTGGACGAACGTTAGATGATGCATTTATTATTCTAGATGAAGCACAAAATACAACAAATCAACAAATGAAAATGTTCCTAACCCGTTTTGGATTTGGTTCGAAAATGATTATTAATGGGGACGTTTCTCAAATTGACTTACCTCATGGTGCAAAATCCGGGCTTATTTCGGTTCAACGTATTCTGAAAGACGTGAATCAAGTATCATTTATTCATTTTGGTAGTGCTGATGTGGTCCGCCATCCAGTAGTCGGTTTAATAGTAGGTGCCTATGACGCAGCTGAGAAAAAATTAGCTGAATTAAAAAAGGAGCAAATTAACTAATGGATTTGGCTATTATTGACCAAACAAGAGTTGGTGTTAATCAATATCATCAAGATCTAGTTCGTTGTGTACTAGACTATGCTGGCAAATATTTAGAGTTACCAGATAATACAGAAATGTCTGTAACATTTATGAACAATGAAGCAATTCATCAATACAATAAAAAATATCGTGGTATAGACAAGCCCACTGACGTCATTAGTTTTGCAATTGAAGAAGACGGTGATGACTTTCCGGTTCTACCAGATGAACTGATGGAGGCTGAGTTGGCTAAAAATATTGGTGACATCTTAGTTTCTGTGGATATTATTAACTCTCAAGCAGAGTACTTGGGACATAGTTATGAACGTGAGTTAGGCTTCTTAGTGGTGCATGGCTTCTTACATTTGAATGGATACGATCATATGTTAGGCGATGCAGAAGAAAAAGAAATGTTTGATTTACAACGAGAGATTTTAGATAATTATGGCCTCAAAAGATAAAAAGCTAGAGGGTGCGCCTAAAGATTACAATAAAAAGGTACAACGAAACAGTACATTTTTTCGGGCCATGAGAAATTCTCTGCATGGTATTTGGCTGATTTTAGTCAGAGAACGCAACATGCGAATACACATATTGCTAGGGTTTCTCATTTTACTTGTGGGTCTACATCTTGGCTTAAATCGTGCAGATTGGCTATGGGTTGCAGTTGCAGTATTTACAGTGATATCAAGTGAGTTTTTGAACACAATTATTGAAGCTGTTGTTGATTTGGTTGTTGAAAAAAGATACCATCCACTTGCTGGGTTGGCAAAAGATGTCGCTGCTGGTGGCGTTTTAGTGGCTGTTGGTTTTGAAATTATTATTTTATTAATTGTATTTCAACCCTATGTCTGGCGACATTTTGGTATTGTTACTAATTTTTCACAATTTATTCATGACTTTAGTAAATAAAACATACACAGGAGAGTACGGTCAAAAACCGTATATATAATATGACAGAATCTACTTTTAAATCAGGATTTGTGGCGATTATTGGTCGTCCAAATGTTGGTAAATCAACACTTTTAAACCGTATTGTTGGCGAAAAAATTGCCATTATGTCAGATAAAGCACAAACTACTCGTAATAAAATACAAGGCATCTACACAACAGATGATGCACAGGTTGTCTTCATTGATACGCCAGGTGTACATAAACCACAAAACTCACTCGGTGATTTTATGGTGAAGTCTGCATTTTCTGCGCTTCATGAAGCAGATGCAATCTGGTTTGTGGTAGATGCTTCAATGGCACGTGGTCGAGGTGACGATTTCATTATTGATCGATTACAAGAAGTTAAAAATACACCAATTTATTTACTAATCAACAAAGTTGATTTATTAGCACCAAATGATTTACTTGATGTTATTGCTAGCTATCAAAATGATGCACCTGAGTGGGCTGAAGTATTTCCAATTTCTGCCACAGAAGGTGATAATGTTCCAGAGTTGTTGGATAATATTGTGTCCCACTTAGATGAAGGGCCTCAATATTTCGATGCAGACCAATTAACGGACCACCCTGAACGTTTTGTTATTGGAGAATTAATTCGCGAAAAAGTATTACAGTTAACACGTCAAGAAGTACCGCATTCAGTTGCTGTCGTTATTGACAAAATTGCTCGTGAAAATGAAGAAAAGATTCACATTCAAGCATCGATTATTGTTGAACGACCAACACAGAAGAATATTATCATTGGTAAACAAGGTGCGATGATCAAAGACATTGGTACGAGAGCGCGTAAGGATATCGAACGACTACTCGGAGATAAAGTTTTCCTTGAAACCTGGGTTAAGGTTGAGCCTCGCTGGCGCGATCGACCTCAAGCTTTGCAGACATTAGGATATCGTGAAGAAGATTACTAAAATGATGATGTAACAATGTACTATGTCGTCATAAAAAAAATTGTGATCGATTTAGTGGAGTCATTATGGCAATTATTCGTGGCATTGTATTATATACACGGCAATATAAAGATAATGATTTATTAGTTCGCATACTAACGGAAACGTATGGCATGCGAACTTTTTTGGCACGAGGCGCAAAAAAAGCTACTTCTAAACTCTCAGCTGGCACACAACCTTACACAGTTGTAACTTTTGATGGAGCTCTACCAAAAAGAGAAACTGGACTGGGTTACATGAATGATGTTCAAAATACAAAAGTATATTCAAGGCTTATCGAAGATATAGAAGCAAATGCTTATGCCGCGTTGATTGCTAGTTTAATTGATGCTTCTTTCGAAGAAGGGGAAAAGATAACACGTTGGTATAATCAACTTGATGTTGCTTTACAAAAACTTGCTGAAGGACTTGATCCTCAAATTATCGCTAATATTTTTGAAATTCAATTACTTGTTCCTCTCGGGGTGGCTCCAAACTTAAAAGCTGACCCAATTACGGGCCAAGTAGATGGAAAATTTGATTATTCTGAAAAATACAATGGTATTATTTCTGAAAATCACTTTAATCTGGATGATCAGCGACTAATGCTTGATCAAAAAACGGTGTTTTATTTACGTCAATTTAGTGTTATTGATATGCGCCAAGTACATGATATCAGAATATCAGCGATCACCAAACGTGGTTTGCAACGTGTTATTGATTATATTTACGAAAAACAAGTTGGTTTGAAGCCACGAGCAAAATCATTTATTGAACAAATGCATTCGTGGCAAAATACGTTAGTTAATTTTAGAAGGAATAAATAAGTATGAAAAAAATTTTGGTTTTGCATACCGGTGGTACAATTTCGATGCATGAAGATGTGGATGGAGATGTTGAAACAGGAGCTGAAAATCCTTTAATTCAAGCAAAGATTACCTTTCCAAATATCGAACTAGAAGTTGAAAACATTTTTAATTTACCAAGTGAGCATATTGGTCCATCGCACATGCTACAAATACAGAAGCGTATCTCTGAAGCCAAAAATGATTTTGATGGTATTGTTATTACTCATGGTACAGATACCTTGGAAGAGACGGCATTTTTTCTGGATAGTACGTTAAAAGTTTCGTTTCCTATTGTTATAACGGGCGCAATGCGTTCGTCCAATGAGCTTGGTTCAGACGGTTTATATAATTATCAATCTGCGTTACGTGTTGCTGCAGATGATACATCCAAAAATCGTGGTGTGATAGTTGTGATGAATGATGAAATACATGCCGCTAGATTTGTAACTAAAACACACACGACTAATGTGGCAACGTTTGCTTCACCACTTAGTGGCATAATGGGGCTACTAACAAAACGACAAATTATTTATTTTTATGACCTTCCACAACGTGAAGTATTGCCGAATGTGGATATTAACAAAAATATTCCTGTTTTAAAGGCATATGCAGGCATGGATAGCCAATTATTGAAACTTTTGGCTGATGCTAACATTGACGGCATTATTATTGAAGCGCTTGGTGCGGGTAATTTATCTCGCGAAGCAGCTCATGGCGTAGCATATTTATTGTCGAAAAATATACCAGTAGTCATTGTTTCAAGAAGTTTTAATGGTGTTGCTGCACCCGTATACGATTATTTAGGTGGTGGCGTTCAATTAGAGAAGTCTGGCGCAATCTTTGCTTCCAGTATTAATGGTCCTAAAGCCCGATTGAAGCTGCTAATCGGGCTATCAAACAACTTAAGCAAAGAGCATCTAGAAACATATTTGCATGGTATTTAACACACTATGAGAAGAATCTTTAGCAACAGTACAACAAAGGATGAAAACAGCTTTTTATCAAATTATTGACTTAAGCTTACTGTTCCATTATTTAACAAGTGGTTATTTCAATTTTATAGACTGGCAAAAAATGGAAATGCCGGATGTATATGTTGGTTTATTTAACGAAAATAACCAATGTATTAGTTTAACAAAAGAAGCGTATTAACTTTAATAGTTAATACGCTTCTTTTTAATGTCATTTAAAGATATTTGTATAAATTGCTTCTACAGCACTATCAGATAAGTCGGGCTGAATTCCTAACATAATGGAAATTTCACTCGCTCCCTGATTGACCATTTGTAAGCTGATATTACGCTCTTTAAGGGGCGCAACAATCTCTGTTAAGGCACCGACACGATTACGCATTCCCTCACCAACGACCATAATAATACCGTAACTTGGAATCCACTTTAATGTATCAGGCTTAATTTCAGCAGTAATGTCGCTTAACATGTTATCAACTTGCTCTTGTGTTAACATTGTTTTATCAAAAATAATTGTCAAATCATCAATACCAGAAGGCATATGCTCGTAAGAAATATTATGACGTTTCAAAATATCAAGAATACGAAGGGTAAAACCAACTTGTTTATTCAATAAGTACCGATGTAAATATAGGGCGGCAAAACGATTGGAGTTGGCAATACCAGTCACGGGACGTGTTTGCTGAACCTCTGTAGGCGGTACAATAAATGTTCCAGGGGCATCGGGATCGTTGGTATTTTTAATGTTGATACGAATACCACCTTGAATGGCTGGAATGATGGCTTCATCATGGAATACAGCGAACCCAGCATAAGACAACTCACGCATCTCATCGTATGTCATTTGTTGAATGGCTGCTGGTTGTTTGACAATTGAAGGATTAACGGCATAGATGGCACTGACATCGGTAAAATTTTCATATAAATCAGCTCGTAGTCCGCGTGCCATAATAGCACCAGTGATGTCTGAACCACCACGTGAAAAAGTAGCCATATCACCATTCTTAGTATAGCCAAAGAATCCAGGGACAATTAGTCGTTCAGAGGTTGACAGGTCTAACTCGCCGATTGTGGTATAAGAAGTGGTATCAAATGTTGCTGATCGCGCATTATCATCTACGAGCAAACCAATTTCTTTAGGGTCTACAAAACGAGCTGGCATACCTAAATGGTTAAAGACTTTAGCAATTAATTGCGCATTTAGATATTCACCGTGAGCAGCGAATGCTGCATATAAATAATCAAATGATCGGTAATGTTTACTTGCTAGATGTTCAATTTGTTCATCTAGGTCAGCTAATTCATAGTCTGGTAATTCGAAGTGTTCACCAATGGAGTGATAGCGGTGTTTAATCGTTTCAATGATTTCAGTAGTATCTTCTTCGGCAAGTGTAGCTTGCGCATATGATATCAATAAATCGGTCACTTTGCGATCATCTTTGAATCGTTTACCAGGTGCTGAAACAACAACAACTTTGCGATCATCATCAGCACGAATGATATCGTAGACACGTTGTAACTGTTGACCGTTAGCTAGTGAAGAACCACCAAATTTTGTAACTTTCATAATATGTAAGTGCTGGAAAGCACATATTCTCCTAATTATTTTTAATAATTTGCAAACCAGTATAATCTGGCTCTAGTAATAATAGTTTTCCTGGCAAAGCCATGTTTGTCAGTTTTTTTAATAGCTTAATTGCATTATTCTGCGGTACAAGAGTGATAACAGTTGGGCCCGCGCCAGACAGATAGGTGCCGACGATGTCTAGTTGATGAGCCGCATCACGAATAATTTTTAGGTGTGGTGCTAAATACGCACGGGCCTGTTCATGAAATTGGTCCTTTTCAATTAAAACACGAGCCGTATTGAAATCACCTGTAGTCAATGCTGCGACTAAGGTATTACTGATAGCGCTAGCAGCAACACTATTTTTAAATGTCATATTAGCCGGTAATGCATGGCGTGCTTCAGTTGTGAGCAGTTCGTAATTGGGGATAAAAGTCAAGAAATTAATATCTTTTGGTAAACTCAATGGCGCATGATAGACTTGTTCGCCATCGTAAAAGGCTGCTACGCTACCGCCAAGTAATGCAGGAGCAACGTTATCTGGATGACCTTCTAAAGTCGTTGCTTGCTTCAACAAAGCATCATCGCTTAATCCCAAGTCGGCCAAAACATTGGCCATTGCTAGGCCGGCTAAAAGTGCGGAAGATGATGAACCTAATCCGCGTGCCAGTGGAATATCAGATTTTACAACGATGCGATGTGGTGTTAAGTTTGGGGCTAATAAAATTGCTGTTTTGACGATGAAATTGTTCATATCACTGGGCATATTTTCGCCGTAATCATGAATTACTTGCCATTCGGAGGTCTTTTCATGTACTTCTAAGGTTAAATATAGTTTTAGGGCCACGCCAAGAGAATCAAAGCCAGGGCCAATATTGGCGCTGGTAGCTGGTACAGTTATTTTAATCATGAGAAAATTTTATACTCCGCTGCTAAGTTAATGCCATCAGCATTTCGAATTGTTGTACGAATAACATTGAGTTGCGCATCAGAGGCGGCGTGTGTCAAAGCAACTAATCGCGCAAAGCCATTTTTTGCTGGGGTTTGCTTTAAGTCAGTAAAGCTTATTTTTGCAGAAGCAAACATACCGGTGACGGAATACATTGCTCCTGGTGTGTCAGCTACTTCTACAACAATAAAACGTCTTGCCACGCGTTGTGAGGGTTTAGCTAAATCTAAGTCTTGGTTAAAAGTATTAAATGGTCTTCCTGGCGTATTCAGTGCTAGGTTAGTAGCGACGTTGGTTAAATCACTTAATACCGAATTAGCAGTAGGCATTTCACCAGCACCGGGTCCATATAACATCACTTCACCAACTGACTCGCCATTAACTAAAACAGCATTGTTTTCATTGTTAACGGTCGCTAAAGGATGATTGAAAGGAACGAGGTGAGGGGAAACCTCGATACTGAGTGCATTATCAACTCTTTGTGCAACACCTAACAATTTGATTGCGTAGCCAAAACTATGTGCATCGTTGATGTCCGAATCTGTTAGATTGGCAATACCAGTAATAGCTACGTCGTTCATAACAGGTTGCACACCAAATGAAAAGTTAGACAAAATAATTAACTTATATGCTGCGTCAAAACCTTCTACGTCATTTGTAGGGTCAGATTCAGCAAAACCCTTGTCTTGAGCTAATTTAAGTGCTTCTGCATACGTTAAGCCATTTGTAGCCATTTGCGTTAAAATGAAATTACTTGTGCCATTAATGATACCGGCAACAAGTGAAATCTCATCTGCTGTAAAACTGCTTGAAAGCGTACGTAGGATAGGTACCCCACCAGCAACAGCAGCTTCATAATATAAATCAACACCATTTTGGTTGGCTAACTCAGCTAACTCTTGTCCGCGACTTGCAATTAAATCTTTGTTTGCCGTGACGACGTGTTTTTTTGCCATGAGAGCACGTTTAATAATATCGTATGCATAATCGATTCCGCCCATGACTTCAACTACGATTTGTATATCATCGTTATCCAAAATATCTTTAGGATTATTAGTGATTGGAAAATCTTGTGTAAAACCAGTGCGTGGTTTATTAAGATTATGTACGACGGCATGACGTACGACCAAATGAGATCCAGTTCGTTGGGTAATTTGATTAGCGTTTTGTTGTAAGATTTTTACGACACCACTTCCAACTGTGCCGAGGCCAAAAAGACCAATGCCTATTTCCATGTGATATTCCTTTTATTTTTAGTATTTTATATATGTTCTTCTTATGATTTTATCATTATAATATCTAAAAATAAACAAATTTGTTATAATTGGTTAAATTATAAAAAAGGAAATGAATTACTATGAATTATGTATCAACACGTGGACAGGCTCCTGCAGTTACATCTAGCCAAGCAATCATAAACGGTATTGCGCCAGATGGCGGACTTTACGTTCCAGAAAAATGGCCCAAATTAAAATTAGATTGGAAAAATTTAAGTCAACAAAGCTATCAAGAAATCGCCACGCAAGTATTTGATGCCTTTTTTGATGATTTTACAGTTCAAGAAATTGATCATATTATTTCAAAGTCATACGGTAATCAATGGGATGATGAACACATTGTGACCTTGCACAATGAGAACAAGTTACATTATATTGAATTATTTCATGGCCCTACTTTAGCATTCAAAGACGTTGCACTACAAGCATTGCCACATCTATTAACGACAGCTGCTAAAAAACAATCACTAAATGATAAAATTGTTATTTTAACAGCTACATCAGGCGATACAGGAACAGCTGCTATGAGTGGCTTTGCAAATGTCGAAAATACTGAAATAGTTGTTTTTTACCCAGAAGTTGGTGTCAGTGATATTCAGCGGCAGCAGATGCAAACTGAAGAGGGACAAAATGCTCATGTCACGGCAATAACTGGTAACTTTGATGATGCCCAAAAAGCTGTGAAATCTATTTTGAGTGATGAGAAATTAATTCAAGAATTATCAGAAAAAAGTATGCGCTTCTCATCTGCTAATTCAATTAATATTGGTCGACTAGTACCACAAATCGTATATTACATTTATGCTTACGCCCAATTAGTTAAAAATGATGTTGTAGTTCCTGGTGAAGAAATCAATATCGATGTGCCAACCGGAAACTTTGGTAATGTACTTGCATCGTATTATGCTAGTCAGTTAGGGTTACCAGTGCATCAGTTTGTTGTTGCTTCGGATGAAAATAATGTGTTAACTGATTTTTTCAACACCGGTACTTATAATCGTCAACGTGATTTTAAAGTCACGAATTCACCAGCAATGGATATCTTAGTATCAAGTAACTTGGAGCGATTATTGTATTTTGCTAGTGGACGTAATGATGAAGAAGTGCGTCAGTATATGCATTCGTTAGCTGAAAGTGGCCAATATACTTTGACTGATAAAACGCGTAATTATTTGCAAAAATTTACAGCCAAATTTGCGACACAATCTCAAGTGGTTGATACGATTAAAGACGTCTTCGAAAATAGCGGTTATTTAATTGATCCACATACAGCTGTTGGCCGTTTTGCTTACGAAGAAGCAACGCATCAAACGTTACTTGCAGCAACAGCAAGTCCTTATAAGTTCCCCCAAACAGTTTTAACAGCATTGGAGGAAAAGAATGAAGGGGGTGTATTAGATTTACAAAAGCTGGCTGAACGAACCAATACAGTTATTCCAGCACAAGTAGCAACGTTATTTGATAAAATGGTTGTACACACTAAGATCATCAAACCGGAGATGATTATGCAATCTATTAAAGACGAACTATCTATCTAATAATTATAGTATTGTTTGCTATATTGTGACGTTTTTTATGATTCAAATCGTTGATTTTTTAATGTATAATTAGGTTATATCAACCAAGGAGAATCAAATGTCATATAAAGAATTAGATCCTATTGTCTGGAGTGCAATTCAACAAGAGAGTGCGCGTCAGAACCGTACAATCGAATTAATCGCTTCTGAAAACTTTACATCGCAAGCCGTACGTGCCGCACAAGGTTCAGTATTGACAAATAAGTATGCTGAAGGATACCCCTATAAGCGCTATTATGGTGGTACAGAGTACGTGGATGTTATTGAACAGGTAGCCATCGATCGTTTAAAAGAACTCTTTGGTGCCGAATATGTTAATGTTCAACCGCATTCTGGATCCCAAGCGAATGCTGCTGCTTATATGGCATTTTTAAAGCCAGGTGACAAGATATTGGGTATGAGTCTTGATGCTGGTGGACATTTGACTCATGGAGCCAAGGTCAGTTTCTCTGGAAAAGTTTATGAATCACATACTTATGGACTAAATTCAGAAACAGAAACCTTAGATTATGAAGCAATTGCTAAGCAAGCACGTGAAGTAAAGCCACAGATGATTGTGGCAGGTGCTTCTGCATATTCACGAATTATTGATTTTAATAAATTCCGTGCGATTGCTGACGAAGTGGGCGCCTATTTAATGGTTGATATGGCGCATATTGCTGGACTTGTAGCTGCTGGATTACATCCTAATCCAGTAGGCATTGCAGATGTTGTGACATCAACAACACACAAAACACTGCGTGGTCCGCGTGGTGGTGTTATTCTATCACAAGAAAAGTATGCCAAGCAGCTTAATTCAGCTATTTTCCCTGGATCACAGGGTGGACCACTGGAACACATTATTGCAGGTAAAGCAATTGCCTTTGGAGAAGCGCTACAACCTGAATTCAAAGATTACGCACAACAAGTTATTAAAAATGCGCAAGCTATGGCAAAAGTTTTCAATGATACGGTAGATATTCGTGTTGTAGCTGGTGGTACTGACAATCATTTATTCAATTTGGACCTAACTAAAACAGCGTTGAATGGTAAGCAAACACAAGAATTGTTAGACACAGTTTCAATTACTACAAACAAAGAAGCGTTACCAAATGAGCAATTGAGCCCGTTTGTTACATCTGGTATTCGTATTGGAACTGCAGCAATCACAACTCGTGGATTTGATGAAGCTGATGCTACTAATGTAGCCGAATTGATTGTGACAGCCATTCATCATTATGATGATGAAAAAGTGCTTAAGCAAGTGAAACGTGAAGCTGAAGCATTAGCAATGATGCATTTATTTGAATAATTTAAAAGCCGGTAGAACCGGCTTTTTTTGGTGGAAGTGCCAACCAAATCAGAATAAAAATGAAAAAAAGTAGCTCTTGTTAGAGAAAATCTGATGTTACCAAACAGTTAGTTTTGTGGGATGGATATTATAATCCAACAACTCACCATGTTTTGTATACAAAATAGCTAATTCAATGGTATAGCACTATTCTCAGTTTTTATCAATGTTTGACTTTTGATGAATGTTTTCTTACAATACCAATATAGTAGGTAAAGGGGAAATTATGCTTGATAAAACGATTTATAAACAGATTTTTAAGTCTAGTTTCGACGCCCCAATCGACGTTGAATTTTGGGATGGGGAAAAGGTCAGTTACGGTCAAGGTGACCCAATTGCCACAATCATCCTTCACGAGGTTATACCAATCAAAGATATTATGGCACATGCTTCGCTTACTTTTGGTGAAGCATACATGGATGGAAAAATTGAAATTAAAGGTGATCTGCAACAGTTGGTTAAGATTGCGTATGATTCCAAAGAAAGTTTTTTGAATGGCGCTAAGTTTTCTAAACTTATTCCTAAACATTCACATTCAGAGAATAAGAGTAAGGCAGATGTACAAAGCCATTATGATATCGGTAATGATTTTTATAAAATGTGGTTAGATCCCACAATGACCTATTCTTGTGCTTACTTCGTTAGCGACAAAGATACACTTGAAGATGCACAATGGAACAAAGTACGTCATATTTTGAATAAACTTCATGCACAATCTGGTGAAACTTTATTAGACATCGGGTGTGGCTGGGGAACACTACTATTTACCGCAGCTAAAGAATATAATTTGGAAGCCACTGGTGTCACACTTAGTCAACAACAATATGATTTTGTTTCTAACAAAATTAAAGAAGAAGGGCTTGAGGGTCGCGTTCATGTTTATTTAGAAGATTATCGCGAGTTAAAAGATACTTATGACCATGTAACGTCTGTTGGTATGTTCGAACATGTTGGAAAAGAAAACTTAGGTGAATACTTCAACCAAGTAAACAACCTGCTCACAGAAGATGGTACGGCCTTGATTCACGGTATTACTGGGCAACATGACGGTGCAGGTGTCGATGCGTGGATTAATAAATACATATTCCCAGGTGGTTATATTCCAAATATAGCTGAAAACGTAGGACATATTATTGATGCTTCTTTGCAAGTTGATGATATTGAACCGTTACGTCGCCATTATCAGAAAACATTGGAAATTTGGACAGAGAACTTTCACAAAGTGGAAGAAGAAGTTATTTCAAAATACGGCGAACGTTTTTACAGAATGTGGGATTTATATTTGCAAGCTTGCGCTGGTTCATTTGAAGCTGGTAACATTGATGTTGTTCAGTATTTACTTACCAAAGGGCCTTCTGGCAAGAACTTACCAATGACACGTTCATATATTTATCATGCTGATGTTGCTAGCGGTGTGAAATAGCAGGTCATTTATTGTAATCAAAAAACAGTCAACCATCATTAGAGTTGACTGTTTTTTGATTATTTGTTCCTTGTAACTGATTACCTAAGGTAAAGTCAATATACCAAGAGCTGATCAATATCTTTGTGGTATTTTTGAGTTAACACAATTTGGTTAACAATTGGTAATATAAATCAGTTGTTTTCTACATGTGCGTGCTGTCTTTCTTTAATTTCTACAGTGTTATCACCAATAATTATTCGATCACAAATATTTAAAAACAAGCCATGTTCAACAACACCAACCTGGCTTTCAAGATATTCGGCGAGAGCATATGGATTGTTAATTGTGTTCATGTGACAATCAATAATATAGTGACCAGCATCGGTGATGATGGGCTGATTATTATCAGGGTAGCGCCGCAATTTAGGGAATAGACCTTTATTGGCAAATTGTCGCAGCAACTGACCACTGCCGTAGGGGATAACCTCAACAGGTAGGGGGAAAGAACCTAACGTGTTATGCACTTTACTACGATCAACAATCCAGATATTTTTCTTTGAGTTTTTGGCTACTATTTTTTCCATTAGAAGGGCAGCCCCACCGCCTTTTATACCGTTAAGGTAGGAATCGACTTCGTCTGCACCATCAACTGTAATATCAATATGGTCAATATCATCAATATCAACAATTGGAATATTTAATTCTGCACATCGTTGACTAGTAATAGTTGAAGTGGTCACACCAATGATATTATACTGAGAAGCAGCTAAAGCATCTAGAAAATAAGAAACAGTTGAACCAGTTCCTAATCCGACAATCATATTGGTCTGGATATAGTTTAAAGCAGTGAGGGCAGCTTGCTTTTTCTGAAATTTTTTTTCATCCATGACAAGCCTCATTCTACCATCGCAGCATTAGCAAGCAAACCAGTGTCAACATCGCGTTTATTTGGAATTGAGGCTATTGCACCAGAACGGCTGACAGTTATGGAACTAGCAAAGCAACTACGGCGAATGACACTTGGTAAATTCGACAAGTTTCTATCAATATTAGCTGCAAAAGTACCAATGAAAGTGTCACCAGCAGCAGTGGTGTCAACGGCATTTACTTTGAAAATAGGTACAATATCTGTTAATTCATTAACATGATAGTAAACGCCATCACTACCAAGTGTGACCACTACGTTAGGAAAACCTGCTTTATTTAATTTAGAAGTAATCACCGATAATGCTGATTTTTTTGTGGTAGGCTCAGTATGAGCTAAGGCAGCAGCTTCAGTTTCATTTGGTATAATTAAATCAGTAGATGAGATAATATTTGGATCAATATGTGACGTGATAGGGGCCGGATTTAAAATAGTTAGTACGCCACTTTTCTTGGCTATGTTAAATCCGGCAAGAATGGCTTCACTAGGTACTTCAAATTGTGCTACGACAACATCGGCATTAGCAATTATATTGTGTGCTTTTTCCACATCAGTACTGGTCAAATTCATATTTGCGCCACCATATACCATAATTGTGTTATGTCCATCTGGTTCCAACATGATAGTTGCAGAGCCGGTAAACTGGCTCTTTGTAAAAATGTAATCTGTTGAGATTCCTTCATCATTTAACAATTGTTTGAAGGCACGTCCACGGTCATCATCACCTACAGCACCAATCATTGTTACATCAGCCTCTTGACGAGCAGCTGCAACTGCTTGATTAGCACCTTTACCGCCAAATGTACTTGCTTGATTGTTAACAGTAATGGTTTCTCCTTGGTTAGGCAATCTATCAATCATTTGAATAGTATCAATATTAAGACTACCGATAACAACAACTTTCTTTTTCATAATGACAACTCCTTAAAGTGTTAAGTAGGTTAAACGTTTTACTAGATTAAGGGTTGTGTCCAGTTTAAGTTATCTTAAAAATAATGTCAAGAAAAAGCAACCAAGATATCTTATTGGTTGCCTTTTGTATGTCTAAGTGGCCCAGTCGATTCACGAATGACCAATTTAACATCGAAAAATTCGGTTTGTAAGGGGAGATTAGGATGATCAAGACGTCGAATGATCATTTTTAAAGCTGTTTCACCAATTTTCCATGCAGGTTGTGCTATGGTAGTTAGTGTAGGGATCATAAATTCTGCATAATCTGTATCATCATAACCCATAACAGAAATGTCCTCAGGTACTTTGATCTCTTGATAAGCCAAACCACGCAAAACACCGATAGCCATTTCATCATTTAAAACGAATGCTGCTGTAGATTTACTTTGAATGAGCTGAGGAACAGTTGCCAAGCCACCATGTTTCGATAAAGTCGTCGTAATGATTGTTTTTGGCGTTAAATTTGCTGTAGATAATGTGTCTAAGAAACCTGCTCGACGTTGTCGCATGTTATCAGTTAAATTGTTTGGTAAAATTAGAGCGATATCTCGATGGCCAAGTGACATTAAATGACTAGCTGCCATGCTTCCGCCTGTAAATTCATTGGTCTGAACCATATCATGCGCATTTATATCGGCATTTTGATCAAGCACCAAATATGGTATATTACGTTTTTTTAAAAATGTATTCACTTCAGATCGATTGGGAATATGCCGGCCGAATACTAATGCTTCTACCCCACGCTCAACCAAGGAAAAAATTACATCTTGTAAACTCTCGTCAGTTGATCCTAGAAATACTAAATTAACATCGGACGGTGCACTCATCTGCATACTTTGAATAATATCGGCAAAAAACGGCATTCGGAAGGAAGGAACTATGATACCAATCAAACGTTTTTGCCTGCTTTTAAGGTTTCTTGCAGCGCTGTTAGGAATATAGCCTAACTCATCTCGTGCTTGAAATACTTTTTCGATTGTTGCCTCAGAAAAACGTTGGCCCTTATTATTTAAAATTTGAGATACAGCAGCAATCGAGACGCCTGCTTTTTGGGCAACATCTTTTATTGAGATTTTGCGCATCACATTTTACTCCTTAGTTTAGAAACATTATTCTTAAACTATTGTACCAGTAAAAATCAAATGGAAACGCTTTCATTTTTAAAAAGTTGGTGCTATAATGTTTGTGGTTAAACGTTTTACTAACTTGCACTTTGTTCAAGAGAGGAATAACTCATGTTTTTATTTGCTAATATTCTTGGTATCTTTGTTTTTATTGCCATTGCAGCGCTGTTTTCAAACGATCGCAAAAATATTCAGTGGAAATCAGTCGGTATTGTACTGGCACTAGAGATTTTGCTAGCTTGGTTTTTTACTCAGTTCAGGTCTGGACAAATCGCTGTACAAGCTGCAGCTGATGGTTTCAATTGGCTTGTTTCTGTGGCTACTCAAGGAATTGCGTTTGCGTTGCCCGAATGGTTGACCTCTAATAATGGGGGACCAAACTTTGTTACTTCTGCTTTGTTACCAATTTTATTGGTTGTACCCTTGTTTGATATCTTAACCTACATTGGCTTACTACCATGGTTAATTAAGTGGATTGGTAAGGGTCTTGCTTTTATAACTGGACAACCAAAATTTGAAGCATTCTTTTCGATTGAAATGATGTTTTTAGGAAATACAGAGGTATTAGCTGTGTCAAAAGCACAACTAGATATGATGTCTGCACGCCGAAACTTTACACTCGCAATGATGTCGATGAGCTGTGTCACATCTGCTATTATTGGTTCGTATACTCAAATGGTTCCTGGTAAGTATGTGTTAACCGCCATCCCACTTAATATACTAGGCGCTATCATTATTGCTACAATTTTAAATCCAACTAAAGTGACACCCGAAGAAGATGTCATTGTCAGTGTTGCATCAGATAATGGTAAAAAAGAACCGTTCTTTTCATTCTTAGGTGATTCAATTCTTGGCGCTGGAAAGTTGATTTTGATTATTACGGCTACTGTTATTGCGTTTGTTTCTTTAGCGGCATTGATTAATCAATTATTCAGTTTAACTGGGCTGCACTGGTTAACATTAGAAAACATTTTTGGCGTAATCATGTTTCCGTTTGCATGGTTACTGGGATTCAATGTTCACGAGGCTTTCCAAATTGCGCAATATATGGGTACAAAACTGGTAACTAATGAGTTTGTTGTCATGGGTGAAGTTTCAAAATCAATTATGGCCGGTAAAGGCCTTTTTGCAAATGAACATGCACGGATTGTATTGACAGTGTTCCTTACTAGCTTTGCTAACTTTGGTACTTTAGGCATGATTATTGGTTGCTTCAAAGGACTTGTCAGTAAAGAAAAAAATGATTACATTAGTGCTCGAGTGCCTTACATGTTGTTGTCCGGTATATTAGTTTCACTGCTGTCAGCTGCAACCGCAGGCCTGTTTGTTTGGTAATCAAAAGGGAATGTTTTGTAAAGGAGAAATGATGATACCTATAATTTTAGATATGGATCCAGGGATGATGATGCCGTTGCTTTATCGATTGCGCTTAGCAATCCTAGTATTGATATCAAGTTGCTGACAAGCGTTGCGGGGAATGTTAGTGTTGATAAAACAACCAATAATTTATTAAAGTTACTAACATTTTTTCATCAAACACAGATTCCAGTTGCAAAAGGCGCCGCTGCACCATTGAAAAAAGAGTTCTCTGATGCTGCTTATATTCATGGTGAATCAGGTATGCCTGGATACGAATTCCCCCAAGTAACGAAAAAAGCGATTAAATTAGATGCAGTTACTGCAATGGCTGAAGAACTGGAAGGAGCCACTACACCACTGACTATTGTGGCTACTGGATCATATACAAACATCGCACGATTAATACAGAGATATCCAAGTTTACTTCATAAGATTGAAAAATTTATTTTGATGGGTGGCTCTTTGTCAGGCGGAAATGTATCTTCAGTTGCAGAATTTAATGTGTTCACTGATCCAGATGCAGCCGACATTGTTTTCAAAAGCGGTGTGCCAATTGTTATGATTGGTCTTGATGTAACGCTCAAGGCGTTATTACCTTTTAAAACGATAGATGCCATTGGAAGTCAAGGAAAAGCAGGTGAAATGTTACAAAAAGTTATGACAGCTTATGGTGATACTGCAGAAGGTGGCAAACCTATGCATGATGTCAATACAATTTGTTATTTATTACATCCTGAATTCTATACAGTAAAAGATTACTGGGTTGATATTATTATTTCTGGACCAGCTACGGGTGCAACAATTGCTGATACGCAAAACCGATGGTCAGGGGGTCAGTTAAACGCACAGGTAGCAGTTGACATTGATAAGGCAGCATTTGAAAAATGGTTTATTGAGCAAGTACCAAAGATGAATCAACTAGAAAGATAGCTATTACGATTAGTAGATTGTTGTAGTGGCAATCTTTTTTTGTCTAGTTATTATATAATAGTGAGGTGATTCAATATTTATCAGAGAGATAGGGTGAGTGCTTGTCATGAAAAAGACATTGCAGAAAAAAAGCGTTAAATCTAATCAGAGTAATTGTCAGTTAATGGTTTTAATTGGTGGGACAGTTTTGATTGGCATCGTCGTCGGTCTTAGCTCTCTTTTTTTAGGGCTTTTACTAGAGTATGTGGAACGATTCTTTTTGGGCTATGAAGAAACTGCTTGGCAACCAGCTCCAACCGGAACAATGCCTGTCCGTCGATTATTTTCAGTACTTATTGGTAGTGTGATTGCTGCTGCCATTTGGTGGTTTTTAAGAACAAAGTCAAAACCAACGGTAGGCATTAATAAAGCATTATCAGGAGAGAAGATGCCTGTTTGGCAAACCATTCTTCATGTCACGACACAAATATTTTATGTAGGCACCGGTGGTTCAGTCGGTCGTGAGCTAGCTCCTCGAGAAGCTGGTGTTATGCTTGCGCAAAAAGTAGCAGTTATATTTGAAAAATTCAACTTGCCTCAGCTATCTAGTGATGATCGCAAACTACTTATTGCATCAGCCGCAGGTGCTGGTTTTGCAGGAATATACATTGCGCCAATAACCGGGATGTTTTTCTGTACTGAAATTTTATTAAAAAAAATGACAGTACGCACAGTTGCGGTCAGCTTAAGTATGTCAACAATCGCAATGCTTATCGGGTCACTTGCTAAAGGCTTTAAGCCGTATTACTTAGTTGGGGATGCAAAATTATCAGTGGTCACTCTGTTGGCGGTGTTAGTGATTGCACCGTTATGTGGTATTGCTGGCGCATTATTTCGAAAATTATGCCAGTGGGCAGAAAAAAATCAAGCACGCAAAAATAACATTCTATGGCAATTGCCAATGATGGGCTTGACCACGGGACTAATTTCCATAATATTTCCAGAAGTGATGGGGAATGGCCGGTCATTAGCACAATTGGCTATCAACAGTGCAGGTTTTCTTTCTGTGAGTTTATTGCTATTGGGTGCTGCGACAAAAATGTTGGTTACAGTATTGACCATTCGATTTGGTGCTGCTGGAGGGACCCTGACGCCATCAATTGCCATTGGGGCCGTCCTTGGCGCATGGATTGGTAGTTTTTTATTATACTTAGTTCCAGGTATCCCTATGTGGGAAGTTGCCATATTAGGTGCTGGTACGTTACTTGCCGCTTCACAACAAGCGCCACTAATGGCTTTATTTATGATATTTGAAATTTGCCATTTAAATTATGTCATGTTATTACCACTGGGTCTAGGCGTTTTAATATCAATTATTGTCTCACGAAAAATATTGTATCAATTCAACTGATTTATGTTTACATCAAAAAAAGGCTGGATTTTCCAGCCTTTTTGGTGCAAAAGTGATATTATTCTAGTACATCATGAATGGTGACCACGCCGACAACTTTTTTATCATTATCCAGAACAACCAAGTTGGAGATATTATAATTAGCCATTTTTCTCCAGGCTTCACGATTTCTTTTATTTTCACTAATGCTAATAAAACCTTGTGTCATATAATCTTTTGCTGTCGATCCTTTGACCCTACTGATATTGAGAAACTTTTTTCGAATATCGCCATCAGTGATAATACCAATGACATTTTCTTGTTCATCTTTGACCAAAGTAATACCAATACCATAGTCACTGATGCGATAGATTACCTCATTAATTGAAGTATTGACATGAACATAGGGAATTTTAGTATGCATTGAGTTTTTAACGTTTTGAAGCAATATTTTTCCAATAGAGCCGCCGGGATGGTACATAGCGAAGTTTTCACGATTAAACTCTTTGGCAGTTTCGATGGCAACTAGTAAGGCATCTCCCATGACAAGTGTTGCTGTGGTTGAACTAGTTGGTGCTAATTTTGTGATATCGGCCTCTTCGGCAATATCAATTGAGAGCACAATATCTGTATTTTTTGCGAGAGTTGAATCTTCAGAACCTGTCATGGCTATAGTTGCCAAGCCATGATTGTAGATATTTTGTAGTGATGACAGCGCTTGCAGTACTTCTTGTGTTTCACCACTATTAGATATGAATAGCACAACATCATCAGCTGACACACGTCCCAAATCACCATGATAAGCTGTTCCTGCATCAATATAGAAACTTGCTAAACCTACTGAAGAAAATGAAGCAGCAATTTTGTCAGCAATGATACCAGATTTTCCAATGCCAATAAATATTACGCGACCTTTAGTAGATAAAATTTTATCTACCGTCTCATCAAATGATTTACCCAGTGAGCTTTTGACACGATTCAATGCTTCGATTTCAGCATCAAATGTTTTCTTTGCATTTTCATAATAAACTTTCATGATCATAAACCGCCTTCATCTTAAGATTTTGGTGGAAAAGATCGTTAGCTACCTCTAAGATTGGACGTATTTTGGAAAGGTATAATTGACTATCCTGATCAGAAATAGCCTTTGGTGGGTTGGGGTGTACTTCCGCAAAGATACCCGCAACACCAATTGTTAAGGCTGCGCGCATCAACGGGAATGCATATTCTCTATTACCACCAGAATGGTTACCGTAACCACTAGGTATTTGGATAGAGTGAGTAGCATCATAAATGATAGGGAAATTAGTCTCACGCATTTGAATAAGGCTGGTCATATCAACTACAAGTTGATGATAACCAAACATACTACCACGTTCAGTAACTAAAATATGTTTGTTAATGTCTTCTACTTTATGCACAGCACTTTGAATATCTTCAGGTGCCATGAATTGGGCTTTTTTAATATTAACGACACGGCCGGTTTTGGCAGCAGCAACTAAGAGATCAGTTTGCCGACTAAGATAAGCGGGAATCTGTAATACATCAGCGACTTCTGCGACTGGTTCACATTGGTAAGATTCATGAACATCAGTAACAATAGGGACATTATAAGTCTTTTTTATTTTTTTTAAAATTTCAAGGCCGTGAGTCATTCCTGCACCTCGGTCGGAATCAAGTGAACTACGATTGGCCTTATCGAATGATGATTTGAAAACAAAATTAATACCTAATTCATCAGTAATCTTTTTTAACTTTTCGGCAACCTCAGCGCATGTCTCATAGGATTCGATTGCGCATGGGCCAGCTAATAACGTTAATTGATTATCTGAAAAATTGTACTCTTGGAAAACCTCACTGATTTTTGTCATAAAATATCTCCTTATATAGATACAAGGGTATGCATATATTCTCACAGTATATGCCACAACCCCAAGTATTGAGTGAAGAAGCTTTGTAGACTTATTGTAGCATTTTTAAATTTAGAAGTAATAAAAAATGACTTTTTAAATTTGAAGGAAACAAGTGGAAGTGACTCCTGTTTTAAAACAAAGCAGTAGACTAAAAAAGCAATATGAGAGATAATAATGATTAAGTAAATTTGATGAATAATGAAAGTGTAATACTATGATAGATGAAGAGACACAATACAAAAACGGTTTGGATATCTTACAAAAAAGCGAATTTCGTGTAACGAAACAACGTAAAGATCTTCTCAAGTACTTATCAAAATTTGAATCGCAATACGTCTCAGTGACTGATGTCGATAGTTTTATGCAAGAACTGTATCCTAATGTTAGCCATACAACAACTTATCGCAATATCAAAGAATTCTCTGAGCTGGGAATCGTTGAGCAACGTTCGGAAAATGGTCAACTGAATGTCAAATTCCAATGTGACTTTGTTTCGCCACAACACGGACACTTTTTTTGCCAAAATTGTCATCGAGTGATAAAAATAGATTCAAGTATGTCTCCCGCACTAAAAGAATCAATGAAAGAGTTTTTAGTATTAAACATAAAATTAGAATTGTTTGGTCTGTGTGACCGGTGTCAACAAAGTAATAAAACAGCATAACATTCAGTTATCTCATATATGAAAAGGAGCAGTTATATTGTAAAGATATAGCTGCTCCTTTTTTCTTTTAAAGTAATCATTACTTTTTGTTGACTTTAATAGTAATGGTTACTATAATGAAAAGGAAATATTTTTACCACTAAACAGAGAGAAGGAAGTTCATATGTTTCAAACTTAAATAAAGCTTTTATCTTTACACAAATTCTAGAATGGATGAGAAAGTAGAAAAAATGATGAAACAAAAATATTTTTTTAGTAGTTTGATTGGCGCTATTTTAGCGCTCTTCGTATTTGTTGTTGGTAATGTTACAGTGAGGGCTGATACAAGCAATATTCAGGTAGTTTCCTCAGTTGATTTTTACGGTGAAGTAGCTGAAAAAGTACTCGGTCAGTATGGTACGGTTAAATCAGTCATTACAAATCCCAATGTTGATCCACATGATTATGAACCAAGCGCTAAAATTGCTGCAGCAGTTTCCAAGGCTGATTTAGTCGTGTACAACGGTATTGGTTATGACTCTTGGATGACTAAACTAGCAAAAAATTCAGATGTTCAATCTGTTCGAGTTGGTGAAGATGTTTTAGGTAAGAAAAATGGTGATAATCCACACCTATGGTATCAAAGTCAAACTATCCCTAGACTCGCAAACTATTTAGCTGATAGGTTTTCAAAAATAGATCCTAAACATGAGGCTGAGTTTAAAGCGAATGCTAAAAAATATATTGCCAGCTTGAAACCTGTTCAAACAAAAATAGAGTCGCTAAAAAAGAATTCAAATAATAAGTCTGTTGATGTAAGTGAACCGGTATTCGATTACGCTTTGGAAGAACTTGGGTATTCTAAAAATAATACACATTTTTCAAAGTCTGTTGAAGATGGTACAGACCCATCACCCAAAGATATTAAAACAATGCAAGATGATATTAAAAGTAAAAAAATCAGTTTCTTTGTTCAAAACACCCAAGCAACTGACAAAACAGTTGGACAATTGGTAAAGTTAGCAAAAAAACATGATGTACCCGTGCTAAATGTTACTGAAACCATGCCTAAGAATAAAAACTACAAACAATGGATGTTGAGTCAGTATAAGCAGTTAGAAAAAATTCAAAAATCAGAACAGTAGCCAACGTATGATTGAAAAAATTTTAGAAGTTAAAAAGTTAACTGTCGAAGTGCCAGGAAGTGTGTTAATTCGCGAACTTTCTTTTTCAGTTTATTCAGGGACACTATTATGCATCACCGGAGACAACGGAGTTGGCAAAACAACTTTAATTAATTATTTACTAAAGGCTGCAAGAGACAATAAAGGTTATCAGTCAGAAATTAACCTGCATATTAACTTTGAAGATATTCAATTAGTACCACAGTTTAGAGATATTGATGCAGAATATCCACTTAGTGTAAAGAATTTTGTCGTTTTGAACTTAACGCGTGCTCTTACACCTTGGTTGACTATCTCAGAAAAGAAACGGTTAGAAAAAATTATTTCAGTCACGAATTTAAATAGTATTAAGAATCGTGCATTAGGTCGTGTTTCGGGTGGTGAAAAGCAACGTGCTTATTTAGCACAAGCATTAATGGGAAAGCCTAAGATACTGATTTTAGATGAAAGTACTTCTAATTTGGATTATGAGTCACGAATTGATCTTTTGAAACTAGTTAAAAAAGTTATTGTGCAGGAACAGTTAGCTGTTATTTTCATTACACATGATCCGGAGTTGGTTAATTTGTTTGGTGACTATGAACTGCACATTAGTAATTACCGCGGTGAGATGAATAAATTGCGTTCTTCTGAAGAAAGAGGTACACATGTTTAATTACCCATTCATGCAGTATGCGTTCATTGCAAGCTTTTTTATATCAATTATTTGTGCAGTAATTGGTGTTTTCGTTGTGGCACGTAAAACATCTTTTTATGTTCATACGTTATCTGAAATTAGTTTTTCAGGTGCTAGTTTTGCTATTTTCGCCGGAATATCACCCATTAGTGGCATGCTATTATTTACAATACTAAGTTCAATATTTGTCTCTCTATCAGGCAATCGCCTGAGTCAACGGGAATCTTCTATTAGTGTTTTTTCAGCTATATTCATTGGATTAGGTGTTTTATTTTTGTCACTGTCGAATAAGCAGTCTAGTTATGCCACTAATATTTTATTTGGTAGTATTGTTGGTATTAGCCAAGAAAACCTATATGAGCTGTTAGTGTTAATTATTGTTATTTTATTGATTACGCTACTAATGTATCGCAAGCTCAAGTATGTATCATTTGATACAATCGGTTCTGATTGGAATGCTAAAGGTACCGTTTGGATTTCTTTACTATTTTTAATACTAGTAGCATGTACTGTTAGTGTGACCGCGCAAATTGTTGGATCATTATTGATATTTTCTTTGTTAACGGTTCCTGCATCCTCTGCCAAATATATTGCTAGATCTGTTCATCATATGATATTGCTTTCTTTTGTGTTTGCACTGTTTGGCACCTGGACGGGCCTATATTTGAGCTATATTACTAATTGGCCTGTTAGCTTCTTTATCACCATTATTGAGGGAGCTATTTATTGTTTATCATTGTTGTATTATAAAATCAATAAGTCACATCGTTAATCATTGAGCGAGTGTATTGTTTGCCATAAGCATTTGCCTGAACTATAATTGCCATGAATACGTAGGAAGAGCAATAAATTGGAGGAAATTCTATGACACAGCAGTACGATTATGATGTTTTGTATTTGGGCAGTGGCCACGGTACGTTTGATGGGGCAGTTCCACTTGCTCAATCAGGGGTCAAAGTCGGTATTATCGAAAAAGATTTGATTGGTGGTACATGTCCAAACTACGGTTGTAATGCTAAAATTACACTTGATGCGCCAGTTACTTTACTTCGTGAATCAGAGCGTTTCTCAGGTGTCGTTGCGGGTAACTTAAAAATCAACTGGAAAGAGAGTGTTGCGCACAAACAAGAAGTGATTGATGATTTGCCAGGGATGATTAGTGGACTTATCAAGCGTTCAGGGATTGATATTATTCAAGGAACGGGCATCTTTCAAGATAATCACACGATTCTAGTAGACGGGCAGCCAAAAACAGCTGATAAAATTGTCATTTCGACTGGCTTACGTCCACATAGGATTGATATTCCTGGTAGTGAGTTGGCCCACGATAGCCGTGAGTTTATGGATTTAACTGAATTACCCAACAAGATTGTTATTATAGGATCTGGCTACATTAGTATGGAATTTGCAACAATTGCCAATGCTGCAGGTTCTGACGTTACAGTGTTGATGCACGGAGAAAAAGCGCTTAAAGAATTTTATCAGCCATATGTCAACAAAGTGATTGATGACCTTAAGAAACGTGGTGTAAAGTTTGTTAAAAATGCTAAGATTTCAAGTTTTGAAAAATCCGGTGATCAAGTTATCGTCAATTACGGCGATAATCAATCACTATCAGTTGAATGGGTGTTAGATGCGACTGGTCGCATCCCCAATACCGATGGTCTGGGATTAGCAGAGATTGGCGTGAACTACAACGAAAAAGGTGTGGTCGTTAACGAGTATTTGCAAACTAATATTGATAACATATACGCATCAGGGGATGTTATTGATAAAGTACAGCCTAAATTGACACCAACAGCAATTTTTGAATCAACTTATTTGTTTAAGCGTTTTTCTGGCCAAAGCAGAGAACCTATCATATATCCTGTAATTCCATCAGTTGTATTTACATCTCCTAGAATTGCTAAAATTGGTGTAACTGTTGATGAGGCAAAACAAAACAATTATCAAATTGAAGAGAATGATTTGGTTGATGATTGGTATCGTAAAGTGAATAAAGAAACAATTAGTGAAAACACTTTAATTTTTGATGATGAACATCGATTGCTTGGTGCAACAGAAGTTAGTGAGCAAGCAGAAAATGTTATTAACACATTGTTACCAGCCATTGAATTTAAATTTAATAAAGAAGAAATGTCTCGACTAGTTCACTTGTTCCCTTCAATCAGTGCTTCTACTTGGGATTTATTATAAGCTAGTAGCAATTTAAACCTTTCAAAGTACTGTGATTATAAAATAAAAACACCGAAAAGATATTATTTATCATTTTGGTGTTTTTTATTTGTTTTTGCCAGACGTCTGGTATTTGCAAATGTTAGTTGCCAGATACTGTATGAAATTGTCAACAGACTAATCAGCATCGTAAAATAATTACTGTCATTTACTGTAGCCGTAATCTTTAAGTGGTTAGAACCTTTCGGGATTTTTAATTTAAGTGCGTGGCTGTCCGCAAGTTTTACTTTTTTGTGATTTAACGTAACATTGTAATGAATACCTGAGTATACAGCAATTGGTAGAGAGTAGTATCCTTCCTTTGCTGTAGTGACGATATAATCAGCACTATTATAAGATTGTGATTGTATTTTCAGGGAAGGGATGCTTGTATTTTGTAAAGCAGTTATTCTAGATTGTAGTTGATGTTTATTGTTTGCAGGTAAATAATCAATTCCTATTGCGCTATTTTTAATCGTTTGGTCATAGTTAGTTTTAGTTAGCCAAAACCGGTAACCATCCTTTGTAGCTATGTTGTGATAAGTGTGTACTGCATTTAAACTAATTGCAATCAAAGCTATGGTAACCACAAAATTAATGTCTTTGTGTTTTAAAGGATACTGGTCAAAATAATACATAACACTAATAGCTAGCAATAGGGAAGAAATGAACAATAATCTCCCCAAAAATTGAATCATATTGATAGGTGTGCCAGTAAGGTTTTGCCAAGGTAACCAGTCAAAAGTGCTAAAAAAGACGATAATTGTTGCAATTGTCCAATGGCGCCATAAACCGGACTTATTTGTAAATAACATAACCATAAGGAAAAACAAAAAGAAGGTATTAATTGGTCCCATGTTAAAGCTAACCGAACGTTCAATGATACTATTATCAAGCAAAGCTTGCCAGTATTTTGTTGCATTTAGCGGTACTAATTTTGGTGTCGGGCTCATTAACAAATTCGTAAATAATAGCGACGCAATGTTAGTAAGTGTATAAAAAGACGATAAAATGGCTAAAATAGTTGCTTTTGTATAATCGGTGACTTCTTTTTGTGTTAATTGATGTCGAAAAATTCTGGTAAAACAGAAAATAACAATCATGGTTGTTACAATAATTAGAGAAAGAATATGACTATTGGCGATGGCGCCCATACCAAAGCCTAAGTATAGCCATCCTTTCGATGAATTATGCCATATTTTGAGACATCCTAACAGTACTAAGGGTAAAAAAGCATAAGCCAATGCTTCTCCAAGCGCATTACGGGAATAAAGTACAGCCATATGATAAGAACTAAATTGGTATATTGTTACGCCAAGTATTTGAATCCATCTTTTATGTGTTATAAACTTAGCTAGTAGGAAAACATTGAAAATTGTTAAAAAGTTTAAAATGATAAATCCAACCATCAATGCAACTATCGGATTATTAAACAATAATTTGGGGATTATAAAAATAATGCTTGTTATCCATGGATACATACCGTTCATAGCAAGACCAGTATGGTTGAGTCCAATAAAGTTTACAAGAGGGGGGAGAGACACATGGCTAAGTGCTTGTGTGATAGCGTCGTAGCGTGCCAAGTGAATATTACCATCGTAGCTCAATTTGAATGTATTGTTGGTAAAAGCGGGTAACGTTGATAAGAATGATAATATACAAATAATGACAAAAATAATGAAGTGATGCAACCATACTGAGGAATGACGTCGTGACATGATAGATCCTTTTTAGTTCGATGTTATACCTACCATAATAAAAACAGCGTCAAATAGCAACTATAAAAAGAATAAAATGTCATTATGTATAAATATGTCTAAAATTAATATTCATTTTATGTTACAACGATAGTATTTTTCTGGCATCTAATCTTAGTTATGTCATACACAAATAGGGGAAGTCATGTCAACAATTTTACAGCAGGTTAAAAAACTATGGCCAATTACCATTCTATTACTGTCGTCAATGCTGCTTTTAATACCATTCTTCTTAAATCATGCAATGATTGTCGGGTCTGATGCTATTTTCCATTTTAATCGCTTTTATGATACAGCTATGCAGATAAAACATGGGAACTTTCAATATTTTATTTCCATGTATGGATTTCAATCTTCAGGTCGAATTGTCAATGCTTTATATGGACCATTTATGGCCTATATTCAAGGGCTGATTGTATTAATTAGTCCGTCTTGGTTTGGTTATCAGGTAATTTCAAATGGTATTTTGTATTTTCTTTCTGGATTGTCTCTGTACTTTCTTTTAAAAAAGGCTGGCGTACAACTTGTCTATAGAATCCCATTGGGTATCTTGTACATGACAACATACTCCGTACAGTATTGGACAATGCGACAAGGATTTTCCAGTTGGGGAGCAGCGTTATTTCCAGTTTGTCTTATACCGCTAATCGACTTAATGGAGAAAAAAACACTTCACCCAATTCAAACAGCTATATGTATCGGTGTTATGTGTCAAATCCATATGTTATCAGCATTTTTACTTGTGATTGTGTATGCATGTTTTTTCTTAACAGCTTTTTTTGCTAATAATAAGCACACCAAGGTTAAGCTTTTGAAACAGCTAGGGCTAGCTATTGTTATCTTTGGCTCTCTAGTATTAAATGTGCTCTATAGCTTTATAGCTATTTACAGTGAAAATAACATTGCTCAACCATTTGTCAATAAATGGATGGCAAAAACAACGATTTTTAAAGGTAGTAGTTACTGGTTATTTTATCCGCCTGTCTTGATGATTATTGTTCTGTTTGCACTATGGATGGTTTGCAAGCATTGGAAAAAAGAGTCACAATTATTAAAAGTAACAGCGGTTACTTGCGGATTTTTATTTATTTTATGCACAGATCTATTTCCATGGAAGTTATTGAATGATTCCCATAATCAATTAATTGAAATGATTCAATTTCCATTTCGTTTTTTTGTGCCTTTCACAGTGTTATTGCTCTTAGCAGTTGGTTTGCTTCTAGAAAAATGGCATACTAGGTCGGTCAATTTTGGACTTATCAGTTATGGATTATTGTTATTGTCGTTGTTTCAAACAGGTGTTTCAACTAACAGTGCTTTGAATGTGTGGCAGCAAACCGAATTCTTTTTAAATTCTTCTGTCCACACACATTTTACATCTGAAAACGCTAGTGACATCAAAAGGTCCTTCTTCATAAAAAATAAAGCACAGGCTTTACAATACGTGGTAAAGTCTACTCCAGACTATTTACCTGTCCAAAAAGTTCAGTGTAAAAATAAATATTCACTTTATCATCATCAAGTGATTAGTAAACAAAAATACTTTCACAAGTCTGTTAAAGGCAATAAGTTGGTAGTCACGTGGGACGGTAGCAGCGTTAAAAATATTCAGGTGCCGATTATAAAGTATACAAATACTATTTTGCGATTAAATCAAAAAATGTTAGACACAAATGTCAAGCTTAGCCGGATAGGAACGCCAATCGTCAAACAAAGAAAAGGTCATAATGAGTTAATTGTTTATTATCGTAAGGATTGGATCCTAGATGCGATACTCATATTTAATTTTATAAGTTGGTTGATTGTATTTTATATAAATTACAAGTTCAAATCTTTGAACGGCTGAGGATGAACTAAAAAGCCTATTCCCTTTAAAGGAATAGGCTTTTCTTAATTTTCGGCAGCGTATTGTTCTAACTCTTGTAAATATAACTTTTTCTGTTCAGTACTAATCCAAGCTGATTCAAAAGAATTACGAGCTAACTGAATTAGTTGTTCCTTACTTAAATTGAACGCGGTAGCCATTTTATAGTAATTGTCACTAATATATCCACCAAAATAAGCTGGATCATCAGAATGAATAGAAATTTTAACGCCTTGGTTTAACAAGGCAATCAATTCTTTACCTTTCATGTCTGGTGTAACAAAGGAATTTGAGAGTGGGCAAGATGTCAAGCCAATCCCTTTTTTAATAACTAAGTTGACTAAGTCTGGGTCTTCGACAATATTAGTACCATGGTCAAGCCGCTCGACTTCCATGATTTCAAGTGCTTGACGAATATGTTCAATGGAATCTTTTTGGTCAATATCACAATGGGTGGTGAGGTGCAGGCCATAGGCTGCCGCATCTTCAAACTGACGAGCAAACTTTAAAGGCGGATTGTTATGTTCATCAGAATCAAGTCCAACACCAATAAACTTATCTCTGTAAGGGAGTGCTTCGAGAAGTGTTTGACGAGCGGACTCTTTTGGTAAGTCACGCAAGAAGCACATAATCAGTGCAGCATCGATATTTAAAGCGCGTGCATCTAAAATGGCTCTATGAAGGCCAGTAATGATTGTTTTAAAGGCAACACCTCGCGTTGTATGCGCTTGAGGGTCAAAGAAAATTTCGACATGACGAACGTTATTGTCAGCGGCTCTTTGTAAATAGTCAAAAGCCAAATCATAGAAATCTTCTTCCGTTATTAAAACTGACATTCCTGGATAGTAAACAGCCAAAAAAGACGCTAAATCGTTAAATTGATAAGATTTTCGTATATCTGTGACGGTTGTTTCAGGTAGCGTGATATGATTACGTTGGGCTAACTTAAGCCTTAGTTCTGGTTCAATAGTTCCTTCAATATGTACATGTAACTCACATTTTGGTAATTTTTTTGTGAATTCTTTGGTAATTCTAGTTGTCAATGTTTTGTGCTCCATTTGCTGTATTATTCGTTTTTTATCAATGTATTTTATTTTATCATACTATCTTAATTGAATATTTATGATAAAAACGTATTCATTGTTTTGTTTATTTTATATTGTTCGTTTATTGTCATTAAACACTTTGATAGTTTATTATTTGTTAATTTGATACAATGCACTATAGGCAACTATTATGGTGCTTTGTCATAGTTAACCATGGCAATAAAAAGAAGTAGGGGGATACAATGGTATCTGTTATATGGTTTCGCAGAGATCTTCGATTAGAGGATAATATTGCATTATTTAATGCATTGCGACATAATAATGAAATTTTTTGTGTGTTTCATATTAATCCGGAACAAGTAACAAAAAAGAACACCGTGAATCAAAGTGCTTTTTTTGCGAGCGTCTTGCATTTTAAAAACACACTCAAAACACAAGGCATTACCTTAAACATAATGTATGGTGATATTAATGATTGTTTTGCCTCTCTAAAACAAAAGTTACCAGATTGGCATGACATTTTTTTTAATTTTGATGAAAGAGGTTTTGGGAGAAACAGAGATCAAAAAATTGTAGCTTTTTTCGAGAATAAGTTAAAAGTTAAAGCACATCCTTATATTGATTATAATCTACACGGTGCCACCGAAGTAAAAAAAGATTCTGGGGAAGGGTACAAAGTATTTACTCCTTACTTTAAAAAGTGGATACATGCAGAAAAACCAGCACCGGTAGGCTATGTGATTGATAAACGAGTTAAAAATGCCCAATTACTTTTTCCAGAAAATGAGCCATTACTGGAAACATTTATTGATCATCGTATTTCCTTTATAAAAAAAGACTTAGGCAGTGAGACGGCTAAAAAGGTACTCAAGCAATTCATTAACGAAAATTTAGATCGGTATGATGAAGAAAGAGATTTTCCGGCAAATGACGGTACAAGCCATTTATCAAGATATTTACGGACTGGAGAAATATCAATTCGAACAGTTTGGCAAGCAATTGAGCAGTCTCCTAATAGTGATGGTAAAATCACGTTTATGAAAGAGCTTTGTTGGCGTGATTTCTATAATATGATTTATGTAATGTACCCAAATCAAAACGTTGAATCGATTAATAAAGATTTTCAACATGTTGATTGGATAAATGATGAACAGCAATTTGAAGCTTGGCGAACAGGCCAAACTGGATTTCCAATTGTAGACGCTGCTATGCGGCAATTAAATGAGACTGGATGGATGCATAATCGTTTAAGAATGATTGTCGCTTCATTTTTGACTAAAGATTTACTCATCGATTGGCGGTGGGGAGAGGCATATTTTCACAGTAAATTGTTAGATTATGATGCAGCAAGTAATATTGGCGGTTGGCAGTGGGCTGCTTCTACGGGTACAGATAGTGTTCCTTATTTTCGAATATTTAATCCTACTTTACAATCGAAAAAATTTGATTCAAATGGATTATTCATTAAAAAATATGTACCAGAACTAAAGAATGTGGATAACAAAATGATTCATGAACCAGGAAAACTCTCGGAATCAGAACAGATACGATTTAATGTTAGAATGGGTCAGAACTATCCTTTTCCGATTGTAGATCATTCATACGCAAGGAAACGCGCAATTAGTATTTATGAGAGCAGTAAAGATGTTAATTAAACAACTAGAGAGACAAGGAGGTATAGTATGTTTTTGGCATTAAGAGAAATCAAGCATGAAAAATTACGTTATGGATTAATTGTTACGTTGATACTTTTTATTAGCTATTTAGTTTTTATTCTAAACGGTCTTGCTACAGGACTATCTGATTTGAATAAGTCGGCGATTACGCAATGGCAGGCATCAAAAATACTGCTAGATAAAGATGCTGAAGGACGGCTGACGCAATCATTTCTGGATAGTGATGACCAAAAGAAGGTTAGTGGACAAGGGACGCCAATTAGTCAGTATAGCACCTTGGTCAAGAACAGCCATGCTGATAAAACTAACGCACAAATTTTAGCAATCCAAAATGATGGATTTATCTATAAAAATATAAATATCGTATCTGGGAAGCGTTTTAGTGAAGATAATACAGCGACTGTATCTGATGAATTGAAAAAATCAGGTTTCAAAATTGGGGATGCGATTACGATAGCTAATAGCAACGAGAAATTGAAGATTGTTGGATTTACTTCGAACGCCTCCCTGAATGTGGCTCCGGTTATTTATACGTCTTTTAAAACTCTAAATAAAATTAATCAGGCACCCGTTAACGCTTTCGTTTTTAACAAAAAGATTACAGGAAATACAGATTTTAAAAATAGCAAATTATACACGATAAATAGTTTTATTGAAAAGTTACCTGGTTATCAAGCCCAACAGTTAACTTTTAGATTTATGATTGGTTTTCTTTTTGTGATTGTTTTGATTGTTATTTCCATCTTTTTATACATTTTGACAATTCAAAAATTACCCAATTTTGGTGTTATGAAAGCACAGGGGATTTCTACTAAGTATCTGGTATTAAATACGCTCACACAAACGTTCTTGATGGCAGTAGTAGGTATCGGATTAGCTATTATTTTTACAATTATAACTTCGTACGTTCTCCCTAGTGAGGTACCTATAGCCATTTCAACCACACAAGTGGTCGCCACAAGTCTTGGTATTTTAATTATGTCACTACTTGGTTCTTTATTACCAATTAGACAAATAATTAAAGTCGACCCATTTGAAATGATAGGAGGTTAATAAGATGTCACGTTTAAAGTTTGAAAACGTTAGTAAAAAATATGGCACCGGAACCAGTGAATTTTTGGCGTTAGATAATATTAATTTCAGTGCTGATGCCCAGCAATTAATATTAGTTGTTGGTCCGTCAGGTTCTGGGAAGACGACCTTTTTAACAATTGCTGGTGGATTACAGTCTCCAACATCGGGTATGGTGAAAATTAATGGTGAAATAATAGGCGAGCTATCAAAAAAAGAGCAATCGGATCTCCGATTAAATACGGTAGGATTTATTTTGCAGTCATATAATCTAGTGCCTTACTTAACGGTTAATGAACAATATGAACTAGTAGATAAAGTGAAAGAACAACATTTATCTCATGAAGAATTTCGTGTTGTTTTAAAAACACTAGCTATCGAAGATTTAGGAGCCAAGTACCCTAACGAACTATCTGGTGGTCAAAGACAGCGTGTTGCTATTGCACGGGCTTTGTATGCTGATCCGGAATATATTTTAGCTGATGAGCCAACCGCTTCATTGGATACGGCTCGGTCTAAAGAAGTGATGTCGCTATTACGTGAATTGGCTCATAAGAATGACAAAACAATTATTGTGGTGACACATGACTTACGTTTGAAGGAAGATGTCGATAAGGTTTATCAAATTATTGATGGCAAGATGACCGAAATTGATAACAATACACTTAGTGAGATGCAGTAAAAAAGAGGCATACTAGATAATCTGTAAGCGCTTGCAATAATGATGATGATATTGTATAATTTAACTATAGATTAGAAGAAGTCCTGTAGAAATGCAATTGCTAGATTTATTTCACGTAAGTGGTATCAATGGATTTCGGCTAATCCATAAGACAACTTGCTCGTTGTTTATATTATGAAGTTAAGTGAATGCTACGTGCATGATGTTAATTGACTAGTTTAAGCAGAATAATAACTATTTGACCAAGTAAATCCTTGGAAAATATTGTTAGAGAGTGAGTTGTTTTTTATTGTTTAGAGTATTCTTACGCTTAAGGTAGTGGTGAGATTTAACAGCTTATGTTTATTGGAAAGGAAACGCTCATGATTAATACAATTGTTGTTGCGACTGATGGTAGTGAGGCAGCTATGAGAGCTGTGGAGTACAGCACTCAGTTAGCAAAAAAATTTAATGCAAAGATAGAAATTGTCAGTATCATTCAATATTCTACTGTTGCCTATCATGATGGTAGCCAGATTTTTTATGCCTCGATGACAGATAGCCTAACGAAGTTAGCATCAGATAATCTTTCCAAAGCAGCATCTGTTGTTGAGCCTGCCGGTGTATCATTTGACACACATATGTTTAAAGGAGATGCTCGTTTTATTTTGGTTAACGAGGTCATAGAAAAATATAATCCAGATTTGATTGTAATGGGAAAAACAGGTACAACAGTCTTGACGCGAATGTTTATTGGTTCTACTGCACGCTATGTATCTGAACGGGCAGATACAAATGTGTTACTTGTAAAATAAGTTTATTTTATAAAAAAACATCTAATCATAAAAATTAGGTGTTTTTTTGATGATTAAACTGGCGGAAATTCAACTATTTATGATGATGCATCCAGAATAAATAGACACCCATAATAGCTAGTATTACTGTAAGCAGCGCATAAATAAGGATATAAATATATCTGATGTGTGACACGATGTAATTTAAAAAAAAGGTCATATTTTATCTCGCTTATTAATATTTTTTATTATAAATTTATGTTGATGGGTATATCCAATAAAAGTATCGATTATACTTCGGTACATAAAGCTGAATGGTTTTCAACGCGGCTATATCAATGTTTACTATAAAACTTTTTGAGCTAGTAATTTTTGTACATCTGTCAATGCTTGTCCCTTTTTAAATTGTATGTTCTCCGATGGTTCAGTTTGTCCGGATATCCAAATTTTTACTTCTCCATCGAGATCAAAGTGACCACTAGTTTCGGTAGAGAATTTCGAAATAGAACGGTAGGCAATAGATTTATACGCAACCTTTTTGCCTGTAAAACCTTGAATATCACTTAAAATAAGTCTTTTATTTGTAAAAATAACCAGATCACGTACAAGCCGGAAAGCATCTTCGACTATTTCTGATTCAATCAAAAGGGGTGCAATTTCTTTTTGGACACTTGCGACAGGAACACTTGAAGCATTACCCATTAATCCGTTTAATAAACCCATATCTAGTCCTTTCATCCATCCGTATTTGAAAAGTTATCTATTACTTTTATTCTATCAATAGAAAAATAAAAAGCAAAAGAACTGCATAAAATATTAAAAGATAACAAAGTACAATTATACATATTTTTGTTTTGTCAGTCAGAAAACAAAAGTACCTAAGTTGTTTCGCGGTTATTAATATCTTGAATAGAATGAAAATGATAAACGTTTCTCATTGTTTATTCTTTTTTATTCACCTATAATAAAGCGTTTATTCAGTTATGTTACAATAGAAGTATCATAATAATTAGATAAAAATAGTCATATTTATTTCTCTTTTATCATATTTTCATATATTATGGGAATATAAACTTTGGCAGTGAAGAGCGTAACCTCGTTAATTAGAGATATATAATGTCTGATTTAAGTTGGTAATGCTTCATTTTTATCTATAAGATGCAATAATTAATCAAATGAGTAGTAGAGCATCTGATTAATTTCATAGGCAGTAAACAAAAAGGAGGACACTAAATGGAAGCATTCCGAAAAGGTGTTAAAGAAACAATTTCATCACATCAAGTTGATATGGGGACAGGCTTAGATACTGAGCAAGTTGCTAAAAATCGTGAAAAACATGGTGCCAATGTTTTTGTAGCCGAAAAAAAAGTTTCATTGTTGAAAAAAATCTTAATCAGCCTAAATGATGTTGCTACAATCATTTTGCTAATCGCTGCGGTTATTTCATTTGTTGCTACATATTTAGAAGACACAGGAAACTATTTTGAAAGTCTCTTAATTATTGGTATTGTCGTTATTAATTCGGTCTTAGCAATTGTTCAGGAAGGAAAGGCTGAGGATTCACTAGCGGCCCTGCAAAATCTTAATCGAACAAAAGTTAAAGTTTTACGTGACGGACAGATAGAACAGATTGACGCGGACGATGTTGTGTTTGGGGATGTATTAGTTGTCGAAAATGGTAGCGCAATTGCCGCTGATGCTCGTCTAATTGAGGCTATTGAACTTCAAGCTGAAGAATCTGCTTTAACAGGAGAAAGTTTGCCGGTTGAAAAAAATGCAGATGCCACGTTTAAACCAAATGATGAAGTTGGTCTTGGAGAACGAATTACGATGGTGTATCGTGGGACAACAATTGTTAACGGTCATGGACGAGCAATCGTGACGGCCGTTGGTATGCAGACTGAAATGGGTAAAATTGCAAGTCTACTGAGTAACGAGTCAAAAATTCCACTAACACCATTGCAGAGACGTCTAGTTCAATTAGGAAAAAATATTTCTTGGGTTGCTATAGGTGCTGCGGTAGTTGTGCTTGGGCTAGGTATTTACCAAGGTATGGATTTGAAGCACATTTTTTTGACAGCTATTTCGTTAGCTGTCGCGGTTGTTCCAGAAACATTAGCAGTAATTGTGACAATGACACTGGCACTGGGTGTTCAACGAATCGCACAAAAACATGCAATTATTAGACGGTTGCCAGCAGTAGAAACTTTGGGTACAACAAATGTCATTGCTTCCGATAAAACGGGTACATTGACACAAAATAAGATGACTGTTCGAAAAGTTTGGCAAGATGAACAGGATCATTTAGCCGATATTTCAAATGGATTGGATGATGCTACTAAGGAAGTATTGTCTTTGGCGGCCATATCAACCAATGTCTCAGTTAAAACTGTTGCTGGGCAGACTGATTATGATGGGCTACCAACAGAAGTCGCGTTAGTAAGAGCTATTGAAGAAGAAGAATCTCGCGAAGAATTGTTAGAAAAGTATCCGTTAGTGGAACAGATACCGTTTAATTCAACGAAAAAAAGAATGACCACTGTCCACAAGCAACCAGAAGGTGGTTACATTGCGATTACCAAGGGCGCATTTGATGTTTTGCTACCAATGATTAAACACGGAAATCACGATAAAGCTGAAAATGTTAACAGAACTTTCGGTGAACAGGCATTACGTGTTTTGACAATAGCTAAAAGAACATTTGATGTTATGCCGGAAGCGCCAACACAAGAGTTTTATGAACAAGATTTGACATTAGTCGGGTTAGTTGGTATTATCGATCCGCCACGCCCAGAATCAGCACCAGCAGTTGAAAAGGCACGTCTTGCAGGTGTTAGAACAATTATGATCACTGGGGATCACGTTGAAACAGCTAGTGCAATTGCACGTGAAATTGGTATTTTACGTACTGGAGATCAAACAATTACAGGTTCAGAATTAGCTAAACTATCAGACAAAGAGCTCGATGCTAATGTGCAAAAGTATAGTGTATACGCCCGTGTGACACCAACTGATAAAATTAGAATTATTAAATCATGGCAAAGGCAAGATGCAACGATTGCGATGACTGGAGATGGTGTCAACGATGCCCCAGCATTAAAAGCAGCAGATGTTGGTATTTCGATGGGTGAGACAGGGACAGATGTTGCTCGTGAAGCTTCGGATATCATTTTGACTGATGACAATTTTGCGACGATTATTAATGCTATTTCTGAAGGACGTGGTGTTTATGTTAAAGTTCGAAAGACAATTAATTTCTTATTAAGTGCCAATATATCAGAGTTGTTAGTGATCCTGATAGCTATGTTGCTAGGATGGGGATCACCATTGCTACCTGTGCATCTGTTGTTCATTAACTTGGTATCAGATGGTTTGCCAGGATTTGCTATTAGCCGTGAGCCAATGTTAACCAATGTTATGAACGAACCACCTATGCCTAAAAATACTAGGTTATTTGCACAAGGGTTAGGTCGTCAAATTGGTTTAAATGCTGCTTTATTTGCAATTGTCACTTTGGCAGCTATCTGGGTTGGACAAAATGTTGTCTTTGGTGGCTTGCAACCTAACGAACAAATTGGTCAAACAATGGCTTTCACCCTTCTGTCATTGACTTCTATATTCCATGTGTTCAATATTCGCTCGGAAAAGACGCTTTTTGCTATTAGTTATCGTGCTAATCCTTCATTAGTTAACATGGCAATTTTAGCGACAGTAATTACCTTGGTGATTACGTTAATACCTCTTACACAGTCATTATTTGGTTTAACAGCACTTTCATTAGGACATTGGCTCGTGATTATAGTTCTCTCTTTAGTACCTACAATTGTTATTGAATTGTTGAAGTATATACGCCCAACATTATTTAAAGTGTGATAAATAAAAAATAAAAAAGCTTTGTTCCAAAGACAAAGCTTTTTTATTTATTTTAAATCTATTTATAACCTTTAATTCAAAATATTTTGATGTACTTTTTTCTGCAATAGCGTTTGGTAAATTAATACAATAATTGTCAGAATAATCAATAACCAGAATGCTGTTAAGAATGGGCTGGCATGTGTCGTTAATGAGTTCATTTTTCCTAATTCACTTAAGAACAAGGGAGTTGAGAAGGATCCAAGGTTTGCACCAATTAATAGCGTTGAGTTAGCCAATGTTTCTGATCCTTTTGGTGCTATGACACTGACCAGCGAGAAGATATAAGATCCTACAAGTGGATATGACATACCACAAACGATAGCACCAAGTGTAACACCAAAAACACTGTTAACACTAACCATGATTAATGAACCAAGTGCCATAAATAAAATGCCCAATGGTAAAATGAATTTTTTAACAAAGCTATAGATACGTCCGAAAAGTATGCCCATGACCATACCCATCAATGTATTAGCCGAAATAATCAAGCTTGAAACAGCACTTGATTTTGAAAAATCAGTGACGATGATATTTGGAATTTGAATAATAACTGCTGTTGAACAGGCAACCATAAATGCTAGCAACACCGTCATAATAATAACCGGTAAGTTAATACGTTGTTTCCTATTGTCGTTACCTTGTGGAACAGGTGGTTCGGGCACTACTTTTAAGAAGAAGGCGAGTAGTGGGAAAGCTAAAAGATAGATTAAAAATGATGCGTGCCAGTTAATTAACACAAGTACACCCACGACAACATTTAAAATTGAAACACCTATTTGTTCAGTAGCAGAACGAAAACCAAGCATTTGAGAACGTGCGGGATCTTCGTAAAATAAATCAATAATGGTGATGGCAAGTGAGTTAAACAAACCAATACCACAGCCAACAATTAACCTTGAAATTAAAATCAAAATGAAGCTATGTGAGAAAAATGGAAATACACCAGCTACGCCTGTTAAAATCAATCCAATTGTAATGGTTTTTTTAATACCAAGCTTTTTCGAAATGATACCAGAGAGAAGCAATGTTGTCATAACTGAAAACTGCTGTATGGTAGCAATCATATCAATTTGTGATACAGAAATATCTGGAAAACTTTTCGCCATTTCAGGCAATGCAGAGGAAATGGCTGTACCTGTTGTAATCATGACAGATACTGATAAAACAGCTAAAACAAAAATTTTAGAATGAGGATTTTTTTGATTCAAAATAGCACCTTCTTTTTGTCAGAAAACTTAATTATTTTGTTAAAAGATAAACTTTGCTTTCATATGGACGTAAGGTTGTTCCTTGATCATCTGAATAGTTATTGATTAACAATTCTGCCGATTTCGTCTGTTCATAGTCACGAGTGACTACTTTATCAGTGAAGTTACTCAACACAAGGATAGACTGATCTTGATAATGACGAAGGTATGCGTATACCTGGTTGTCTTCAGGATCAATTGCTTCAAACGTTCCGTATCTAACAATCTCTGAATCACGACGAAGTTGTATTAATTTCTGGTAATGATAGTAAACGGAGTCGTTATCAGATAAAGCATTTTCGGCATTAATGGTTGTGTAATTTTTGTTTGGTGCATACCAAGGTGTCACCTTTGAAAATCCGGCATTTTGTTGGTCATTCCATTGCATAGGAGTTCTCGCATTATCACGCGACACATTAGCTAAATACTTTAGCATGGTTGTGCTGTCAACAATCTTTTGCTTATCAACGAATTCATTATAAAAGTTGATCGATTCAATATCTTCATATTGTTCCAAACTTTCAAAATGACCGTTAGTCATGCCTAATTCTTCACCTTGATAAACATAAGGTGTACCTTGCAACATATGCAAGGTGGTTGCTAACATTTTAGCAGATAATACTCTGAATTCAGGTTGATCATTTCCAAATCGAGAAACGGCACGTGGCTGGTCGTGATTATTCCAATAGAGGCTGTTCCATCCTTTGCCATCTAAGTCAAGTTGCCAACGATTTAGGGACTTTTTTAACTCTACTAGTTTAATAGGTTCGTCATTCCATTTGCCAAGTCTAACGTCTGGATTGCCACTAAGCGAAACATGTTCAAATTGGAAGACCATGTTCAATTCATGGCTATCTAATCCAGTGTACTTAATCGCATCTTCAGGAGTTGTGCCAGGCATTTCACCAACAGTAATTGTGTCATATTGGGATAATACTTCGTCGTTCATTTGGCGTAAAAATTCATTAAGCCGGTGTCCATCTGCTACAAAGTCCATGGTTGTTCCAGAAGTTACTGGCCCTGTGACGTCAGGCAAACCTTCAGGTTTAGAAATTAAATTGATTACATCCATTCGGAATCCATCAACACCTTTATCCAACCAAAAACGTTCAATATCGAATACGGCTTCGCGAACTTCCGGATTTTCCCAATTAAGATCGGGTTGCTCTTCGGCAAACATATGCAGATAGTATTGCTTTCGTTCAGGAACATATGTCCAAGCAGAGCCGCCAAATGCTGCAAGCCAATTATTTGGTTCATGTCCGTCTACTGGGTCTCGCCAAATATAATAATCGGCGTATTCATTTGATTGGCCTTTGCGACTCTCTTTAAACCAAGCATGTTGATCCGACGTATGATTAACAACCAAGTCCATCATGATTTTAAGATCTAGTTGATGTGCTTGTTGAAGTAAATCTTCAAAATCTTGCATTGTACCATAATCTGGGTTGATATTACGATAGTCAGCAATGTCATATCCATTATCTTTATTTGGAGAAACATAAATAGGATTTAACCAGATTACATTAGCACCCAAGTTATGAATATACTGTAATCGTTGTGTAATACCAGCAAGATCGCCAATACCATCGTTATTACTATCTTGAAAACTCATCGGATATATCTGATATACTACCGAGTCCTTAAACCACTGTTTTGTCATTGTTTGATTCTCCTCTTTATTTTATACTCATAGGATACCATTTTGCGTAAACGTTTACAATCCTTTTATACCAGTTAAGTAAACGTTTACTTTGTTTGAAGATTGATGTCATCATAAAGATACGATAAAAATAAGAATTTATTTAATTTATCAGATTGAATGGTGTTGAGATATAATAAAATAAGCTAGTAAGTCAGAAAACGGAGTTAATAATGTCAGTTACAATTAAAGATGTTGCTAAAAAAGCTAATGTTTCAATCGCAACTGTTTCCAGAGTATTGGCGGGTAAAAAAGAAGCATACGCTCTAACAACTGAAAAGAGAGTAAACAAAGCAATCCAAGAATTAGGTTATAAAAAGAATAAAACTGCGGTAGAATTAGTGACCATGAAAAGTAATGTTATTGCGATTCTAGTATCAACTCCCAAAACAAATTTTGCGATGAAAATCATTGAAAGTATTCAAAAAAATGCCTATGAAAAAGGTTTGAGTGTGATAATTTTATTTGTTGGTGATAATGACGAGGAAACGCAAATCAAAGCACTTAATACTGTTATTGAACGACCAGTTAAGGGCATATTATTAATTTCCGTAGAATTATGTTGTGATGCCATCAATTTACTCAAGAATAGTGGTATTTCGAATGTATTCGTTTCAACTGCAATGAGTAAAAAATCAAAGTTTGTGTCTTCAGATGACTTTCAAATAGGGTATGAAGCAACCAAGTTTTTAATTAATAAGGGTCACAAAAAAATTGGTCTATCCAGTTTGGATGTCGATAAATTTATAGGGCAACAACGATTAGCTGGTTATTTGTCAGCTTTGCAAGAATATCATATTCCTAAAAGTGATGATTGGATTTTTGAGGGTGATTACTCATATGAAAGTGGTGTAGCATCAATGCAATATTATGCAACGCAAACGGATATAACAGCAGTTATTGGTACGAGTGACTTGGCAGCAATAGGGATTATTAACACAGCTCAAAAACTAGACATTAAGGTGCCTTCGCAACTAGCAGTGATTAGCATCGACGGCACCTATTTAGTTGATATTGTTAGTCCTCGCGTTACTAGTGTTACACAGTCATTCTATAATATGGGAGCAACTGCTTTGAATATGTTGTTTGGTGAAGACAATGGGGACAGCCATATTTATACTTCCTTTAAAATAGACGAACGTGAGAGTAGTTGAATCAAAGTAGAATGATGACAGATCATATGTATTTTAACAAGACCTCACTGTATCCATAGTGTGATTGTAATGTGAGGTCTTGTTATAGTTAAAGCCGCGTATTGTCTAGATTCTTGGAGAGATAAGTTGTAGTAGATGGACTTAATTATTGCTAATGCAATCACAACTTTAGGGTTGATAAATCAAGTCTGTAAATAAAGGATATAAATGATGAATTATAAAATTTTTATAGTTGAGGATAACCAAGAAATCGTGAGCCTGTTGAAAAAGGGGTTGGTTAGTTGGGGACTAAGCACAGTCAGTTGTAAAGATTTTAATCATGTTGAAGAAGAAATCGAAATGTGTTCGCCCCATTTAGTTTTGATGGATATTAATTTACCATATTATAATGGCTTTTTTTGGACACAGAAAATACGTCAAAATAACATGATACCAATCATTTTTTTATCTAGCCGTGATGAAGAAAGCGATATGATTATGGCTATGAATTTTGGAGCAGATGATTATATTACTAAGCCGTTTAATATAGATTTATTAATCGTCAAAATTAATGCATTGCTAAGGCGCGAATATAGCTTTGGTGTGGAGAAAAAGCATTCAGAATTTCAAGGTTATACCTTGAATATTATTGATAATCAGTTAGTATATGATAATCGAGAGGTTGTTCTCTCTAAAAATGAAACAAAGCTACTGTACCTTTTATTTGCGCATCCAAATCAACTTGTTACCAGAGAAGATATCATGGCTACTTTATGGGATAACGAAATGTTCGTTGATAAGAATACACTATCCGTTACGCTAACAAGATTGCGTAACAAAGTGACAAAAATTGGATTTTCAAAGTATTTACAAACTGTTAAAGGTAAGGGGATTAAACTCAGTGATTAAAAATATATTGAGATTAGCTTGGCAATTTTTATTTGATTTTTGGTATCTGTACGTTTCATTTGCGTTAACTTTTCTTTTACTAATGTGGAGCGTAATCATGCGATCACTAAGTCTAGACTCGATGTTCGATGTCCTTTGGGGCGGTTTTTATATTTTAATTATTATTACTTGTATTTTATTTTGGAAATGGTACCGAGCACATAGGATGCTGATTCAGTTAATGTATGAAGAAGAGGGACATGGATTATCAAATATTTTAACTTTGTCTAGTCACGAACGAATCTACCAACAATTGATTAAAAAACAACAATTGAATCAAGAAAAAATGCAGGCACAGTTAAATGAAGATGCAAATGACATGCAAGATTACTATGCAATGTGGGCCCATCAAATTAAAGTGCCGCTGTCAGTTTTAGATTTGATGAACCAAACTGGGACAATTGAAAAATATGAAACTAGTAATCAATTGTTAGTGGTCAACCAGTATTTGGATATGATGTTGCAGTTTATCCGTTTAAAAAATTTTAATCAAGATATAGCGTATCAGCATATGAGTGTCCAAAAGTCTTTAAGATCAGTAATCAAAGACTATAAATATTGGTTTATCCATAAAGATTTGGCTGTTAGCATAAATGAATTTGATTTTTCTGTTGTTAGTGATGCGAAATGGCTTAGATTTGTATTCGAACAGGTTATATTTAATGCAATTAAATATACACCACATGGCAAAATAAATATTATTTGTCAAAATGATAATCAGGTTATTATTAAAGACACAGGCATTGGTATTGCTCAAAATGATTTACCGATGATTTTCAATCAAGGTTACACAGGATTTAATGGGCGTATTAATGGCAATGCAAGCGGTCTTGGTTTGTACATGGTTAAAAGAATTTTAAATAATTTAGGTCACGATATAACCATTCAATCTGAAGTGAATATTGGTACAACAGTCATAATTAATTTTCAACAAACTGCAATTAAATAGTCCTTACAAAGTTGTAAGGTGTGGAGATGATATGTAAGGTTAATCATCTCTTTTTTAATTTAAAATAGAATTATGATAAACGATATAGGAGAATAAAATTTATGACACTACTTAAAGTTGAGCATTTGAAAAAGGAATATCAGAGTAAATTTAAAAACAATACGGTTGTTGCCTTGGCTGATGTCAGTTTTGAGGTAGAAAAGGGTGAGTTTATTGCCATTATGGGTGAGTCTGGTTCAGGTAAATCGACTTTGCTAAACTGTATAGCTACACTTGATCAACCAACAGCAGGAACTGTTTCTTTAAATAATCAGAATTTCAAACATTTATCAGATAAACAATTAGCTGCTTTTCGTCGCGATCATCTGGGGTTTGTGTTTCAAGATTTTAATCTGCTTGATACAATGTCAGTTGCGGATAATATATATTTACCGCTTATATTAGCTAAAAATACAAATAACAAGGAGCAGAAACTGAACAATCTTGCTAAGCAGTTGGGATTACAGGATCTATTGAATAAGTACCCATATGAGTTATCTGGCGGACAAAAACAGCGAGTGGCTATTGGTAGGGCTTGGATCACAAATCCAGAAATTTTATTAGCTGATGAACCGACAGGCGCTCTAGACTCTAAGAATTCAGCTGATATTTTGTCAATATTTGAACAATATAATCAGCAAAATCAAACAATATTAATGGTTACGCATTCTGCTTTGGCCGCTAGTCGTGCTCAAAGAGTTTTATTTATTAAAGACGGAAAAGTATTTCATCAAACATACCGAGGCAATAAAACGGAACAAGAAATGTTACTGACAATTAGTGATGCGATGACTAATTTATTAGGGGGAATTGCTTAAAATGTTGTATTGGAAATTAGCTTGGCAATCAATTATAAAAAACAAGTTAGAGTACCTACCATTTATGTTAGCAGGCAGTGCTGCTGTCGCTTTGAACATGGTTATTCAGTTACTGATTTTTTCAAAGGGTGTCAAAAAAATAGCAGCAAACGTCTCTGTAATTGAAATGCTTACGTTTTCTCAAATCATAATTGCTATTTTTTCTATTATTTTTCTGCTTTATACATATAGTTTTCTAAGTAAACGAAAAAAGTCTGAGTTTGGCCTTTTCAGCATTTTAGGCTTGCAAAAAACTGATTTGATTAAAATTAGCTGGAGACAACAATTTATTTCTTTTATGGCAATTACTTTTTTTGGTCTCGTTAGTGGTGTCGTGTTCAGTAAAGTATTAATATTACTATTTATGAAGCTGGTGGGCGGTACAGAATTTCAGTTAAACATCACAATCGTGTCAATAATATTTATTGTTGTATTTTTTATGTTATGTTTTTTATTTTTGCTGACAACAGATATATTTTCGATTCTTAAACTTAAAACAATATCTTTATTGCATGCAACTGAAAAGGGAGAATCAGAACCCAAAAGTCACTGGGTATTATTCGGCCTTGGCCTCGTTCTGTTAACGGTGGGATACTATATGTCCGTAACAGTTCATTCACCTTTAAAAGCAATTAGCCAATTTTTTATAGCTGTACTGCTAGTTGTTTTTGCGACATATATTCTGTTTATTGTAGCTTCGACGATTATTTTAAAAGTAATGAAACGAAGTGGAAAGTATTACTACCAAGCAAATCATTTTATAACTGTGTCGAATATGTTATTTAGAATGAAGCAGAGCGCAACGGGTCTGGCTAGTATTACGCTATTAACCACTATGTCACTGGTTGTGATTGTTACAACAGTTTCAATGTTTGTTGGACAAGAAGACTATGTCAATCAAAAATTCCCACGAGCTGTTATTTTGACAAATACATCTGACCGAAAAGTCCCCGTCGAATCTGTAAGAAAAGAAGCTAGGAAGAATGGTATAAAAATAAGTAAACCATACAGATTGGAAATTAGTACTGCGATTGCTGGTAATTTAACAAATCAAGGAAAGTTACAACCTTTAACTGGTGATTCTGTTGGAAGTGTTGATAATTGGTCTGAAATCCAGTTTATAACAGAAAAACAGTATAAATATATGGATAACAGTAGCGCGAACAGCTTACAGGCTAATGAAATCTATGTCTATGATAGACAAGGAACATTCAATGAGCGCAGCATCACTTTTTTGAATAAAAAATATCATGTGAAAAGTGTGTTAAAAAAGATTAAAGGAATCCCTAGCGTTCAGCCTAATATGACGCATTCACTGATAGTAGTTGTGCCTTCTAAGAGTGTTACAAGTACGCTAGGAAATGCGTTTAATGATATAGGTGATACAAAACAGAATATTATTTATAAAAACCAGTTATTATTCAATGTAACAGGTACTAAGCAGCAAAGAGAAGAATTCTTAAAAGAAGTATCTCAGACATACAATATTACGAGTGAAGATAGATTTTCAACAATGTCGGTACTAAAAGAATTTTATGGTGGATTTTTCTTTATTGGTTTAGTCTTTTCAGTTAGTTTTATTATGGCAACTGGTTTGATTATTTATTACAAGCAAATATCTGAGGGACGTTCTGACCAAAAGCAATTTGATATTTTGCAAAAAATCGGTATGTCCAGTCAAGAAGTTAAGAAAACAATTCGTTCACAAATCATTTGGATCTTTGGTCTGCCTGTTGTTGTTGCGATAGTGCACTTATGTTTTGCGATGCCAATGATTCATAAAATTCTGCAATTGTTTGGTATAATTATTGGTCCAGTAGTTTATCTGACCACTGTACTAACAGTGATATCGATAGTTGTAATTTATTACTTAATCTATCTGAAAACATCGAAAACATATTATCATCAGGTTTCAAGAAGAATATCTTAGCAGCGTGTTAGGGAAAATAAAAAAAGCGATTTCATTTATTGAAGTCGCTTTTTAATGTTTTTGAAACGACAGTTACATTACCGTCAAGACCGTCAAGCATAAAAACAGTATAATTGATTAACCTGCTATATAATTGAGCTAATTAATACTTGATTGAAGTTAGAAAGGGAAATCATGTCACATAATCAAAAAGAAAGCAATAAAATTATGAAGCTGGGCATTGGTACCAACAAGGTAGGTGGCCATAATTTATTTGATGGTTTAAAAGATGCAGACGGCTTTGATATAATTCGTGAAGCGTTGGATTCAAAGGTGCAAATGATTGATACAGCCTATATGTATGGTCTTGGTCGTTCGGAAGAAATTATTGGTGAAGTACTGAAAAAGTACTCTCGATCAAACTTTAAAATTGCTACCAAAGCGGCACAAGATCCAGATAATGAATTGAAAATAAATAACACACCAACTTTCCTTAAAAAGGCAGTTGATGATGCTTTGATAAGACTTCAGACGGACTATATTGATATTTTCTATATTCATTTCCCTGATGAAAATACGCCCAAAGATGAAGCAGTTGCTGCTCTAAATGATTTGAAAGAATCTGGGAAAATTCGTGCAGTGGGTTTGTCAAACTTCAGTTTAGAACAAATTAAAGAAGCTAATAAAAATGGTCAGGTAGACTATGTAGAAGATGCATATAGTTTAGTACATCGCGAAGCGGAAAATAAATTATGGCCCTACTTGCAAGAAAATCATATTGATTTTGTACCATATTTCCCATTAGCTTCTGGGCTTTTAACAGGGAAATACAGCCTGGCAGATGCTGATAAGTTTGATCAGTTTACAAAAGCGCAATTTGAAACAATTATCTCTGCCTTAAAAATTGTTGAGAAAATAGCGGAAAATCACAATGCTTCAATTTCACAAACTATTCTGGCTTGGTACGTTGCTAACCCTAGCATTAGTGCGGTTATTCCTGGGGCACGTAACGCAAGCCAAGTGTCTAATAATGTTGCTACATTAAACATCGACTTAACTGAAACCGAGTATCAGCAAATTGACCGGGCATTTGAAAAGTTTTAGTAAATCCTGTTTATAAATCTATATAAAAAAGTAAGTCATATGGCAGGCTTGCTTTTTTGAGGTCTGCTTACTCTAGAAAAAGGAAATGAAGATGAAGATACGATATTTGATGAATGGACCGTGTTGAATAATGCTGTGTTTTAAGAAAAGTACTGATTGTAAACAGTCAGTTTTTTTATTGACGATTCTTATGTTACTGATAAGATTTGTAATACTATAACTGAAAGTGATAATTATACTATAATGCATATAATAAAAAAGAGTTCTTGATTTTTCAAGAACTCTTTTTTATGTTCGCCGTGTTACTTTTTAGTGTAGTGAGACAATATCCTATCAAATAATTGGGTGGTATTAACATCATTTAAATATTCTGTAATGTTATAAGCCTCTTTTATCTTCTTCTCGTTATTATAGTAAATTCCGGTTAGAAATAATTTCCATAGTTGTTGATTCGTGTTGAGTGATATTTTTTCCATTTCCAATTTGTTAAGTAAAAAAATAGTAATGTTATCGTTCTTTTGCATGATACTGGTTTCCAAATATTTAATTATTGTATTAGAAATTATGTCAGGGTAGCACATGACATTAGATTCGTTGTTGTATTGTAGCAAAATGTCTAAGAAATACGATTTTGTTTTCTTAACAGGAAGCATGTTAATGGTAGATTCAAACAGATAAATATCGTATAGACGCCAATTAATAATTTTATCAAAATACGAAAAAAGTATATTTTGATCAATTTCATCCGCTGATTGAAAGAAAAGATGATAAATAGTTGATTGTACCATTAGCATGCGATGCTTTGTTGCTATATCTAATGAATTATGATGCTTATAGTGTGACAATATTTTGCGTAATTCATCAGTATTCCCTTGCTCGTAGAGCTTATCAAGCTTATTTCTAAAATTTGTCGTATTTTGCTCTGGACCAAATACACTATAGAAATATTCTTCAACAGTAATCTCAAGTTTGTTACAAAGAATAAATAATGTTTGAACATTTGGTAAAATTTGCCCATTTTCTATTCTGGAAACCATGGCCTGGGAACCAACAATATCACCCAGTTGTGCTTGAGACATATTTCTTAATTTTCTTTTTTCTTTGATAATGTTGCTTTTAAATTCTCGCATAATTATAAATCTCTACCCCATTGCTATATAAAATTTAGTAACTAAAAACTAGCACGGTATGTGCTAGTTTTTTTGCTTTATTCAATATTGCATATACTATTATGCATAAATCGCAAAAGAGAAGAATAAGGCTTATAGAATGAAATGGTAAAGGTTCGACATTTTTATAGGTACTTTACGGTAAGAATATGAAGTGAGGTAAAATTTCATGAGAGACAAAAGCATAATATGCGATCGTAAAAAATTGTATAAGTCTGGAAAAATGTTAGTGACAGCTGGTATTTTTTCTGCTATCATTTTTGGCGTTTCCACAACTAACATCAGCGCTGATAGCACTGATGTTACAGTATCACAAGCAACGCATACAGTGGCCGACGCGCCAATTGTAACGGACAAAGTAGCCGACACACCAGCCACAACAGAAAAAGTGGCCGATACACCAGTTGCAACAGAAAAAGTAGCCGACACACCAGCCATAACAGAAAAAGTGGCCGATACGCCAGTTGCAACAGATAAAGCAGTTGACACACCAGCCACAACAGAAAAAGTGGCCGATACGCCAGTTGCAACAGATAAAGCAGTTGACACACCAGCCACAACAGAAAAAGTGGCCGATACACCAGTTGCAACAGAAAAAGTAGCCGACACACCAGCCATAACAGAAAAAGTGGCCGATACGCCAGTTGCAACAGATAAAGCAGTTGACACACCAGCCACAACAGAAAAAGTGGCCGATACGCCAGTTGCAACAGATAAAGCAGTCGACACACCAGCCACAACAGAAAAAGCAGCCGACACACCAGCCACAACAGAAAAAGTGGCCGATACGCCAGTTGTAACAGAAAAAGCAGCCGACACACCAGTTGCAACAGAAAAAGTAGCTGATACAAAGGCGACAACATATAAAGTAGCTGACAAAAAGCCGGCGGTAGCCGATACACCAACAACAACAAATAAAGTAACGGGCAAACCAGCCACAACTTCAGAAAAAGCAAAAAGCATTAAACAAATTGATGGTAAAACTTATTTCATAGGTGATGATGGTCAACCTAAGAAAAATTTTACGGCTATTGTTGATGGTCAAGTATTATATTTTGACAAAGATACTGGTGCTTTGACACCAAATAGTGGTCAATATACTGATGGTTTGGTCAATATAGGAAATGAGCATAATGCTGCATATTCATTATCTTCAGATAGTTTTACACAAGTTAATGGTTATCTAACGGCTAATAGTTGGTACCGACCTAAGGATATATTGAAAAATGGTACAACTTGGACGGCTTCAACAGCAAACGATTTTCGACCATTATTGATGTCTTGGTGGCCGGACAAAGATACCCAAGTTTCATACTTAAAGTATATGCAATCTGCAGGATTATTGTCAGATGATGTTGTGTTATCAAATAGTGATAGTATGGACAGTTTGACAGATACAGCTATGACTGTTCAAAAAAACATTGAAGAAAAAATTGGTTTATTGGGTAGTACTGACTGGCTCAAGACCGATATGAACAAAATGGTTGATTCACAATCGAATTGGAATATTAGTAGTGAGTCTAAGGGAACAGATCATTTGCAAGGTGGTGCGCTCTTATATGTTAATAGTGATTTGACACCAAATGCCAATTCCGATTATCGTTTATTAAATCGCACACCAACTAACCAAAAAGGTCAAATCACAACAGATAATAATCAAGGTGGTTATGAAATGCTGTTGGCCAACGACGTTGATAATTCTAACCCAATTGTTCAAGCGGAACAATTAAATTGGTTATACTACATGATGAACATCGGTAGCATTGTCCAAAATGATCCAACAGCAAATTTTGATGGTTACCGAGTTGACGCTGTTGATAATGTTAATGCTGATTTGTTACAAATTGCTGGAGACTATTTTAAAGCAGCCTATGGTACAAATCAAAGTGACGCTAATGCAAATAGTCACTTGTCTATCTTAGAAGACTGGGACAACAATGACCCAGCATATGTAAAAGCACATGGGAATAATCAATTAACAATGGATTTTCCAATACATTTGGCATTGAAATATTCATTGAATATGCCAACTAATGCCCGTAGTGGTTTGGAACCAACCATTTCAACAAGCCTCGTAAATCGAGCAACTGATAGCACAGAAAATGAGGCCCAACCGAACTATTCATTTATTCGCGCACATGATAGTGAAGTACAGACGGTTATTGCTCAAATTGTTAAAGATAAAATTAATCCTAATTCCGATGGATTAACTGTCTCAACAGATGAAATCGCCAAAGCATTCGAAATATATAATGCTGATGAATTGAAAGCTGATAAAGAGTATACCGCATATAATATACCTTCATCATATGCATTGATGCTAACTAACAAAGATACCATTCCTCGTGTATACTATGGTGATTTGTTTACGGATGATGGACAATATATGTCTGCGAAATCACCATATTATGATGCGATTACTTCGTTGCTTCAATCGCGAGTGAAATATGTTTCAGGTGGTCAATCGATGAAAATGACTTACCTTCATGATAACCAAGGTCTTGTGACATCTGTCCGCTATGGAAAAGGCGCCATGACAGCAACGGACACTGGTACTACTGAAACACGTACCCAAGGTATTGGGCTGATTGTCGGCAATAAAACTGATTTAAAGCTTAATAATGATGAGCAGATTGTCCTTGATATGGGTACTGCACACAAAAACCAAGCTTATCGCGCATTAATGTTAAGTACCAAAGAAGGTTTGAAAATTTATAATAGCGACGACGAGGCACCAGTGTCGTATACAGATGACCAAGGCCGTTTGATTTTTAAATCTGATATGGTTTATGGTGTGAGTGATGCTCAAGTTTCTGGTTATTTGGCAGCTTGGGTGCCGGTCGGTGCAAGCGATACCCAAGATGCCAGAACAGAAAGTAGTACAACAGTATCAACAGATGGTCATACCTATCATTCAAATAGTGCCTTAGATTCTCAAGTTATATATGAAGGCTTTTCAAACTTCCAAGCTATGCCAACGCAAGCTGACGAGTATACCAATGTCAAAATTGCCGAAAACGCACAATTATTCAAGAGTCTTGGAATAACAAGTTTTGAATTGGCACCACAATACCGTTCAAGTACGGATAACAGCTTCTTAGATTCAGTTATTCAAAATGGCTATGCCTTCACGGATCGTTACGACATCGGTTATAACACGCCTACCAAGTATGGTACAGTAGATCAACTATTAGATGCTTTAAGAGCATTACACGCTCAAGGTATTCAGGCCATTAATGATTGGGTTCCAGACCAAATTTATAATTTGCCTGGTGAAGAAATCGTGACAGCCAGTCGAACAAATGGTTCGGGAAAATTGAATGAAAATTCAGTTATTAATAATACGCTATATGATTCTCGTACTGTTGGTGGCGGAGAGTACCAAGCAATGTATGGTGGTGCTTTCTTAGATAAATTAAAACAAGATTATCCTGAGCTGTTTGAAACAAAACAAATTTCCACAGGTGAAGCAATGAACCCTGATATTAAAATCACTGAATGGTCAGCTAAGTATTTTAATGGCTCAAATATTCAAGGACGTGGTGCATGGTTTGTGCTCAAGGATTGGTCAACAAATCAATACTTCAACGTATCAAGTGGTAGTGAATTCTTACCTAAGCAACTGTTAGGTGAAAAGACAAGTACAGGGTTTACAACCGTTGCTAATGGCAAGACTGAGTTTTATTCTACGAGCGGTTACCAAGCAAAAAACACATTTATCCAAGATAATGACAATTGGTATTATTTTGATAATGATGGTTATATGGTTGTTGGTGGACAAGAGATTAATGGCAAAAAATATTATTTCCTACCCAATGGTGTAGAGTTACAAGATGCTTACTTGTTCGATGGGACCAATGAATATTACTATAATAGTGATGGTCGTCAAATCTCTAATCAGTATTATCAAGGATCAGATAACAAATGGCGTTATTTCTTTTCAGATGGACGAATGGCCATTGGTTTAACAGCAATTACTGCAGACGATGGAGCGATTAATCAACAATACTTTGATGCCAATGGTGTGCAACTTAAAGGTGTTGCCATTAAAGATAATAATGGAAATGTCCGTTATTTTGATGGTAAGACAGGAAACATGGTTATAAATTCCTGGGGTAAGATAAGCGATGGTTCATGGTTATACTTGAATGATAACGGTATAGCGGTCACGGGACAACAAAACGTTAACGGTCAGAATCTTTACTTCAATGAAGACGGTATTCAAGTAAAAGGGGAAGCTGTTACCGATAACAGTGGAAACATACATTATTATGACCGCAGTACAGGAAATATGGTTGTGAATTCATGGGGTGAAACGAATAATGGTTCATGGTTATACCTAAACGACAAGGGTAATGCCGTTACAGGAGAGCAAGTGATTGCCGGTCAAAAACTATATTTCAATAGTAATGGTATCCAACTTAAAAATACATTCAAGAAGTTATCTGATGGTTCATGGCTATATTTGAATGATAAAGGTCTTCCAGTGACTGGTGCACAGGTAATCGACGGACAAAAATTGTATTTCGACTTAGATGGAAAGCAAGTCAAAGGTGATGTTGCTGCAGATGAACAAGGAAACATGCATTATTATGACAGTAACACAGGAATGATGGTTACTAATTCATGGGCAAAATTGCCGGACAGTTCATGGATGTATCTAGATAATGATGGCAATCCTTTGACGGGACAGCAAACGATTGATGGTCAGTCACTCTACTTTGATGATGATGGAAAGCAAATTAAAAATTCATTAGTTAAATTGGATGATGGATCAACGATTTATCTTGATGATAAAGGTGTTTCATCAGTTGGTGTTCAAAAAATCGATGATAAGATATATTATTTTGGTTCTGATGGTAAACAAGTAGTATGTCGATTCGAAGAATTGCCAGATGGCTCATGGATGTATTTAGATGATGACGGTGTTGCTGCTACAGGTGTGCAAAATATTAACGGTCAGGAATTATACTTCGACAATAACGGTAAACAAATTAAGAACGACAAAGTAATTAATGACGATGGCACAATAAATTATTACACAGGTACGAGCGGGGAAAAACTAAAAAATGATTTTGGTGAATTACCAGACGGTTCATGGATGTACTTAGATAACCAAGGAAATGCTGTAATAGGGGCCCAAAAAATTAACGGCCAAAATCTATACTTCAAGACAGATGGCAAACAAGTTAAGGGTGAAGCAAACATTGATTCATCAGGTGAAATGCACTTTTATGATCCTGATTCTGGTGAGCTAATTACAAATAGATTTGAACAAGTTGCTAGTGGTGTATGGGCTTACTTTGATGCCAACGGTGTTGCTGTGACTGGAGAACAGCGCATTGGTAAGCAAAATTTATTTTTTGATCCATCTGGTTATCAAGTGAAAGGTGACAAACGAACAATTGATGGCGTTCTCTATACTTTTGATAAAGACAGTGGGGAGAGACAGACCTTAAATTTTATTCCGGCGTTACCCATCAATGGACAATACACAACTGATGAGAATCAAAATTGGTATTACCAAGTCAACGATAAAAAAGTAAAAGGGTTATATACAAATAACGAAGGTCAATTACGTTATTTTGATTTGACCACTGGTGTGCAGACTAAAGGTGATTTTGTGACCATTGGTAGTAATACCTACTACTTCACTAAGGACCAGGGTGATGGTCAGATAGTTTCCGAAGTTACATCAGGACATTATGGTACTATCCAATTGAGTGATAAATCATCTGCATGGATTTACCGCGGTGCAAATGATCAAATTTTGAAAGGTCTGCAAAATATTAAAGGCCATTTGCAATATTTTGATCTAAGCACCGGTGCACAATTAAAAGGCGGTACTGCGAACTACGATGGTAATCTTTATTATTTTGAACCAGCAGCGGGTAACCTAGTCAGTAAAATTCAACAATCTTACGCAACCGGAAATTATGTGACCGATGGCAATAAGGTAACATACGTTGATGAGCAAAATAACCAAGTTACAGGATTAGCACAAATTGATAATCAATTACAATATTTCAATCCCAGTGATGGTAGTCAAGTCAAGGATGAGCAGGTAATAGTTGATGGTGTGACATATTACTTTGATAAAGATGGTAATGGCCAATATTTGTTTACAAATACCGCAACCATGTCAACCAACGAAATGACCAAACACAGTGCTGCTTATAGCAATGATAGTTTTAGTTTCAAGAATACAATAGATGGCTTTTTGACAGCTGATACTTGGTACCGTCCCAAAGATATATTGGAAAACGGACAGACGTGGGTTCCTTCTTCAACCAACGACATGCGACCACTAATAACAGTTTGGTGGCCAAATAAAGATGTTCAAGTCAATTATTTAAATCTTATGAAGCAAAATGGTTTGCTAGAGACAACTAGTCAATTCAATCTACAATCTGATCAATATGATTTAAATGTTGCAGCGCAAAAAGTGCAAGCTGCCATTGAAAAGCGTATTTCAAAAGAAAAAAGTACAGATTGGTTAAATGATATGTTGTTTAAAGCTCATGAATAGACACCTTCATTTGTGAAACAGCAATTCATTTGGAATAAAGATTCTGAATATCAAGCTCAAGGGGATGCATGGTTCCAAGGTGGTTATCTGAAATATGGCAACAGTGAATTAACGCCAACAACGAACTCAGATTATCGTGAATCAGGTAATACATTAGACTTCTTGCTTGCTAATGACGTTGATAACTCTAACCCAGTGGTTCAAGCTGAAAACTTGAATTGGTTACATTATTTAATGAACTTTGGCACAATTACGGCTAATGATGCTGATGCCAACTTTGATAGTATTCGTATTGATGCTGTTGATTTTATTCATAACGATACTATTCAAAGAACGTACGATTACTTACGTGATGCTTATAAAGTTGATACAAGTGAAGATAAGGCTAACAAACATATTTCACTAGTTGAGGCAGGATTAGATGCTGGTACCTCTACAATTAAGAGTGATGCTTTGATTGAATCTAACTTCAGAGAAGCAGCTACGTTATCTTTAGCAAATAAACCAGGAAATAATCATGCATTGACTAACATGTTGCAAGACATCGATGGTGGACAGATTATAGCTGATCATGCTAACAATGCAACAGAAAACGATGCAACGCCAAATTATTCAATTATTCACGCTCATGATAAGGGAATCCAGGAAAAAGTTGGTGCTGCAATCACTGACACAACTGGTGCAGATTGGACTAATTTCACTGATGAGCAATTGAAAGAAGGATTAGCAGCTTATTATCAAGATCAACGTTCAACGGACAAAAAGTATAACATTTATAACTTACCTAGTATCTATGCTTTGATGCTCACCAATAAGGACACCGTTCCACGAATTTATTATGGTGATATGTATCAAGACGATGGTCAGTATATGGCAAAGCAAAGTATTTATTATGATGCCATCGTTTCGTTGATGAATACTAGAAAGCATTATGTAAGTGGTGGACAAACCATGGATGTAGATGAACATGGTTTGCTGAAAAGTGTTCGTTTTGGTAAAGACGCAATGACAGCTAGTGATCTTGGTACGGATGAAACACGTACGGAGGGTGTTGGTGTGCTGGTGGGCAATGATTCATCATTAACACTAAATGATTCAGATACGGTTACTTTAGAAATGGGTGCTGCTCATAAAAACCAAAAGTATCGAGCTGCATTGTTAACGACTAGTGATGGTATTGTTACATTTGATCATGATAATGATGCACCAACAGTCTGGACAGATGACCGGGGTACGTTGACGTTCTCAAATAAGGAAATTGCTGGCCAAGATTATACTAGTGTACAAGGATTTTCTAATCCACAAGTATCAGGTTACTTAGCAGTTTGGGTACCCGTAGGAGCTAGTGATAATCAAGATGCTCGAACAACAGCATCAACAGATTCAAATACCGATGGTAAAGTACTGCATTCTAATGCGGCATTAGATTCAAACTTGATTTACGAAGGTTTTTCTAATTTTCAGCCTAAAGCAACTACTAAGGATGAACTGACTAACGTAGTAATTGCCAAAAATGCTAATTTATTTGAAAAGTGGGGAATAACAAGTTTCGAAATGGCACCGCAGTATCGTTCAAGCGGAGACCACACGTTCTTAGATTCAACTATTGATAATGGTTATGCATTTACTGATCGTTATGATTTAGGGTTTGAAACGCCAACTAAGTATGGTACAGATAAAGATTTGCGTGCTGCAATTAAAGCACTGCATCAATCAAACATGCAGGTTATGGCTGATGTAGTTGATAACCAGGTTTATAATTTGTCTGGACAAGAAGTCGTATCAGCTTCACGTTCCGGTGTTTATGGAAATGATGTACCAACTGGATTCGGTACACAACTCTATGCGGTTAATAGTGTCGGTGGTGGTAAATATCAAGCTCAATATGGTGGTGAATACCTGAATGAATTGAAGCAGGAGTACCCCGATCTATTCGAAGCTAAGACATATGACTATTGGGTTAAAAACTATTCAAATGACGGATCAAATCCATATTACACATTATCGCAAAACACACGAAAAGATATGCCAAGTAGTGAAGCCATTAAACAATGGTCAGCTAAATATATGAATGGTACTAATGTATTAGGGAATGGTATGGGATACGTCTTGAAAGATTGGAATACAGGTCAGTATTTTAAAATCGGAGAAAAAAATACTGATTTTATAATAAATTAATCAATAAGGATTTCTTATAATATTGAGAAAGGAAGTGTGATTTTTAAATCATACTTCCTTTTTTGATTTTCTTCATCAAGTACTAGCAAATTGTATTTTCAAGTACCTAGGCTGATTTTTTGTAACCGCTCGCTACTAATGATATAGTAAGCGTAACAAACGAAATGTTTGCTAAACAATGTACATGTTCTTAGTGTATGTTAACAGTATGCTGTGTATTGTATGAAAAAGGGAGGAATTTTATGACAAACATAAATGGAAAATATGGCAAGCAGAATTTTCCAAAACAGAGTCAACCTGAACCAGGATTACAAAGCAAGATGTCGCCAACACCGGATGATGGTGCAACAACCTATGTAGGGCATGACCGACTAAAACATAAGAAAGCACTAATAACCGGTGGTGACTCAGGAATCGGCAGATCTGTGGCGATAGCGTATGCACATGAAGGTGCTGATATTGTGTTAAATTATCTTCCTGAAGAAGAGGCCGATGCACAAGAAGTTAGAGGCATTGTTGAAGCAATAGGTCGTAAAATCAAACTAGTGCCGGGTGATTTAAAGAATGAAACATTCAGCCAAAAGTTGATTGAAGAAACAGTTTCATTTTTTGGTGATTTGAGTATCTTGACATTGGTAGCTGGTAAACAACAAGCGGAAGTTGATATTGCAAATTTGTCGACAGAACAAATAACTGATACTTATGCAACAAATGTTTTTAGTATTATTTGGCTTGTGAAGGCAGCTTTGCCACATATGCAACCGGGTAGTAGTATTATAACAACGAACTCTATTCAGGCGGAGCAACCATCGTCATTTCTTGTGGATTATGCAGGTACAAAAGCTGCTATCAAAAATATGACGATGAGTTTGGCTAAACAATTAGCTAATCGGGGAATTCGTGTGAATAGTGTGGCACCTGGTCCTATTTGGACACCTTTGCAGATTATTGGTGGACAGTTACCGGAAAATATTCCGACATTTGGTCAATCGACACCTATTGGTAGGGCTGGTCAACCAGCAGAATTAGCCGGTGCTTATGTTTTTTTGGCTTCAGATGAATCTAGCTATGTAACGGGCGAGTCAATCAATGTTACTGGTGGTTTAAAGTAAATCATGAGTTTCTTTGAATTTCGTTGATATTAACTAAGCAGTGTTATTTGATTAACGAAGAAAGTGAAGAAAAGATGGATAAAAAAAATAAAAGATTCAGTTTTTGGGATAAACTGTCGATGCTTTTGGCGTTGTCTCAATTATTATTCAGTTTCTATTATTTTGTCAGAAATTGGAAGAAAACAAACGAAGATTAATCAATTTTCATGTTAAGCATAAAGGAGAAAAACTATGTTAAAAAGTGTATTGAAGGTATTGTTGGCATCAACATTAATTCTTGGTGGTATAGTAGTTGGCGGGACCATATTTGCAGCAAAAGGTATCGATAAAGCTGGGGATCGTTTGGAAGAAGAAATTCACAATTAAATCATTCAAAAATAATAACGACAGTAATTTATTAATGAGAAAATGTCGTTATTTTTTAATCTTTACCAAAAACCACAAATCTCTTCTTTTGTAAAGGGGTAAGCGTTATTTTTGTAAACACTTTTTATTAGTGCTATATTTGGCCTAGTGAGTTAGCTACCATAATTCATAGGAAAAAGAATGGAGGAAAGATTATGATTTGGTCATTAATTGTAGGTGCAATTATCGGTGCCATTGCAGGCGCCATTACAAATCGTGGTGAGTCAATGGGGTGGATTAGCAATATTATTGCTGGTCTAATCGGATCGGCTATTGGTCAGGCTTTGTTAGGGCAATGGGGGCCTAGTTTGGCGGGAATGGCAATCATTCCTTCAATAATCGGGGCTGTGATTCTTGTATTAGTCGTGTCAATGGTGTTTGGGATACGAGCAAAACAGTAGCATAAGGTAATAGAGAGGTATGATATGAAGAAAAGTAAAAAAATAATTCTGAGTATTTTCAGCCTCGGATATTTAATTGGGCTTTGTTTGTTAATATGGCCAAAAATAATTGATGAAATATTTCAATTTTTAGCAGCGTTTAATATACATTTGGACTTTAAAAGTGAATCTTTCATTTATTACTACGGTCTTGTACTACTGGCACTGACCGTTCTTGTATTTTTACTCATACTACTGTGGCCAGTAGAATTACCAGATATTCCTTTAAAGCAAACAAAAGAGGGACGTCTTGCTTTGAGTAATCATGGCATCAACCAGTTTATTCAAACAAAACTCTCGGGCGAAGATTTATCGAATATTAAAGTGAAATTGAAAAATACTCGTCGTCAACGAAAATTTTATATTGTTGCTGATTCAGTGTATAAACAGACGACGGTTGAAGAGTTACCACGTATTTCAAACGATTTAACGAAAAGCCTGAATAATTTACTCGCTGGCATAAATCGAATTCCCATTAAAGTTGATATCAAAGTAAATCAGAAATCAAACTCAAAGCGTAAAATCACTCGTGTGATATAAAAAGGAGTGCGGATACAATGAAAGACAAAAAATCAATTAATATTTGGGTTGGTGGTCTTGCGGGTTTCATTCTGTCAACTTTATTAGTAACTGTAGGATTTTGGAAGACGATTTTAATTATAGTTGTTACCCTATTAGCAGGTTGGATCGGCTACTTGCTCGAAGCGTATGATGTCGATTTATCAATTGTCTCTAAAATATTTACGCGTAAAAATTAATTATTTAGATATAGAAAGGATTTAATTATGACTACAGAAAAAGCAACTACACAAAACACCACAACAGAGAATCGTCAACCTAAAGGTGAATTAACGTTTGATGACAAAGTGATTCAAAAGGTAGTGGGCTATGCAATTGAAAATGTGAAAGGGCTGCTAGGTGTTGACGGTGGTTTTGTCGCAAATATTAAAAATAAAATTGTTAATACTGATAACCCTACTGATGGCATTGGTGTTGAAGTCGGCAAAGAACAGGTTGCTGTTGATTTAGATATTATCATGGAATATGGACATAATGCACATGATATTTATAAGCAATTAACAGAAGTAATCACAAAGCAGGTACGAGAAACAACGAGTTTGACGCTAGTTGAGTTGAATGTTGAAGTAGTTGATATTCAAACACACAAAGAATTTGACGAATCACAAACTAGTTTACAAGATCGCGTAACAGACGCTGGCAGCACAATCAAGCAAAAGACTTCAGAGGGTGTTGATGCCGTGAAAAAAACAACTTCTCAAGTAGTCAGCGATAATGATAATCGTGTTAAGTAAAAAGTATTGATACTTGTAATTTATGGTAGCAGTTCAAAGCACAACAGTAAAAACGTTGTGCTTTTTAGCTCTAAGAGAATATGATGAGACAACAAGCTAAATATTTGCGGAAAAAATATGACAGTGGTAGTCTGGACTTAGGTTCTGATAGAGAATCGGAAGGAGAAATATCATTATGGGATTAATTTGGACACTTATTGTAGGTGCAATTATCGGTGCTATTGCAGGTGCAATTACAAGCCGTGGTGCAGCTATGGGCTGGATTAGTAACATCATTGCTGGTTTAATTGGTTCTTGGTTGGGTGAAAGTCTTCTTGGATCATGGGGACCAAGCTTAGCGGGAATGGCACTTGTTCCTTCAATTATTGGTGCAGTTGTATTAGTATTAGTCGTATCTTGGATTACTAGTCGTACAAATAAGTAATTTACAAAAGCTCACTGTGTAAAACTATCATTAACTGTGTTACACAGAAAGTAGGTATAGGAGAAACTTATCATGACAGAAAACAAAAATAAAGAAGAACAAGTTAAGGATCAACAAGAAAAGATTGATCCTGAGTCAACTGCCGAAAATACGAATCTGTATGAACATAATCCCAAAAACGCTGATTATAAGAAAGCTGATTAAGGATTTTATCAGTATTGCCATTAAAGCTTAAATTTGTTGATTAACAAATTAGGCTTTTTTATAAACCTTTTTACGGTAGAATAGGAGCTTTTTAATGAGTTTGAATGAGTTATATGAACTAAATGATGGGCATCACTTACCAAAAATAGGCTTAGGGACTTTTCAAATCCGAGGTTATCAAGGTGTTGACCAAATTTTAAATGCTATACAGAACGGTTACAGATTACTGGACACGTCTACCAATTATGATAGTGAAGGTGCGGTTGGAGAAGCTATTCGTCGTTCCGGTGTGCCACGTTCGCAATTTTATGTAACGACAAAACTGCCTGGCAAATATCACCATTTCGACGATGCTTTGAAGATTATTGAGGAATCGTTGCTTCGCCTAGGCTTAGACTATTTGGATCTTTATTTGATTCATTGGCCACTTCCTAAACGAGATCATTATGTAGAGGCTTGGCAAGCATTGATTGAGGCACAAAGGCGTGGATTGGTTCGTTCGATTGGGGTGTCCAACTTTGAAAAGGAACATCTGGATAAGATTATTTCAGCAACGGGAATTACACCTGCTGTTAACCAAAATGAAATTCATCCATATTGGCCGCAGGAATCATTGGTGGCTACTAATCAAGAGTATGGTATTGTAACTGAGGCTTGGAGCCCATTAGGACGAGGCAGTAGTGAATTAACAGAACCATTAATTTTAAAACTAGCCGAAAAATATGATAAAAACGCTGGTCAAATTATTTTGAGATGGCATATACAACGTGGTATTTTACCAGTTGCTAAAGCCACCACTCCTCAGCACCAGTGGCATAACTTAGATATTTTTGATTTCAGACTGACAGAGACTGAGGTTAGTCAAATATCCGATTTAAAACGTAAAGACGGGCGTGTGGATGACCAAGATCCAAACGAATATGAAGAATTTGTTTAAGTGATTGATGGTTTTCTCATTTTTAAAATTTTTATAAAGGAATGTTGAAAAATATGAAAACTAAATCAAAAAAAGTTAAACTAAATTTTTTGCATTACTGTGTTTATGTTATATCATTAGGTGGTTTTCTATTTGGCTATGATACCGGTGTGATTAATGGTGCACTGGCATTTATGAGTCGTCCGGATCAACTGAATTTGACGCCAACCTTACAAGGCGTTGTGTCTAGTTCACTTGTTATTGGTGCTTGTTTTGGGGCACTCGGCTGTGGCCGAGTTGCTGATAGCATTGGTCGCCGTAAAACACTACGAATCATTGCAGTCGTATTTACAATAACTACGGTGTTGTGTGCTGTTGCTATGAATTTCTGGTTTATGTCACTTTTTCGATTTGTATTAGGGTTAGCAGTTGGTGCTGCATCAAGTTTGTCACCGATGTATTTAGCAGAAATTTCACCGGAAAATTTAAGAAGTGCTAATGTTAATAAAAATGCTATTTTTATTGTACTTGGTCAGTTGTGTGCTTTCATTGTAAATGCAATATTAGGCAATATTTGGGGACATTGGGGTCCGATTTGGCGTGTTATGGTAATTTCAGGTGCAATTCCGTCAATTATTTTGTGGGTTAACTCATTTCGAATTAGTGGTAGTCCGCAATGGTTACTTTTAAAACATCGTTTTAATCGAGCACGAAAAATATTCCGCCGCTTAGGATTTGAAAATACTAACCAGCTCATCAAATCTCAAGGTAAGCAAAGTGATGATGAATTTAATTGGTCAACAGCATTAAAAAATAAGAATTTATTTTATTTGTTATTGACCGGAATTGTGATTGCGTTGATTCAGCAAATATCAGGTGTAAATACCGTAATGTACTACGGTACAATCTTACTTGAAAAGGTTGGTATGGGCGAAAGTGGTTCCTTGTATGCCAACGTGCTAATTGGTGTCGTTTCTGTTATTGCTAGTATATTTGGTACACGATTGATAGAACATACCAATCATCATCGGATATTGGTTATTGGCTTGATTGGTAACGTCGTTTTCATGTCACTACTTGGAACGATTATGAAATCTAATATCTTTTCTCAAGGAGTAACTAATACTTTGGTGCTTGTTAGTTTAATGTTGTTTTTGGCTAATCATCAAGGCATTGTAAGTCCTGTTACATGGCTCTTGTTAGCCGAAATGTTTCCTGGAAATGTTAAGGCGCAATTTATGTCCGTGGCAACTGCAACAACTTGGATAACAAATTTCATCATTAGTTTGATTTATCCGCAGTTAGTTGCCATTCTTGGAACAGCGCTGGTATTCTTCGTTTTTGCTATGTCAAATGGATTAAGTATCTTATTAGCAAGTCTATTTGTCAATAGTAAAAAAATGTCAAAGGCTTATGATGCAGCTAGTCTATCATAGCCTACAAAAAAGGAGTGTAGTTAATGGCTAATTTTTATATTGATACGACAGCGGTTGTACATAAGATTCCACAAACTAGTCGACCCAGGTTTTATATGTTTGGTGTACCAAGTTATACAAATATGGGTGATCAGGCAGTCTCATTGGCCGAAAGAAAATATATTGAGAACGAGTTTCCAAACTATCAATATATCGAGATTATTGAGGAAGACGCTGATGAAGCGATACCTGTCGTCCAGGAGAATTTGCACAAAGATGATGTGATTGCGTTTACTGGTGGTGGTAATATGGGTAATTTGTATCACAATCACGAAGCGGCAAGGCGCAAAGTCTTTTCGACATTTGTTGACAACCTTACGATTTCATTTCCCCAATCAATCCATTTTGAGGATAATGAGGATGGTGAGATTGAAAAGAAAAAAAGCCAGGAAGCTTATAGCAAGAATTCAAACCTTGTTCTTGTAGCGCGCGATGCACAAAGCTTTCATCGTATGCTTACGACTTTTGACAATAAAGTTATTTTCACGCCAGACATGGTATTATATATGAATTCAGTAGACTGGAAGTTTGAACGTAGCGGGGCTTTGTTTGTTTTGCGCCATGATTCAGAGAAAGTGGTTAAGCAGACTACTATTAATAAAATAAAAAAAGTACTCAGTAGCGGTAGACCAGTGGAACGTGTTGACACCGTGCTAGATGAACCAAAAGAAATCACGCCAATCACACGCGAAACTTTATTTGAACAACAGCTAGAATTATTTTCACACCAAGAGATTATTATCACAGATCGTTGGCATGCTATGGTTTTCTCCGTTCTCACTGGTACACCTTGTTTGCTCTTTGGAAATAGTTATGGAAAAGGTAAGCACGCTTACTTCGATTGGTTAGAACATGTGAATTGGATTGATTACACCGATGAGACTGATATCGACCGAATTAAAAGTAAGCTGAGGGAACTGATGAAGCAAACTTGTCATGACTATAATGTGAAAAAAGACTTTCAACAACTTCATGACATTATTGAAGCCAACCAATCTAAATAATACCTTTAAGAACTTAGTCTTTTTTGGCTAGTCTTTTTCGCTTGGACACGCAGGTACTAAGTCACGAATTATGTAAGCGCTAACAATAAATGATATAATTTTGGTATAGATGTATTTTTATTCTTAATACGAAATGAATGATTGTAGTAAAAACAAAAAGGAGTTGTAAGTATGGACACAAAATTTGATATATCCTTTGTACAAGGGCTAACTGTTCGTGAAAAAGCGGAATTAGTAACAGGAAAAGATTTTTGGTTTACAGCAGAAAACCATGAAAATGACATACCAAAAATCATGCTTACAGATGGTCCTTCGGGATTGCGAAAACAGGCAAGTAGTTCAGATGCATTAGGCTTGAATCAAAGTGTTGAAGCTATTGCTTTTCCAAGTTCAGCATTGATGGCTAGCTCATTTGATATGGACATGCTTTATGAATTAGGTCAAAATCTTGGTCAAGCTTCTAAAGCCGAAAATGTTTCAGTTTTGCTGGGACCCGGCATTAATATTAAGCGTTCCCCATTAGCAGGAAGAAATTTTGAATATTTTTCCGAAGATCCATATCTTACTGGTGAACTAGGAAACGCTTATGTGAAGGGGGTTCAGTCGCAAGGCGTTGGCGTAAGTGTCAAGCACTTTGCAGCCAATAATCGTGAAGACCAACGTTTTACCTCTTCCTCAAATGTTGATGAACGTACTTTGCGTGAAATATACTTACTGGCTTTTGAAAAAATTGTTAAAGAGTCACATCCAGCAACATTAATGTGTTCTTACAACGCGATTAATGGTGTGCTCAATTCTCAAAATTACCGTTTGTTAACCGAAATACTGCGAAACGAATGGGGATATACTGGCGTTGTTATGTCAGATTGGGGAGCGGTGGCTGATAATGTTGCCTCCCTAAAAGCAGGTCTAGACTTAGAAATGCCTGGGAATGGTGAATATTCGATTGATAGTATTGTATCTGCTGTCCAAAATGGTCAGCTAGAAGAATCAAAATTGGACATCTCAGTATTACGTGTATTGGCATTAGTTGAAAAATTCCGTTTTAGTGGTGATGATATTACGGATTATGATAAAAATAAGCAACATGAGTTTGCTCGAAAGGCAGCAGAGGATAGTATTATTTTACTTAAAAATGATGATGATATGTTACCAATTAAACAAACTGAAAAAATTGCATTAATTGGTGAATTAGCCCAGAATCCAAGATATCAAGGCGGCGGTAGTTCACATGTAAATGCATACAAAGTTGTTACACCACATGAAGTTGCCAGCAACAGTGATTATAATATTACCTATACTGCAGGGTACAACTTATCTTCGGGAAAAGATAATCCAAATTTAGAAAAACAAGCAGAATTTATTGCTGAGTCGAGTGACAAAATCATTTTCTTTGCTGGTGTCCCAGAACAAGATGAGTCGGAGGGATTTGACAAAAAAAGCATTGATTTACCGGAAAATCAAGTCAAGTTAATTCAAAAACTAGCAACGATTAATCCTAATATCATTGTTGTTCTTCAAAATGGATCAGCGGTCGCAACACCTTGGAGAAGTAAGGTCAAAGCAATCGTAGCAACTTATTTAGCTGGTGAAGCTGTCGGTGAGGCGACATGGAACATTTTGACTGGTCAAACCAATCCTTCAGGTAAATTAGCAGAAACTTTTCCTGAAAAAATTGAAGACACACCGGCGTATGGTACGTTTAATGCTAGTGTAGATGAAGAAAACTATCATGAAGGGATATTTGTTGGTTATCGGTACTATGATTTAAAAAAGAAAGCAGTTGCGTTTCCGTTTGGACATGGATTAAGTTATACAAATTTTAAGTATGAAGATTTGAAAATAGTGGCTAACACGAAGAACCATGTCACGGGAAAGCTCAAAATAACCAATGTGGGCCCAATATACGGCAAGGAAACTGCTCAAATTTATATTCAAAATCTCGCAAGTCATGTTGAAAAATCTCGTCAAGAATTAAAAGCATTTATTAAAGTTGCCCTTAATCCTGGAGAAAGTAAGACTGTCGAATTTTCCTTAAATCGAAGGAGCTTTGCTTGGTATAACGTGAAAAAAAGTTCCTGGCAAGTTGACCAAGGTGATTATATTATAAAAATAGGTAGTTCTTCGCGCGACATTAGATTAGAAAAAAATATTTCTTTAGAAATGGGTATGATAAATGAACGTCCAATCAGCGGAGACACCTATATTAGCGAAATTATTAACCGAGATGGGTTGCATGAACCACTCGTGGCATCGGGTTTGCAAACAGCTATTGAGAGTATTAGTTCGTCCGATAATAATCGAGAGTTAATGGAAAATTTGCCATTGCGAGCAATTATTATGATTGGAGTAAGTGTGGACCAAGTAAATAAGTTTATTAAACTAGCAAATAATTGACCCACTCGTTTATAAGCCACGTTGAAAAGGTTTACTCAAATTAGCTTAGTTAGTAAATATACAGATATCAATAGAGGCTTGCAAACCGTTAATTTTCATTGTATACTTACTTTTAGTAATTAGAAAGAAGGTCACATAAATGACAAAATTTGGTATTATTGTTGGTTCGATTCGTGAAAACTCATTTTCAAAGGGAGTAGCTGATGCGCTTGTTGCTGGCCTGCCTGAAGATGCTGAGGTAAATTACTTAAACATCAGTAATTTGCCACTCTATAATCAAGATTCTGATGCCGATTCACCTGAAGAATTTACAAAATTCCGTGCAGCAGTTGCTGAGCAAGATGCATTTATCTTTGTCACACCTGAGCATAACCGCAGCATTTCAGCTGCTCTAAAAAATGCCCTAGACGTTGCTTCTCGACCTTGGGGTGAAAACGTATGGGCTGGTAAACCAGCGCTAGTTGCTTCACAATCGATTTCTGGGACATCTGGTGTATTGGCTCATCACGTGCTACGCCAATCTTTGGTATTCTTGGATATGCCCACTTTACAGCAACCAGAACTTTATATTGGTAATATTCAAAACTTAGCCGATGAAAATGGGCACATTACTAACGTTGATACGCAAAATTTCCTTGCAGATGCAGCAAAGCAATTTGTTACATTCGCACAAAAGTTTTAATTACGAGTATAAAAACCTGACTTTAGCAATAAGTCAGGTTTTTTATATACTTTGAAATGCGATTAAAATTAAAATGAAGGTATAATAAAGATAGAGGACTTAAATAATATGAGTAAAAACCAATTTGAAAATAGAAACGATGATTTAGGCTCAGAAGACAAGGAATTCAATTCATTTTTTTCTGAAGTACTGCAACGATTTCCTGAGAAAACCTCAAAGATTATACAAAATTCATACGAAACATCAAAATCCAGAGCAGAAAAAATATTAGTTAAGAGTCGATCGAATTTTGATCAAGTTTTTGATACTTTTTTGACGGGAGTTGATCAAAAAACAGCTCAGAAGTGTCATAGAATTATTCATGCTGCATCGTTGAGTGCCGCAATTGTAGGCTGCTCGCCAATTCCTTTTTCAGATGCGTTCTTACTTGTACCAATCCAATTAACGATGATGTCGCGATTGCATAAATTGTTTGGGCAATCATGGTCAGAAGGTTTAGGTAAAAGTTTATCTAAGGAACTTGTAGTGGTAGGTCTTGGTCGTAGCGCAGTAGGAAATGTTATTAAATTCATACCGGCTGTGGGCACTGTATCAGGTGCTATAATAAATGCTTCCGTAGCTGTTTCAATCACTGAGGCTTTGGGTTGGGTGACAGTTAAAATGTTAAATGACGGTGAGGACATATTTGAACAAGCTATGTCATTTCGAGGGCAGTTTGAAATTCTTTTTAAAACACTTAGAAAGGCGAAAAAATAGTTTTAAAGTATTTGATATATTGCATCTTTATTCATTTTTTCATTGGTCATTGGCGAAATTATTAACAGAACATGCACTGAACATCATGGCATATCTGAGAAATAGATTGAAAATAGCCAGGTAATTATAAGTTTGATATTTCATGTTGAATTATCTAACGACGAGACTTATGCGTGGACGAATATACCAATATAAGGGATTAAGTTCACAACTGAAATTTTGGATTATTGTTACTTCTGCAAGCTTAGGAAATAAAAAATAGAACGTAACATAAACCAGTCCTCCGTAAATCTAACTTCTGTTTGTAGTATATCAGAAGTTAGATTTGCCCGGTCTTCATAGAAAACAAAAAATTTGAAATTGTAGATATGAACCTAACAAATGCGGGGGTATTAAAGAAACGGTATAGTATTATAGTATTAAGGAGCATAAAATAATGAAAATGGAATTTCAAGGTTTAACATATGAAGTGATTGGTGAGGGGATTCCTATAGTATTCCTACATGGGCTGTATTTGGACAGAGAATCAACGATGTCCTTCTTCGAACCGCAAGTGAATTTTGACGGTTTTAAGCGTATTTATATTGATTTACCGGGGATGGGGTATTCTATTGCAACGTCATCTGCATCTGCTGACAGCATCTTTGATAGTTTACAGAACTTCATCATGAATATTATTGGGCAAAAAAAATTTATTCTTTTTGGACACTCATATGGTGCCTATATGACTCAAGCACTGGCTTATCATTTTCAAGATCAAGTACTTTCTCTTTTTATGACTTGTCCGGTAATTTATGCTGATAAGAACAGAAGAATACTTGGAAAACACATTAATATTTCTGAGGAAAAAATAGGCACTGATAAAAATAGTCAATATTTTGATGATTTTAAGAAGATGAATGTTGTGCTTAATCAAAGAAGTTGGCATGATTACCAAAACTTAATCATTCCTGGACTACAAAAAGCTAATAAAAACTTTTTGAGTCAATTGCAAGATAATTCTTATTCACTTAGCTTTGAAAACGAGTTACATCATCTGAGCTCGAAAACCGCAGTTTGTATTCTAGTGGGGCGTCACGATCAAGTTGTTGGATACGAACAACAGCTGAAATTGATTGAATTATCTGAATCTACTGAAGGAGCTCTAGTTAATAAGGCCGGACATAATTTAATGATTGATCAGCCTGATCTTGTGCTTTTTACTTTGAAAAAATGTTAGCATCATTAGCGAAAATTCAATTAACTTCTAACTAGATTTTCGTAAGTTTGACTATTACTGTAATAATACCAATTGATTTTGCTTACCCTCTAAAAAAGATGACATTGCAATGATTTGTATATTAAATAGAATCGAGTTACAGTTGATGGTTTAAAAAATTGTATATAAAAAGCAGAAAAAAATTATTTTTTCTGCTTTTTATATTTGGTTATTTACTTGATAAAAATTCTTTTATTGCATCAAATCCTAATTGTCGATTACCGGCCTGACAATGTTGATCACCACCCGATGCTTTATCAAACATAATTGACTTGACGGAAGCAGCATTAATTAATTTGCTATCAATTTCTACTAAGCGGCTACTTGGCACATATTGATCATTTTCGCCAGCTAGTAACAGAACATCCTGATTAATAAGTGGCATAATCGGTTCCATATTATATTTTTGGAACTGTTGTAATAATTCATAAGGTGATTGGGCGCCGACGTTTTCCATACCTTTATTGATTTTCCAGTTAAGATCTAAATTATTGGCCATCATACTTTTGAACATTAGGTTAACTGTGTTAGCATCCTTTGCAGCTAGTAATTGTTCAATTTTAGTAATTTGATCATAAGGCATTCGAATACGTAATGCATCAAAGAAACTATAGAAAATGTCAAATGCAACAACCTTATCCAATCGTTTTTCAAATGCGGCGGCGCGCATCACTAAATATCCACCTAATGACATACCAACTGCACTAGCTCTTTTAAGGTTGAAGTAATCCAATATGACACTTACTGGATTTTCCCAATTATGTATCAAGTGAATTCCTTGACGCAAAGCAGTTCCTTGACCAGGCCCATCAAACACATAAATATTGTAATCAATACCTTTCAAAAATTTTGACATTTTGACCATTTCTTCCATATAGGAATCATATCCGGCAAAGAGTAGTAGATTCTTAGTGGCATTTGGTGTAACTAGTTTTACAACTGGTAGATACCCATTTTCATAAGGGACTTCATACCTTTCGTATTCAAAGTCATTGAAACCTTTATAAAAGTTTTCACGATACTTTTGGTAAGCATTTTCATCTCGAGGATCCTCAGGTGACAAATAAAACTCAGAAGCTTGATAATAAGTTGATGCGATAGAGAAATCACTATCTTGTTCTCTTTCTATAGCTTTGTCGTTCCATGCATTAAACCATGATTCTTCATCTTTTAACTGAGGAATAATAGTTTTTAAATCTTCCTGTACCTTTTCATCATTTTCGTACTCATCGTTGATGAATCGGTTAATTTGTAAATTGAATTGTTCATTTTTAACATACTGTTTAAACATGCTGTTCCTCCTTCTGTTAAGTATATTTTGACATGATGAGGTTAAAATACAACTGGCAAAAGTGGTAATAAAGAACGATATCGTACTGAAAAAAGAAAACAGTATGATATTATTAGTATATATAAATAGAAGGAGCAGCATTGTGTCAAAAGACAAAAGAGTTATCAAAACAGAGAAATTGATTACTGAAACAATGATGCGGTTGTTGGCGACCATGAGTATGTCAAAAATCACTGTCAAGAAAATATGCGATGAAGCATTAATTAGTAAATCAACTTTTTATGATCACTATGTTGACAAGTTTGATGTTGTTGATAAGATTGTTGATGGATATGCGATGGCATTTGATCGTGAAATACGACAAAGATTTGATGCAATACAACAGAACAATACCTTTGAAATTTTTAATAAAATTATTAAAGATATGGCTAATCAAGATAGTGATTTATTGATTTTAATGTCACTTGAACACAATGCACGCAGTGTCCAAGATCGTTTTCACAAAATATTATACGATAATGCCCACATTTTCTTATCAAAACAAAAAATGAACAATCGTTTTTCAGTTGCTTTCTTATCAGAAATTTATGCCGATTTAGCATTAACCTCAATTTCTTTTACGTTAAAACATGCTGAAAGCGAAAAGCTACTAGAAGAGCAAACTGATTTTATGAATTTAATGCAAGAAGTCATTATTTCTAACGTTAAGCGGTAAACATTTTTTATTGGCAAATTGATGAAATTGTTTAATTGGATATTTTGACTAATGAAGATAAGTGTAGTGATTTTAATTTTATAAGCTACTGATTGCCTACAAATTATAAACAACAATGGTAGTCCATGCGATATCGTTGTTACTTTTTAAAAAATCTAATCTAACTTGTAAAAAATATAGTTCGACTAAAAGAAACACATTAAAGCCAGAAAAAGTAGGCTTTAATGTGTTTTATTGTACTAATTATTTTTTTCAAGCGTTGTCACTGTACCGGACGGTATGATTTGAGTTTTGGTAAAGAAAACAGCATGTGGTGTTAATTCTTTTTCGTCTAGAGCCGAAACAGCTAACTGTCCCATTAATTGAAAGTCTTGCTTAGCAGCACTAAGAATGGGGCGTGTTATTTGGGCGACTTCGGTGCCGTCAATTGCTATAATAGACAAATCTTTTGGGACATCGATTTGAGCATCTTTAGCACCATTAAGTATACCAACGCTAGTGATATCGGCAGAACCAATTGCTGCTGTAAAAGGTAGTGGTTTGCCAAAATGTTTGATAGCATCTATACCAGTTTGGTAGTTATTCTCTGTTCCCCATATAAAATCGGGGTGATATATGATACCGTGCTTTGTAAGGGCATCAATAAATCCTTGTCTTCGTAACTTGGCAACAATTGAATTTGGATTAGAAGCACCAATGAGTGCAATTTTTTCGTGACCATTTTCGTAAAGATGATCAACAATTTGATGCATCATCTCATAATTATCAGAGGAAATGGAAGGGATTTTGTTATTTAATTGATTCGAAACACTAAGAAGTTGGACCTCGGCACTAGTCAACAAGTTAAAGACGGGGTCATCAATATCAAGATCCACCGCTAGCATGACAATTGCCAATACTTTTCGAGACAATAAAGAACGAACAGTTTGGAGCTGCTGCTCCTTGTTCGTGTCGACAAAGGCAATGAGTAGTTCGTAATTAAGCTTATATGCTTTAGACTGCATACCTTTAATAATTTCATCAGCAAAATTAGTATGTTCGTTTGGTATTAACACGCCAATAACGCGGCTTTGTTTTTGTGATAGATCAGCTGCTGATTGATTTTTCAGATAGCCCATTGACGCTGCAAGTTCACGAACTCGTTTAGCTGTATCCGCATTAAAACGCCCTCGATTAGTTAAAATTCGAGAGACGGATGCCGGGGAAAGGCCAGCTTTATCTGCAATGTCTTTAATAGTAATAGCCATATTAAATATTATAACCCAAAAAGGTTGACTTTCAATATGAAAGCGGTTACAATATTTAGTGCGTAAACGTTTACTCAAAAAAGCAAACAATAACAAGGAAGGTTACCATGGAAAAAATAGAATGGTGGCAAAAAGCCGTTGTCTATCAGATTTATCCCAGAAGCTTTCAAGATAGCAATGGAGATGGTGTCGGAGACATACGCGGCATTATTGAACGGTTGCCTTATTTGAAAACCCTTGGCATTCAAGTCATTTGGCTAAGCCCAATTTATCAGTCACCAAACGATGATAATGGCTATGACATCAGTGATTACCGTAAAGTTTTACCAGAATTTGGCACAATGGCAGATGTTCAAGAAATGTTTGAGGTCGCGCATCATTTAGACTTGAAAATTATGATGGATTTAGTTGTCAATCATACTTCTGATGAACATCAATGGTTTAAAGAGAGCCGTAAAAATAAAGATACCCCTTATCGTGATTATTACATTTGGCGTGATCCTGTCGATGGGCATGAACCTAATAATTGGCTGTCAGATTTTGGTGGATCAGCATGGGAATTTGACAATAAGACACAACAATATTATTTGCACCTATTTTCAAAAAAACAACCAGATCTGAATTGGCATAATCCTGATTTGCGACAAAAAATTTACGATACAATGAAATGGTGGTTAGATCAAGGTGTTGATGGTTTCCGCATGGATGTTATTAACCTAATTGCAAAACCAACAGATTTACCAAATGATCCCAATGTTACCTTAGAAAACCATGGTTCATCAATGAATTTTGTTGCTAATGGTCCCAATATTCATGAGTACTTACAAGAAATGAATCAAACGGTGTTATCAAAGTATGACATTATCACTGTTGGTGAAACGCCAGGCGTATCAACAACAGATGCAATGAAATATGCTGGATTTGATTCACATGAGTTACAGATGGTCTTCCAATTTGAACATACTGAAGTTGATAACAGTCATGAGGGATTAGGTAAATGGAGCGATGAACGTTTCAATCTGGTTGATTTAAAACGTATTTTATCTAGGTGGCAAAATGATTTATATGGTAAAGCTTGGAACAGTCTCTATTGGAACAATCATGATCGACCAAGAGTAGTTTCACGATTTGGAAATGATTCAGATGAATATCGTGTGCTATCTGCAAAAATGTTGGCCGCAACTTTGCATTTCATGCAGGGAACACCTTATATTTATCAAGGTGAAGAAATTGGTATGACCAATATTGACTTACCATCTATTAAAGACTACCAAGATATTGATACTTTGAATGCATATCATGACCTAGTTGTCCAACAAAAACGAGTTACTCCAGATAAAATGATGTCCTATGTTCATCACTCTTCAAGAGACAATGCACGAACACCAATGCAATGGGATATCACTAAAAATGCTGGATTCACTGAAAGCCATCCATGGTTAAGTGTTAATCCCAATTATCAGACTATCAATGTGGCAGATTCATTAGCTGACCAGCAGTCAATCTTTTATTTTTACAAAAAACTCATCGCGTTAAGGCAAGAGCTATCAATTATCACGACTGGAAAGTATGAAGTGTTGGATCTGGAAGACGAATCGGTCTATGCTTATAAGCGAATTGACAATGAAATGCAATTGCTAATTATTAGTAACTTTACTGATCAAAAGCAAACACGTCATTACGATCAAAGCCAAACTGCACAATTAATTATAAGTAATTATTCAGATGATCAGGGCGATACACTCAGACCTTACGAATCAAAAGTGTATAAGTTTTAATTTTTTCAGTAAAATGTAAGCGGTTACTTTGTTTAGAATTTTTTGTAGAATCACTTAATTAAGGAGAGTGAATATAATGAGTACGAACGCACATAAGAAAGGCCAGCTTCCGATGCTGACTAGCATGCAGCTATTCTTAATGACTTTTGGCTATGCAGGTGTTCAAGTGGCCTTTTCAGTTCAAACTGGTAATATGGGGAGAATATTCCAGACCTTGGGTTCCGACCCGACTAAATTAGGATTTTTTTTCATCTTACCTCCTTTGGCAGGTATGATTACGCAGCCATTAATTGGTCTGTTTTCTGACAAAACATGGTTACCTAAAATGGGTCGGCGAATGCCTTATCTCATTGTTGGGTGTTTTGTATCGTTGATTGTTTTACTATTATTACCTAACACAGGTTCATTTGGTTTTGGTTATGGATCCATGACGGCTTTGTGGTTTGGCGCGGTAACGGTATTATTCATGGACTTGTCTTCAAACGTTTCAATGCAGCCTTTTAAGATGATTATTCCTGATATGGTCAATGAAAAGCAAACTGACAAAGCATGGAGTTTACAAAATATATGGGGAAGTTTAGGTGGCGTGATTGCCTTTGTCTTTCCATTTATCTTAACTTCTTTTGGTGTTGCCAACACTGCAGCACGTGGAGTTGTGCCTGATTCAGTAAAAATTTCGTTTTATGTTGCGGCTGCAATATTGTTATTGTCAACCATTTTTACCATCATAAATGTAAAAGAGTACGACCCAGAAACCTTAGCATATTACCATGGTTTTAAGTCTGATGATAAGAAACATGAATCATTCATTGATATTTTGAAACACGCACCAAAAGTGTTTTGGACCTTAGGTATCGTCGAATTCTTTGTCTGGTTTGGTATTCCATACATGTGGACTTATTCAACCGGTGCTCTTTCAGAAAACATCTGGCGAGTTTCAGATCCTGCATCTGCAGGGTATCAAGAAGCAGGAAACTGGTTTGGTATTTTGCAGGCAGTGTATTCAGTTGTTGCAATAGTAGTTGGTATTTTGTTTCAAAGATTAAACGATAAAACAAGAAAAATGACGTTTTTCTTAAGTTTGATAACTGGTGGCTTAGGATTTATGATTGTTGCTTATGGGCATACTCATGTATCATCGCTAATTGGCTTTATACTGATTGGTATTGGTTGGATTGCATTGATTTCTATTCCATTTACTATTCTGACGAATGCGTTAGATGGCAAACATGATGGTGTTTATCTAGGTTTGTTTAATTGCTTTATCTGTATTCCTCAAATCGTTGCTTCAGTAGCAAGTTTCGCTATTTTCCCAGCTGTTGGAAAATCAATGGCCCACATGTTAGCAATTGCAGGTGTTTTCCTGATGATTGGTGGTTGTTTAATTTGGATTGTTAAAGAAGAAAAAATACAAGTAGATGTGACACAAAAAGGAGAATGAAAAATGACAGAAGATATTAAATGGTGGCAGAAGGCAGTTGTTTATCAGGTTTATCCACGATCATTTCAAGATGCAAATGGAGATGGTATTGGAGATCTTCAAGGCATAGAGCAAAGACTAGATTACATTAAAAAATTAGGTGCCGATGTTATTTGGTTAAATCCAATATATGCTTCACCTGACAAAGATAATGGCTATGATATTTCTGATTATGAAGATATTAATGCAAAATTTGGTACGATGCAAGACTTTGATCGATTACTTCAGAAAGCCCATGACAAAGGCATTAAACTTTTGATGGACTTAGTCGTTAATCACACATCAGACCAACACCAATGGTTCATTGAAAGTCGTTCCTCAAAAGATAATGATAAACGTGATTTTTATATTTGGCGTGATCCAGTTGATGGACGTGAGCCAAATAATTGGGGCTCGTTCTTTTCAGGGCCAGCATGGAAATTTGACGAAAAAACGGGGCAGTATTACTTACATTTATTTGTGGAAGGACAGCCCGATTTGAATTGGGTAAATCCTGAAGTACGTCAAGCAGTATTTGATATGATGAATTTCTGGGTTGATAAAGGAATTGATGGCTTCCGCATGGATGTTATTTCTTTGATATCAAAACCAGATGGTTTGCCAGACGGTGAGGTTCCTGAAGGCGGTGAGTATGGTAATGCAGATAAGGCAGTAGCTAATGGTCCCCATGTTCATGAGTATTTGCAAGAAATGCGTGAAAAAGTGCTAAAGCGAGCTGATATGATGACTGTTGGTGAAGCATCTGGTGTTGATATCAATAATGCTATCAAGTATGCTAACACAGACGGATCAGAATTAAATATGGTTTTCCAGTTTGAACATATGGGACTTGATAATAACCCAAATCCAGCTTTGGGAAAATGGTACAATCAAAAAGTTTCTCTAGTTGACTTGAAGGAAAACTTATCCAAGTGGCAAAATGATCTAGCCGGTAAAGCCTGGAATTCGTTATATTGGGATAACCATGACCAACCAAGAGCGGTAAGCCGCTATGGAGATGACCGACCAGCGTACCGCGTGGTTTCAGCAAAGATGGTTGCAACCTTATTGCACTTTATGCAAGGAACACCATACATCTATCAGGGCGAAGAAATTGGAATGACCAATGCTTATAATTTGAAACGTGAAGATTTTGATGATGTTGAAATTAAAAATGCTTTTAAGTATTTAATTGACAAGGACCACTTGATCGACGAAGACACAATGTTGAAGTACGTACATGCGAAAGGACGAGACAATGCACGCACGCCAATGCAATGGGACAGTACAGTCAATGCAGGATTTACAACAGGAACCCCTTGGCTTAAATTAAACAATAATTACGACACAATAAATGTTGAGCAAGCATTAGCTGATAAGGATTCTATTTTTTACTATTATCAAAAACTAATTCAATTGCGACATGATTTGCCAATTATCACTACTGGAAAGTATCAGTTGTTGGAACCAAATGACGAACAAGTCTATGCTTATCGACGTGTGGGAAATAACGAACAACTGCTTGTTATCAATAATTTTACTGACACAACCGTTACGCGAAATTATAGTGTACCAGCAAATGCAAAAATTTTGATTAGTAATTACGATGATGACCAAGCGGAAACACTTCGTCCATATGAGTCTAAAGTCTATCAGTTTTAAAAGTAGTATCTTACCTTCTTCATAAAGGATATTAATTTTTTATTGAAAATTAATTTATTTAAGCTATTGTAAACGCTTTCATTTTGATATATAATAACATTATAAAGTTGGATTGTAACTATCGTGATTTTAGCGATAGGCAAAACCAAATGATAAGGGAACTATACACCTCATAATATTGGATGGTGATAGGAAACTATTATTTGGTTTTTTATTTTCAAAATATAGGAGCAGACCATGCTGGTAAAAAGAATTTTTAATAATAATGTTCTACTAGCTGAGAATAATGAACAAGAATTGGTTATCGTCGGGCGCGGTGTTGGTTTCAAGCAAAAGATAGGTCAAACAGTTGATTCGAGTAAAATTGAAAAAACTTATTATCCGCAGGACGAAAATTGGACGAGAATGTTTAACGAAATGGTTGATACGATTTCCTCGGACTATGTCGAAATCGCCTCACATATTATTTCAACTGCGGAAAAAAATTTAGGCTTGTCATTTGACGGATACTTGTTAATCGGACTAGCAGATCATATACAGTTTGCGGTAGAACGCCTACAAAAAAACTTACCCATTAAAAATGAACTATTATGGGAAACGCAGCACTTTTATCCTGATGAATATCGTATCGGTACACTCGCTGTAGACTTTATTAATGAACAAATGAGTGTGCAGTTACCTGAGGATGAGGTTGGCTTTATTGCTTTGAAATTTGTTGAAAAACGTGCTGGTCCAAATTTCAATGAAAAAGCTACCAATATGACACAGCTCATTGAAAGTGCATTAACACTGATTCGTCATGATTTACTACCTGATATTGATTCTTCTAATCTCAATTATCAGAGATTAATTGTTCATTTGCGTTTCTTCGTAGATCGATTATTAGATGAAAACCACATTCAAAAAGGAGAGAATAATTTTGATAACGTCATGTCGCAGCACTTGTCAGAGAGCCTGCAGAAACGTTACAAAAGTTCATACCAATGTGCACAACGTGTGATTAATTATCTGGAGAAACAAACTAAACAAAAAACAGGAGTCAACGAACAAGTTTACCTAACGATGCATTTACAAAGGATTGTTGATTCTTCAATTTAAATTAGGGATTGTAACTATTTAATTAGGCAAAACCCAAAAGATATCAGTTATGTGATATCTTTTGGGTTTTTATTTTATAACATAGTGAGGTAAAAAAATGGATTATGAAATTCTAGCTAATAAGATATTGGCTGGTGTCGGTGGCAAGGATAATATCGGATCAGCCTGGCATTGCGCTACCCGTTTGCGGTTTAAATTAAAAGATGAAAGCAAAGCAGAAACTGAAAAAATAGAAAAGATGGATGGTGTGATTACTGTTGTTAAATCAGCAGGTCAATACCAGGTTGTTATTGGAAACAATGTTGCGCGAGTTTTTGAACCTTTAGCCGATGCAATTGGGTTAGCAAGAGACGATGCTCAGAGCGATGAGCAAGCAGAAAAAAAGAGAGAAAACATTGTTAATCGTTTCGTTGGTTTTATTTCAAGTGTTTTCACACCTTTTTTAGGAGCGATGGCCGGAACTGGTGTTTTGAAGGGGCTACTGGCAGTTTTTGTGACACTAGGATGGTTGCAAGAGTCTAGTGGAACGTATCAAATTTGGTATGCCGCTGGTGATGCCTTCTTCTACTTTTTACCAGTCTGGCTAGCTTTCACAGCTGCGGCGCAGTTAAAAGTGAATCAGTATGTTGCAGCAGCTTTGGCCGGTGCATTACTTTATCCAAATTTGATTACGTTATTAGCAGGTAGTAAGCCTGTAACATTCTTTGGTTTGACTGTTGTCGGAACAACGTATAGTTCGAGTGTTATACCAATATTATTAGCAGTTTGGATGTTATCTTATTTACAACCAATTTTGGATAAGTTTTTCCATGAATCTGTTCGTAATATCTTTACACCGATGGTCAGCCTAATTATTATGGTACCAGTCACATTATTAGTTGTTGGTCCATTAGGTACAAGTGTTGGAACTATACTATCGTCATCAGTCGAGAGTGTTTACCGTGTGGCACCTTATGCTGCTGGTGCTGTAATGGGTGCTTTGTGGCAAGTATTTGTTATCTTCGGCGTGCATTGGACTTTCGTACCAGTTATGACCAATAACATTAGTCAGTTAGGATACGACTACTTGCTACCAATGCTAAGTGTTGCTGTTTTAGCACAATCAGGTGCTGCACTTGGTGTGTTTCTTAAAACAAAAGATGCAAAGATGAAATCTTTAGCAGGATCATCGGTTCTTACAGGTGTACTAGGCATTACTGAACCAGCTATATACGGTGTTACACTTAAACTAAAGCGACCATTTATTTTTGCAACGATTGCTGGTGGTATTGGTGGTGCCATCGCTGGTGGGGGTGGCGCACACGCGAATGCCTTTACCTTGCCTAGTTTATTAGCCTTACCTACATATTTGGGTAAAGGATTTACCAGTGTAATTATTGGTTTGGTTGTTGCCTTTGTTTTGTCAGCAGTTGCTACTTATCTATTCGGTGTACCCAGCCAACGAAAAGAGGGTCAAGAAGAAAATAAAAAAACCGAAGAAATGCAAGATAATTTAGTCATTGCGCCCGTGCTTGGCACTATTATTCCACTAGAATCAGTAAAAGACGAAGTTTTTGCTAGTGGCGCAATGGGTAAAGGAATTGCTATCGTACCTGATGATGATCAAATTGTTTCACCAATAGTAGGTACAGTAGCTGCCGTTTATCCAAGTAAACATGCTATTGGTTTAATCTCTGATGTTGGTGTAGAGGTATTGATTCATATAGGGATTGACACTGTACAACTAAACGGAAAGTATTTCAATCAATTAGTTGAACAAGGAAAAAAGGTTTCTGTTGGTACGCCATTAATAACTTTTGACCGTCAAGCTATTCAGGAAGCTGGATATGATCCAACGGTGATGGTTATTATCACAAATACAGCAGATTACGAAATAACTGAGACTAAAGATACGGTAGCCAACCAAAATTGGTTACTACAACTAAAAGCATTGTAAAAGGAGAATAACATGTATAGTAAAGAATCAATCACAGGATTTCCAAAGGACTTTTTATGGGGTGGCGCAACTGCTGCTAATCAAATTGAAGGGGCGTGGCAAGTAGATGGGAAGGGCTTAACAACAGCTGAAGTGGTACGTAAAGCTGAGAACCGACGTCACGGGTCAATGGGAGATGTTAACGCAGATACCTTACAAGAAGCTATCGCCGATCATTCGGATGTACATTATCCAAAGCGTCGTGGCGTTGATTTTTATCATCACTACAAAGAAGATATTGCACTATTTGCAGAAATGGGTTTTAAAGTATTTCGACTTTCAATCGCTTGGTCACGTATTTTTCCAACTGGTTTAGAAGAAAATCCAAATGAAGCTGGGTTAGCTTTTTATGACCGAGTATTTGATGAACTAGATAAATACCATATTGAACCACTTGTGACGCTTTCGCATTATGAGATGCCAATTGAACTAACGAAGCGTTACAATGGTTGGTTGGGTCGTGAGACCATCAAGGCATTCAATCACTATACAGAAACTGTGTTTAAGAGATACAAGGACCGAGTTAAGTACTGGTTGACATTCAATGAAATTAACACTAGTGCTTGGGGATTTCATGAAACTGGCGCTATGGATAGTGATTTGAGTATGCAAGAACAGTTGCAAGTGCGCTATCAGGCAGTTCATCATCAATTTGTTGCCAGCGCTATTGCGACTAAGCAATTAAAGGAAATTGCGCCCAATGCGAAAATTGGTTCAATGTTAGCTCGCATGCAAACGTATCCAGCAACAGCAAACCCAGTTGATGTACAAGCAGCACAGGTTGAAGATCAGAAAAATTTGTTTTATACCGATGTTCAAGCACGGGGTGAATATCCAGAATACATGAATCGATATTTTAATGAAAATGGTATCGTCATCAATATGTCTGTTGATGATGAAAAAATTTTGAAACAGTATCCGGTTGATTTTATTAGTTTCAGTTATTACATGACCAATGTGACAGGAGTAGATGGCGTTGAATCTGGAATTGGTAATATGAGTTTGGGTGGTCGTAATCCTTATTTGAAGGAATCGGAGTGGGGATGGCAAATCGATCCGATTGGTTTGCGAGTTTCCCTAAATGTCCTGTGGGATCGTTACCGTAAACCATTATTTATTGTTGAAAACGGCTTGGGAGCAGTAGACGAAATAACAGCAGATTACAAAGTGCACGATGATTATCGCATTGATTACCTTCGGTTGCATATTGAACAGATGAAAGAGGCTGTGATCGACGGCGTCGACTTAATGGGCTACACAATGTGGGCACCACTAGATATCATTAGTTTTAGTACTTCAGAGATGAGTAAACGTTATGGCTTAATTTATGTAGATCAAGACGACGCAGGAAATGGTACATTAAAGCGTTACAAAAAGGATTCATTCTTCTGGTATCAAAAAGTTATTGAAAGTAACGGTAAAATATTAGAATAAAATTAAAAAACGACACGAATGAACAGTGTCGTTTTTTAATGAGGTAGTTATTTAGGTTGACTAACACATATTTGATAATTTACTAGGAACTAGTTTTATGTTAATATACTTATAAATAATAAGTGTGTCATTTTAATAAAAGAGGTGTATTTATGAGTAAAGTTATAAGTTTGGTCGGTCAACAGTTAGATGCGTTATTGGAAAATGAAACGAATGTTGTTTCTAATCTAGCAAATGCTGCCGCCTTATTGTTTCAAAACTACGAGGATTTGAACTGGGCAGGTTTTTATATCTACAATAATGCTACTAAAGAGTTAGACTTGGGTCCATTTCAGGGTAAAGTAGCATGTATGCATATTCAGCCTGAATCTGGCGTAGTTGGGACGTCTTTTGCTAACGGAGAAAGCATTGTCGTACCAAATGTACATGATTTTGCTGGACACATTGCTTGTGATGCTGATAGTAATTCGGAATTAGTTGTACCCATATTTAAAGATGGACAAATTTATGGAATGATTGATATCGATTCACCATTATTGGATCGCTTTGGTGAGAAAGAAAAAAATGAAGTAGAAGAGCTTGCTGAAATCTTAGCAAATCATATTTAATTTGCATACTATACATTAAAGGCAACTGATTTCATCAGTTGCCTTTTTATTTGGATAGAAAAGTATATTAGCGCTACTTATTTTTGAAAACATCTAGTATGTGGTATCTTTTGTAAATAACCAATAGTAGTAGACCACCTAGTGAGCCAACTAATACCAGAAAAATACCTGAACCAACTCTAGTATCTGGAATAAAGCGGTTTAATAATAGACTTAGTCCAGTAAACAGGATTAATAACATCAATGAACTAATATATATAGTATTTAACACCTTCGTATTTAAAAAGTTAAGAAGATCAAAACGATGCTGAATATAGCTTCCCATCATAATAGTAATAATCACCAGAGAAATTAATGTTGATAATAGAGCACCTAAGGAGTTTGTCAAACCAATCATAATAGGTTGGCATAGAATTTTAACAATCATGCCCCAGCCAATTGCTCTAAGTGCTATGTTAGTTTTACTGAGTCCTTGCAAAATCATAGCTAGAACAGATGTCAATCCCATGAATAGAGCGATCACTGCTGAAATTTGTACCATTGGTATATATAAGCTTTCTGCAGCATAATTGCCATAAAATAGGATGTAAACCGGCTTACTTAACGAGTACAGTGCTGCACAAGCTGGTAGGGTGATGGCACAAAATAATACATAAGATTGACTGACATACTTTCTTAGTATCACATGATTGTACCTGTTTTTCGAAATTAGGGGTAGAATAGTCGATGCAATTGAAACAGACAATGAAACCACAATCATAATCAGCTTATTACTATTAAAGTTGAATAAACCAAAAATTGTTTCGATTTTGTCGCTGGATAATGTAGTATTGAATTTTGACATCAATACGTGAAAGCTGAATTGATCTATCCATTGGTAGGCAACTAAAAAACCGCCAATGATAACGAAAGGTAAGGACTGAACGACAATCCGTTTAAAACTGATGATTTCTGGTTCAGCATTTTCTTTAAGGAAATCACTAACTAACGGTTGTTTTTTTGAAAGTGTGCAAAATAATAAGTAAATGGTTGCCACCCAAGCGCCAATAGATGCTGCAAATGTTGAATGTACAACTACAGTTATCCAACTACCATGCTGTAATTGTAAAATAACATATGCAGATCCTAACATATAAGCCACACGGACGATTTGTTCAATTACATCAGATTTGGCGATTTCAGCCATCCTTAGCTCGCCTTGCAGTTGCCCACGTAAAACAGATAAAAATGGAAAAACTAATACAGCCCAAGAAAGAGATCGCAGTACAGGAACCAACTTTACGTCACTAGCAGAAAGGATAGGGGCTAAAGACCATAATGCAACGCAACAAAGAAACCCTGCAATCCAACTTAGTCGTGTCGCGCTTTTCAAGAATTGCTGTTTGCTATTACCTTCAAGTCGTGCCGTGAATTTAGCAACAGCTGAAGGTAGTCCAGCGGTTGATAACATTAAGAAAAATTGATATAAATTATAGCCTTTACCCATCAATGTGTTAGCTTGTAGCGATAGTGCGCCTAACATCATTGTCCAAGGAATAACATACAATGCACCTAAAGCTCTCGAAGTAATATTGCCAAAAGCTAGCCATGCGGTACCGTTGGTGAGTTGGTTTTGGGATGGATTTTTTTGTCTCATTTTATTATTGTAACACTAATCATTATTTCAATATATTAGTCGTCTCATTTTGAAAATGGATGACATAATGATAGTTACAAAGTTGTTATGCCTTTAACAAAATGAACTGGTAAGGTGATACGCTCGTGAGATGATGTAGTAGTAGTTTGATTCATTTGTGATAATAATTTTTCTACTGATGATTTGGCGATTTCGGCAGTAGGTTGTTTAATTGAAGATAAAAAAATTTGTTGTCGTGAATAAATACGAGCACCATCAAATCCTATTATTTGTACATCTGTAGGTACATTAACGCCTTTTTGAGTTAGCAAAAAGTAAAAATCACTCGCGAATTCATCCGAATCAGAAAAAATACCGTCATAGTTAAATGTTGTATTTACAGTATTTTGATTAATAAACGTAGCAAAGTCGTCCACGAAATTGACAATATCACGCGTTACAAATCTTTCTACAGCAATATTGTGTTCGTGACAGTAATCAAAGAACCCCTGTTCGCGAATAGACGATATATTACGCACAGGTGCCTTTGAAATAAATAAAAGTTGTTTAGCGCCAGACTTAACTAGCGTTTCGCCCGCTAGCTGTCCTCCGGAATAATTATCTGAAACAACCAATGGAACTTGGTCGGAAACTTTTTTTTCAATTGAAACGAGTGGTATATCTGTTGCAATCAAATTAGCTGCATCCGCGTAGGACATCGTGATTAATCCTGCAACTTTTTGCGTATTAGCCATCTGTATATATTCGATTTCATCTTCTGATCGATTATTAGAGTTGCATAATATCATTTTATAGCCTTTTTTTTGCAACTCTTGCTGCATGTAGTAGCTTAATTCCGAAAAGAAAGGTGAATTGACTGTCGGAATGATAAAAACAACGAAATTTGATTGACTAGTTTTTAAAGAACGTGCTGTAGCATTTGGCACGTAGTTTAGTTCCGCTATGGCTTCTGCTATTCTTTTCTGTGTATTTGGCTTGGTTCTCTTCCCATTAATGTAATTAGACACAGATCCTCTAGAAACCTCAGCTAAACGAGCTACATCGTTCATATTAACCAATTTCAAATACCTTCTTCAATAAATTATGTAATAAAAAAGTGCCGACTGGCACTTTTACAATGATTATGGTGTAAACCTTCCTGATAACATTTTATCAAATAATTCTGACATTTGTTGTTGTTTCATATTTTCTATTTGTTGCACCTCTAAATGATTGAAGTCTTCTATCATGAAGTAGGCTTCTAAATAAAGCGTCAATTGATTTTTAATAAATCGTTGGTTTGTGATCTCATTTGGATGATTTGTGTTGTTTATCAGAGACATAGCAAACTCGTGTGGATTAATAGTAAAGTTTTTTTCCATAATTGTCATCCTTTCTGTGATTATTGAATACTATCTTCCAAATTTTCTCTAGCGTGTTTAGCATCAATATAACGTGTCATTTCTAATTCTTTTTCGGGAGTCAAACGATAGAAGAGTATTAGTATGAACGAAATAACAAGGGCGATTAAAGGCACCCAAACATAGTTTGCTTCGATACTAAACAGTGCTGCTGTCGACTGGGTTTTGTTTGGTACGTAGTGGCCAAGTGATAAAAGCATACCGGTAATTGCGCCACCAATACCCATGCCAAACTTAGCGGTAAAACTCGAGGCAGAGGTTACTATCCCTTCGGCACGAACGCCGTTTTTCCATTCTCCATAATCAACAGAATCCGCTAATAAAACGGCAATTAAGGCGCCAACGAAACCATTTCCAAAGTTTCCGATAATCGTACCAATAATTACTAGTGGGATGTTCAAGAATTGTGCACCGAGGCCAAGGATTAATTGACCCAATATACTCAGACCTAGTCCTGATAGTAGTGTCTTCTTTTTTCCTATTTTCATAACAATTTTAGGTGTTAAGAATACAGAAACCAAACCAACAGCATTGAAGAATAAAGCCAAGGAAGCTAGCTCAGGTTTATCTAAGTTGTATTTAAAGAAGTAGATGGTTACCTGTCCTTTTGTCTGCATACCTAACCAATAAATAAAGTTTAAGCCAACAACAATAACCCATGGCCAATTATTTTTAAGCGCTTTTAAGGATGTTTTAATTGGAAGTGCTTGTTGTGACTGACGGGTTTGTACATGTTCACGTAGATTGGCAAACACAACCAGGTAAATGACGAAGAATACTGCCGCTGCCATGACAGCAACCCAGAAAAAACCACGGCGTGGGTTATCTTCTCCTCCGAATAAGGTGACCAGTGGTAAGGCAATCACTGAAATCAGTGTTCCACCAAAGTTAGAAAATAGTGATCTGATTGTTGAGAGTAGAACACGCTCATTTGGATCTGTTGTCATACTTGGCAAAATCGAAGTTAGTGGAATATTGACGGCTGAATATAAAACGTCAATACCAATATAGGTGACATAAGCCCAGACAATTTTCCAATTCATTGGTAAATCTGGTGTTGTAAAACATAAAATTGTGAAGATTGTAAAAGGGGCATTAAACCAAAGAAAGTAGGGGCGGCTACGACCCCATTTTGTGTGCGTATGGTCGATCATAATGCCCCAAAATGGTCCATCAAGTGCATCAATTACACGTGCAACTAACATCAATGTGCCGACAGCTCCGGCTGTGATACCAAAGACGTCAGTATAGAAATACATTAAATATGTGCCGATTAAGCTAAATGTAAAACTACAAGCAAAATCACTAGCACCATAACTTAAACGTTCATTCCAAGGCAACTTTCCATTGCCTTTTTTTACTGTAACTGTTCCATTACTAGACATGTCATACACCTTCCTTTTTATAGATGCAACGTGGTTGAAGAAGTATACAAGTACACTCTGACTTCATATGGTTTTAATGTTTGATTGTCATTTGTTGGGTAATTTTCAACAAGTAACTTGCTTTCAGAGGGGACATCGTATCGGCGTGTGACCGAATGAGAAGTGAAGTTTGCAATGACGAACAAGGTTTCTTTTTTATTTTTCCGTGTGTAGGCGAAGACTTCCTTATCATCTTCGTTCCCTTTGAATAAATTGAAATCACCATCTGTGATTACTGGCAAAGTATGGCGCAATTTGATCAACTTTTGATAAAAATAAAACAATGAATTTGGATTTGACAATTCATCTTCTGCGTTGATTGTTTGATAATTAGGGTTCACAGATAGCCAAGGTTTAACATGACTAAAGCCTGCGTAAATATTGTTGTTCCATTGCATCGGCGTTCTTGAATTATCACGTGACCGTGCACGAAGATATTTCATCATGTCTTCAGATGTAATAAGCTTTTCTTTGTTAACTAGCTCTTCATATGCGTTAATGGATTCCAAATCTTCATATTGTGACAATTCCTGAAAACCAGCATTTGTCATTCCTAATTCTTCACCTTGGTATATATAAGGTGTCCCTTGCATGAAATGTAAAAGGGCAGCCAACATTTTTCCAGAAATTTCTCGATATTCTTCTGAGTCATTACCAAATCTTGATATAGCACGAGGTTGATCATGATTGTTCCAATACAAGCTATTCCACGCCTTACCATACAGCGACTTCTGCCATTTGGTCAAATTATCACGTAAATTTTGTAATGACACTTTTTTATCAGACCATTTTCCGAGCGCTGGGTTGTCGTTACCATCCAGGCTAACATGTTCAAACTGAAAAACCATGTTTAGTTCTGTTCCGTTCAAATTTGCATATTTCTCTGCTTCTTTTGTGTCGACACCGATAGTTTCACCAACTGTAATCCAATCATGTTTTTTCAAGACATGATTGTTCATTTCGGTTAGATAGTCATGAATATGAGGCCCATTGGCAACAACTTCAGCAGCATCACCATATAATTCTGAGCCATGTATTCGACCATCAGGTAATCCCGCTGGTTTTGAAATAAGAGAAATGACGTCCATACGAAAACCATCAATTCCTTTTGTAGCCCACCAATTCATCATGTCGAATATTGAGTGTCTAAGTTCGGGATTATCCCAATTTAAGTCCGGCTGTTCTTTGGCAAATAAATGTAGATAATACTGTCCAGAGTTCTTATCAAATGTCCAAGCAGGACCAGAAAAGAATGAACCCCAGTTATTTGGTTCATGACCATTAACTGGGTCACGCCAAATATAGTAATCTCGGTACTTATTGTCCGAATCTTTACTACTGATGCTCTTTTGGAACCACTCATGCTCAAAAGAACTATGGTTAACTACGAGATCCATCATTATTTTTAATCCACGTTGGTGGGCACTGGCTAGTAGTTCTTCAAAATCGTGCATGTTGCCAAAAGTAGGGTTAATGCTTTTATAATCTGAAATATCATAGCCACCGTCAATATTTGAGGTTTTATAGACGGGATTCAACCAGATAACGTCAACACCTAGTTTTTCGATATAGTCAAGACGATTTATTATGCCTCTCAAATCACCTATACCATCATCGTCACTATCTTGAAAACTTTTTGGATAAACTTGATATACAACAGCATTTTGCCACCACATTGTCTTATTCATAAGATCTCCTTCTCTATAATTGGAACGTTCCATTTATTTACCACATAGTATAAACCGAATAAGGCGTAAATGCAAGCGCTTACATTTGGAAAAGAGATTTTATATTACAATGATGAAAATAGTATATTTAAATTGAAAAGCTAGTAATAATAATGTATAATTCGGGAGACAGTCTCTAGCCCATTTGCGGGACGGTTGCTGTTGTTAGTGGAGTAGAATACAAAACGATTGATATGTATGTGCAATGAAATAAAGCATAATTAAAGATATTTTTTAAGTCTATGAAAACTAATGGTTATAAGTTAAAGGGAGGTATCGTTAATTGCGTTTCAAAAAGATATTAATACTAGTTATTTTGTCAGTAAATTTATTGACAGTTGCCTTATTGTATCCAAGCCTAGTCAAGGCGGATACAGCAAATGATTACAATATTACAATTGATGGTAATTTTTCGGATTGGGCAGACAAACCTAAAACGGACATCTTCTTTGACTATAACAATGGTAATGTTACCAAACAAGGTTCTTTTTTAGCTGACGATAAGTATTTATATATTTATATTGATATGGATCCTTATAATCAGGGACATAATTACAGGTTTCAAGGAAGTGGTTGGAATGTCCAAGTTGGTAACAATGTTACTAGTTTATCATTTTCAGTTGATGGCGGAATATGGTCTTTGCAACCTGGTTCGAAAGCCGGTATTTCTTCCGTTTGGGCTTGGAGTAATAATGACCCTGATAAATTATTTATTAACCAACAAATTCCAGGTGTTACAGGTTATGTGGCTTCTAAAAAAGCGAGTAATGGATGGGCATATCATGATCAGGCAGAGATTAGAATTCCATTAAGTGGCTTTTTAAAAAATCCAGATATGGCGCAAAGCCTTATAATTTATGATACTGATAACATGGGACAACAAAAAGTAACGGTAACTGGTGCTAGTACAGGTGGAAATTTTATCGTTGTGAGTGGTTTTATTATGGCGATCCTATTAGTATTATCTGGCAAATTTTTAAAAAATAGAAAGAGGGGCTAATTTTTTTGAGTATCTTTTTATTAATTAGTGGTGTTATTTGGCTTTATGCTTTATCTGTTTTTAAAAGAGCGAATCTTCCAGCTTTTTATTTTATTGTAGGTAGTATAGGGCTATTTTTTATTTTATTTTTCTTTAGCAAACCTTACTTTATTTGGATAATGGCGCGAGCGGTTACGTTTGCTGTTTCTTTGGTCGCGCATCCCTTAAATTTGGCTACTGTATATTTAGATTATGGTTTAATTGCTATTAATAATGGGTTTAACATGATTACAATGTCAATTGACTATGAATGTTCAGGAGTCATAGAAACAGCGGCATTCTGGGCCTTATTGGCGTTCTATCCAATGTATCAAGCTAAAGAAAAAGCTGTGCTAGCTTTACTAGGCCTTTTATGGATGTACGTTACTAATGTTATTAGATTAATTTTGATTGTATTGATTGTTCATACTTTTGGTGTGGATTATTTCTTTTTAGCGCATTCAATTATCGGCCGAATTGTTTTTTATATCTTTGCAGTTTTCTTTTACTACAAAGTATTTACATATGGTTATTTAGCAAAAAATAAAAAGAAGGTGTAAATGAACTACGTATTTTTTTCAACGTTAAGTCAAATGGGATTCTGGATTACTTGGCTACTGGTTCCTATTTTAGTAGAAACAGTTCCGGCAATCTCATCTTTTCTAAAAATATTCTTTCATACAATTGGTCATTCAAAATCTGAAAAAAGTCCAACTTTTTGGCCTTTTATTTCAATTATTATTCCAGTATACAACTCTGAAGATACACTTTATGAATGCATTCAGTCAGTGTGTCAATCAACCTATCCTATAGATAAAATTCAAGTCATAGTGGTAGATAATAAAAGTAAAGACCAAAGTTTCAAAGCATTTCAATCCGCACAAAATAGTTTTCCAAAAATAAATATGCAGTGGATGAAAACCGAGCAAGGAAAAGCTCGTGCGCTAAACTCTGCGATTTACAATAGCTCAGGTACGTATATTATTAATATTGATAGTGACGGTATTTTAGAGCCTAATGCTTTAAGAAACTTAATCAAAAAGTTTGAAAGTGATATAACCATATCTGCTATGACAGGTAGTATATTGACACAAAAATCTTTGATTAAACGTACTAAAAATGTTGGATTGAAATGGTTGCAACGTTTAGAATATTTTGAGTATGCACAAGCCTTTATGTCAGGCAGGAGTATTGAATCACAAAACAATCATCTATATACCATGTCCGGTGCATTTTCAGGATTCCGAAAAGATGCCTTGATGAAAACCTTTATGTATGACGTCTCAACTGTTGGTGAGGACATTGATATTACTTTTCAAGTTAGAGACAAAACGAATGGAAAAGTCGTTCTTTGCGCAGATGCTTTCTTTTTCGTTGACCCGATTGAAAGTTGGAATAAGCTATATATGCAGCGGCAACGTTGGCAGCGTGGTCAAATTGAAGTATCGAAAAAGTATTCTGGAAATCGTTTAGGATTAAAATCATTTTTCTCAAATTTTTTGGTGAGAAGACTAATCATAGATCATACGTTTATGTTTCTAAAAACAATATGGATTTTCGCAAGCATTGCTCTCTTGTTTTTAAACTATTCACCCTTACTGCTGTTGCTATCATATGTTGCTATTTATCTTCTATATGTTTTCATGAGTATGATGGTTTTTGTTAATGTAAACATGATGTTAAAAAAATTTAGTGACGAGCGTAAATTTTATTTTTCATTATTCGATTGTATATTCTGGATACCTATATATAATTTTATTTTGTCTTGGATACGTTTAATTGGTGTAATTAATACAGAATACCTTTCTGCTAAGTGGACTGCGAAAAATTATCATGAAGAATTCAAGACAGTAGGAACAATTGTTAAACAAGACTTTATTAAAATTAAAGGAGGTAGAAAAAAATGAATTTAGTAGGAACTTATCATTTGAAATATTATATTCATGCTACTCATGCAATTAGATGGGAAAATGGTGAAGGTGAAGAACATGCACATTCTTGGGAAATAGCAGTAGAGTTCCGTTCAACTAACGAAGATATGATTGTATTTGATAAAATTGAGGGCTCTTTAGATGAGCTTTTTAAAACATATTCTGGTAAATTTCTGAACAAGGTTGAACCTTTTACCACAATAGATCCTACTTTAGAAAACATAACAAAGTTCTTTTTTACGTTAGTAGCAAAGCAGATTTCACCAATGCATGCACAACTAAATAAAATTGAGATTGGTGAATCACCAATGAGATTTTACTATGTGACCCGAGATGATATGAGCGGTGAATAGCATATGAAAGAGAAAATATTTTCTTTGGGAAATACTGCTATTCTAATTTTATTTTATTTACTCTTTGGTATTACCTATATTTCAGCGATTCTATCCGATAATTTTACTATCGGCGATAATTTAAAAAGAGGTACCACAACTACGTTGGGACTGCTTATTTTTCTTGGCATCATCTTATTGGTTATCAGTCTGATTTATTTTGTACCTAAAGTCAAAAATTCTGTAATATTTATTTTTAAACAGCATAAAAATATTACATCAGTTGCATTATTTTTATTGCTAGTTTTAGTACAATTTTTATTTGTAACAGTCTTTCATCCTAAAATTGGTTGGGATCCATCAGCATTAATTAATACACTAGACAATGTAGATGATGTAAATAATAGAGCATATTTTAGTTTGAATTCAAATAACCTGCCCATTCTGTTGTTCATGTCATTTCTTTCAAATGTTTTTCAGTTGAAGACATGGTTATTTTTTGATTATCTGACCATAGTTATGGTTGATCTATCGATTGTTTTTTCGGTTGCTACCTCTTATATGGTTGACAGACGTTACTTTGCTGTTTCTTTGTATATTAATATCTTAGTATTCGGCTTTTTCCCTTGGATTGTTGTACCTTATACAGACACATGGGTTTTACCATTTGTATCAGCATTTTTGTTTTTCTATTTCAGCGCAAAGAGAGTGTCTAAACTGTGGCAGAAAAATTTATTAATGGCACTCTTTGCTTTACTGGTGTGTGGAACGTATTTCATTAAGCCATCCGCAATTATTCCTGCTATCGCAATCGGTTTCGTTGAGGTGCTCAGCTTGCTGAAAGAACAACATATGTTGCTACCTAAGGTGCTCAAAAAAATTAGTACAGTTTTGGTAGTTATATTTTCTTTTATTTTTTTATACACGATAACCCAAAGTACAATTACGCAGCAGACATTGATTCACGTCAACCGTGATCGAGCTATTCCGGCGGTACACTTTATGAACATGGGCATTTCCGGTGAAGGTGGATATAATGCACAGGACACCTTAAAAATGGGTGAGTTAGCAACTAAATCTGAAAAAATTGCATATTCGCAAAAAATGTATGTTAAGCGGTTAAAAAAACTAGGTGTTATTGGCTATTTTCGTTTTATCATTCAAAAGCAAATAAACAATACTGCCGACGGCTCGTTTGCGTGGGGAAAAGAGGGACATTTTATTCAAGGTGACCAGATTCCAAGATCCCATGGCTTAAAAAGGATGATAGAAAACTATCTGTATATTTATGGAGAAAATGTGGCCAACTTTCGTTTTATTGCGCAATTTATTTGGTTAATTATCTTAAGCTGTATATTTTTTGGTTGGCATAATAAATCACATGCAACACAAATAATCAGACTAGGCATAACGGGAGCTTTTTTGTTTCTTCTTTTATTTGAAGGCGGTAGAAGTAGGTACATTATCCAATTTTTACCACTATTTTTATTGGGTGCTAGTCTCTTGGTTCATGATTCGAAACAAAATATTCAAAAAATTATGGATGCTACATTATTAAAAAGGACGAACAACGAAACATAATAATTAAAATTTTGGTAGTATAATGTCACTGGTAACAGTGGCTTTTTAATTATGAAAGCGTAAAAATTAAAAGTATAATTATTTTATTTAAAAACACAAATACGGGTTAATGCTAGCAGATTTCAAATTGTATTTTGAAATGTTACGTTGATCTATGAGTTATCAAACGAAAAATGGAGAACATAAAGGTATGACCAAACAAAAAATAGTATTAATAACTGGTGCTAGTAGCGGTATTGGGTATCGAACAGCAGAAAAATTAAGTACACATGGCTTTAAAGTTTATGGTACAGCACGTCGAACCGAAAGAATCAGTCCATTGTCTTCTTTAGGTGTTATTCCTCTTGAGATGGATTTAACTGATGAACACTCAATTAAATCAGCCGTAGCAGAAGTTATCAGTCGAGATGGCCAAATTGATATTCTAATTAATAATGCTGGATATGGTTCGTACGGTGCTATTGAAAATGTTCCTATTGAAGAAGCTAAAAAGCAATTTGAAACGAATTTGTTTGGCCTTGCTACGCTTGTTCAACTGGTTTTACCACATATGCGCCATCAAAAATCTGGTCGTATCGTTAATATTTCATCCATGGCAGGACGTATGACAACATATATGGGTGCTTGGTATCATGCCACTAAGTATGCTTTAGAAGGGTTTAGCGATGCGCTACGAATGGAAGTGAAACCATTTGGTATTGATGTCATTCTTATTGAACCAGGCGGGATTAAAACTGACTGGGGAACTATTGCTGCAGAGAATCTTCGAAAAACTTCAGTTGATACACCCTATGCTGAGCATGCTTTAGCGGCATCCAAAAGAATGCATCAACTTTATACATCTAATAAGCTGACAGATCCAAATGTAGTTGCTTCAACGATTGTAAAGTCAGTAATGACTAAACGACCAAAGCCTAGATACTTAGTGGGTTATGGTGCCAAGTTGTTGGTTAGTTTACATGCCATTTTGCCTACACGAATGTTTGATAAATTAATTCAAAAGGTTGTTTGAATTTAAGTTAACAACAAATAGACAGTTTCTAGAGAATGAGTGCTGACTTTTATCGTAGCATTGCCCGGTTGTGCATGAGAATTTACATTTTCTGTACAAAATTACATTTTCTGTACAGAAAATAATTAAATTTATATACACAAATTGTAAGCGTTGACATATAATATAATTAAAGATATTTATGTCTTTCAAAATTTAAACTGATAGTTAAAAGGAGAAAAAATGAAAGCAGCTGTATGGCATGGTGTTAAAGATGTTCGTGTGGAGGATGTTGAACTTAAACCAACAAAATCTAATGAGGTAGTAGTACGTGTTGCTTATGCTGGAATTTGCGGCAGTGATTTACACGAATACCTTGAAGGGCCCGTATTTATTCCCGTTGATCAAACAGATGAATTGACTGGTGGTCAAGCACCATTAACGATGGGACATGAGTTTTCCGGTGTTATCGAAAAAGTAGGTCCCGATGTGGTTAACTTTAAAGTCGGAGATCACGTTTCAGTCAATCCAACTGTGACAAAGGGAATCTCTTCTGATGATTTGGATGTTTACGATGGCTATAGTTTTATTGGTTTAAGCACGGACGGTGGTTTCACATCATTCGTTAATGTACCAGAAGATAACTTATACCATTTACCCGAAGAATTCTCATTGAAATTAGCAGCTACTATTGAACCAACGGCCGTTGCGGTCCAAGCTATCAAAGAAGCTGATCTTCGTTTTGGCGAAAAGGTTGTGATTTTTGGTGCCGGACCAATAGGTGTGTTGGTTGCTGCTGCTGCAAAGGCAGCGGGGGCCACTAAAATCGTGGCTGTAGATTTGTCAGAAGTTCGCTTGAAAAAGGCGCTTGCAATGGGTGCAACAGACGTAATTAATCCAAGTCAAGTACCTGATACTATCGCAGCTATCAAAGAAATTATTCCTGGGGGTGCTGATGCCTCATTTGAAGTTGCCGGGGTACAGCCAACTTTTGAACAGGCAATAGATGCAACACGTCCGCGCGGAAGTGTCGTTATTGTTTCAATTTTTGCAAAGCCAATCAGTTTTAACCCAATGCAATTGATGAATGCAGGCGTTAAGTTGACTACAACAATTGCATATTCAAAAGAGACTTTCCAACAAACTGTTGCCCTTGTTAGCAGTGGACAAATTAACGTAGAGCCAGTTATTACGGATATAATTTCATTAGACAATATTGTTTCTGATGGTTTTGAGTCATTAACAAGCGATAAGTCACAGGCCAAGATTTTGATTGAGTTAAATCAGGATTAACTACTCCAACATACCTAAGTATACAAGTTGCTACTATCTTTTATTTTTGTTTAGGATAGCAGTGGCTTTTTATTATGAATTACACAGTTAACTTAGCTTTTAGAATTGATAACTAGTCATAGATAATACTTTTAAGAGTATGATTCATTTTAGGCTAACACCGATTTAGTCATGGTTTTAATGATTAAGATAATTAATTGAGTTACATGTTCAAAAATGTCATCTATACTTGGTTCGTACAAAAAGAATAACCGATACTGGTTGTTAGCAATTAAAAAAGTTTATTTGTCAAAATATTTTCCTATCATTTACCCAGTATCAAGTAATAATATTTGGTTTAATCGCAATTTCCGGATGAAGTATAAAAAAGTTATTTGTGTAAAATAAAAGGAAACAAACAACATGTTAGAACAAAAAAATCATACAAAGCAAACTACTATTTTAGCAACCATCATAGCTTTCAACATTGCATTATCATATCTTGTTAAGATACCTGTCCCAGCGACGAATGGATTTGTTAACTTAGTTGAAGCTGGAATATTTTTAGCGGCCTTAATTGGTGGTGCGCGCAGTGGGTTGATTGTCGGTAGTTTAAGTGGACTGCTGTTAGATTTGCTGGCTGGTTATCCCCAATGGATGATTTTTTCTTTAATGATTCATGGAATAGAGGGCTTAATCGTAGGGTATTTTGGCTATAAGAAACATATTATTAGTCAAGTGATTGGCTTAATTATTGGATCACTGATTATGGTGATTGGGTATATGTTAGCTGGTGCTATTTTGTATAATTGGGCGACAGGGCTGGCCTCAATTGTCGGAAATATTGCACAAGCAGTGATAGGCTTAATCGTTGCATTAGTTGTTTTACCAGTATTTAAACGTCTGCCACATGTTGATCTAGAAATCTAAGCTGTTTTGGCAATATTCAAACGGCACGATTTGATATAAAGAATTTGAGGAGAAAAGATTCAACAACATAATGAATCTTTTCTCTTTTTTTGTTGACTTCAGCAAAGAGTTGACGTTCTAACGGAAAAAACTGTGTTCATTTAAGTTGACAAAATAAAGTCAAAGGACTATTATTGTAAGCGGTTACAGGTAGTGGTTTATCGATTTTACTCGAGTAATGTTTTATGTAGCGTAGCAAATTAATTATACAGAAATGGGTTTAAATTAAAGGAAAGTAGGCAATAAAATGGAACAAGCAGATTTTGGTGTTGTTGGGTTAGCTGTAATGGGTCGTAACTTAGCGCTTAATATTGAGTCCAAGGGGTATCGAGTTGCTGTTTACAATCGTTCTCGCGAACGAACTGATGATTTAGTCCAAAAACATGACGATAAGGCATTTATTCCAAGCTATACTACAAAGGAATTTGTGGGGGTTATTAAAAAGCCACGCCGAATTTTGCTGATGGTGAAAGCTGGTAAGGGTACGGATGCTGTTATTGACGAATTATTACCACATTTAGAAAAAGGCGATATGTTGATTGATGGTGGTAATACTTACTTTGAAGATACGATACGTCGTTCAGATAAATTAGCGCAAGAAGGCATTAATTTTATTGGTATGGGTGTATCAGGTGGTGAACTAGGTGCTTTGCAAGGACCATCATTAATGCCAGGTGGTCAACGTGAAGCGTATGATTTGGTTGCTCCTATTTTGACACAAATTGCGGCAAAAGCTCCAGAAGATGGTAAACCAACTGTTACGTATATTGGTCCTAATGGTGCAGGACATTATGTCAAGATGGTGCATAATGGTATCGAATATGGTGATATGCAATTGATTGCAGAGTCTTATGATATTTTAAAGCGTGTCTTACATCTCAATCAAGAGCAATTATCTCAAACTTTTTCTGTTTGGAACGAAGGAGAATTGAATTCTTATTTAGTTGAAATAACTGCTGATATTCTAACTCGAAAGGATGATTTAGATACTGACAAGCCAATTGTTGATGTCATCTTAGACCGAGCTGGAAACAAAGGTACAGGTAAGTGGTCTTCCCAATCAGCGCTTGAAGTTGGAGCGCCACAATCGTTAATAACTGAATCAGTTTATGCGCGTTACATATCAGCAATGAAAGATGATCGTGTTGCGGCTTCAAAAATATTGAAAGGACCAGAATATTCGTTTTCTGGTGATGAGCAAAGCACGATAGAGGATATTCGGAAAGCCTTGTATTTTGGAAAAATTATGTCGTATGCACAAGGATTTGATCAACTTCGTATGGCATCAGAGTACTATGATTGGCATTTACCATTTGGAGAACTAGCGCAATTGTGGCGTGCAGGCGCGATTATTCGTGCCCAATTCCTACAACGCATTACAGATGCCTTTACAACACAAGTGGATTTGCATAACTTGCTTTTGGATTCTTACTTCCAACGTATTGCCGAGGAATATCAAGATGCTGCCCGTCGTGTCGTAGCGATAGCTGTTACGGCCGGTGTGCCGACGCCTTCATTGTCTGCTGCTGTGGCTTACTACGATTCGTATCGTTCGGTTGTTTTACCTGCTAATCTTACACAAGCACAACGTGACTATTTTGGCGCTCATACCTATGAAAGAACAGATAAGCCTGCTGGAGAAATGTACCATTTTCCTTGGTATGACGAAGCATGAAAAAAAGACCGTCTTGGACGGTTTTTTTCATGCACTTTCGTATTAAAATGTGCTACAATTCTCTACAAATATAATCTGAGAGGTAAAATGATGGCAACAATTTTTCCTAAAAAATTACAAAAGGACGATGAAATAAGAATCATATCGCCGAGCTCTTCAATCAAGCGAGTTGGTGGATTTGAACAAAATTTAGTGGCGAAAGAAAGATTAGAAAAATTAGGGTATAAAGTAACATTCGGAAACCATATACATGAAAATGATCTGTTTTATTCTAGCTCAATTACTGCTCGTGTTCAGGATTTACATCAGGCTTTTATTGATGATAACGTTTCGGTGGTGATGACGACAATTGGTGGTTTAAATTCAAACGAATTATTGCCTTATATTGATTGGGAAATAATTAGAAGCCACCCAAAATTGTTTGTTGGCTATTCGGACATAACAAGCTTACACAATGCAATTCGATCCCAGACAGGATTAGTAACATATTATGGACCATGTTACTCGTCTTTCAAAATGGACGAATTACAGGCGTATCAAACAGATGAATGGATAAAAGCATTATGTCAGTCAGATTATGATTTACAACCAAGCAATATTTGGACAAGTGATATGTGGTTTGACCCCAATATACCAAGAAAGCCAATGCCGAATGCGTGGCAGGTATATAACTCGGGTCAAGCAACGGGAATCAGTACTGGTGGTAACATACAAACGTATGGACTTCAAGCTGGGACAAAGTTTTTGCCTGCCGTCACAAAACCTATTATATTCATTGAACAAGCCGAGGGTGGTGAACCACTTGAATTTTCTAGAGAATTGTCTCAAATACTCCAAATTCACCCAGATATTGCTGGACTAATTATTGGCAGGTTTCCAGTTGAAAATAAAATGTCAGAGTCTAACCTCCACAGCATATTAGCTAAATTTCCTGTTCTCAATACTATTCCAGTAGTTTATCATGTTGATTTTGGTCATACTCAGCCTATATTCACTTTTCCTCTGGGCGGATTAATTACTGTGCGTGCCCAAAACACTGGTGATATTACGATAGAAGTATTAAAAGGATAGCATTTGCGTCAGAAATAAACATAATGAGGTAAACGTGATATAATTATAAAAGTATTACATTTCGTTGGGGGACTTGACTACATTTTTAATGACCGTTAAGTTAGAAATATATCTTAACTCAGGGGGTACTGGTTATTGGGCAAAAATAATCGAAAAGTTGCTAACACATTGATTTATTTAACTTTTATTATTTGTATTTGGTTTATTTATTTTTTATTTACTGCTGCTATATTAGTTTTGTTTTGCAATGTTAGTCGAGCGGCTTTTCTAGCTATGATAATAGCTAGCATTCTAACAGTCATGTTTGTCATAATACAGACTTCATTTAAGCATTTGAACTCAGTCAATAAAGAAGATGATTAGATTGAAAAATCTGCCTGAAAAAGGCAGATTTTTTTTGTCTTTTTTCAAGAAACAAAATAACTTTCTGGATGCTAATATTTTTGACTAATTATTCAAGTCAATCCAGTATCGACAAAATAGCTTTCCTGTGCTGGGCTCTTTGATGATATTTTCAAGGACGCCACCATGAGCTTCAATCGTTTTGCGGCTAGCAGTATTCCATTTTTCAGCGGTAACCAAGACGGGTGAAATTTTGCGTTGTTGATACATGTGTAGGGTTAATTCTAACATTTTCTTAGCTATTCCTTGTTGACGCCAAGCAGGGGCAACGCCGTATCCTATGTGTCCGCCAAATTGAAGCAAGTGTGCATTTAACTCCCATCGAGCTGATACACCACCTTTTATCAAACCATCCTCAATAAAGAAATAGTTACTGACGGGAACAAAGTTATTCATACTATTATTTTTCATTTGCGCTAGATTAGTTAAATATTCAGCGAAACTGACAGAAATAGGTTTGGCTACAGCAACAATTTCCGGTTCATTTATCCAACTGTTAATCCAGTCGTTGAAAATTTGTTCATCAGGTTGTTTTAATTCTCTAAAAGTCATTTTTTACCTTTGATTTAACCGTAGTTATTGAATATATTTACTAGTAATCTTATCACACGAATTTATTTATGTTGAATAATTATTATAAAAAGCAATTTTGTAAGATAATTTCCGCAAGTATAAGGAAATCAATCTAATGGAAATGTAAGCGCTTACTTGATAAAATATGAGTAGTTAAAGGAGGACTAAATATGTCTAAACAATTATCTGAAGATTTTCTTTGGGGTGGTGCTGTTGCAGCGCACCAACTAGAAGGTGCGTGGCAAGAAGGCGGTAAAGGAGTTAGTGTCGCTGATGTCATGACGGTCGGTGGACCAGACAAAGAGCGAAACATTACGAACGGAGTCATTTCTGGAGAATATTATCCGAATCATGAAGCGATTGATTTTTATCATCACTACAAAACAGATATTGCCTTATTTAAAGAAATGGGATTTAAATGTTTTCGAACGTCAATTGCCTGGACAAGAATTTACCCTACTGGTGAAGAAAGCGAGCCAAATGAGGAAGGGTTAAAATTTTATGATGATTTATTTGATGAACTTATCAAAAATAATATTGAACCGGTCATCACATTATCTCATTTTGAATTACCATACAATTTAGTTACAAAGTATGGTGGTTTTCGGAATCGAAAATTAATTGATTTATTCGTTAAGTTCGCGACGACTTGTTTAAATCGGTACAAAGATAAGGTCAAGTATTGGATGACGTTTAACGAAATTAACAACCAAGCCAACTATGACAATGATTTTTTAGTTTTCACAAATTCCGGGCTCCATTTTAATCCTGGTGAAAATCGTGAGGAAGGTATGTACCAGGCTGCTCATAATGAATTAGTAGCTAGTGCACGAGTTGTTAAAATCGGCCATGATATTAACCCCAATTTTCAAATTGGCTGTATGATTGCGATGGGCCCTGTTTACCCAGCATCTATGAATCCAGATGATGTTCTTGCAGCTCAAAAGAGCATGGAAAAAAATTATTTCTTTGCAGATGTGCATGTCAATGGTCAATATCCAGCATTTTTAACGAAATATTGGCATCGGAAAGGATTCAACATTGAGGTTACCCAAGAAGACTTGGCAGATTTACAAGCCGGTAAGGTTGATTACATTGGCTTTAGCTATTATATGTCACATGCAGTTAAAAAACCAGAAGGTTTGAACTTTGATGACATGACACCCAAAAATAGCCAAGTGCGTAATACCTATTTACAAGCAAGTGATTGGGGATGGCAAATTGATCCTAAGGGTTTGCGTTATGCCCTGAATTGGTTTACAGATAAATACCATTTACCATTATTTATTGTTGAAAATGGTTTTGGTGCATACGATAAAGTTGAAGAAGATGGGACAATACATGATTCTTATCGCATTGCATATTTACAAGAACACATTCGAGAAATGAAGTTGGCGGTAGTTGAAGATGGTGTTGACCTGATTGGATATACACCTTGGGGATGTATTGACTTGGTTTCAGCTGGTACTGGAGAAATGGACAAGCGATACGGATTTATCTACGTAGATAAAAATAATCAGAATGAGGGCTCATTGAAACGCAGTAAAAAAGATTCCTTTTATTGGTTTAAAGACGTTATCGCAACCAATGCAGAAAACATTAATTAAAAAGGAGAAGTACGATGAAAAAAGCGTTAATTATTTGTGCAGCTGGTATGTCATCCTCCATGATGGCAAAAAAAACAACTGACTATTTTAAAAATAAAAATATGGATATTGAAGTGGATGCAATTACTGCTACAGAAGGAGAAGATGCTATTCGTAATAGTGATTTTGATCTATTTCTAGTTAGTCCGCAGACAACAATGTATCTTGAAGGTTTTGAAAAGATTGGAGATGAGGTCGGTAAACCTGTCGTTTCTATCCCCTTTAATTCCTATATACCCATACCAACAGGTATTGAGGGCATGGCGAACTTAGTAGAAGAAAATATTGGGTAGCAATATGCATGGTAAATGTTGCGCGAGGTGTGATGATGAGGAAAAAAGAGCGTGATTTACTAATCTATTTAGTAGATAATTCAGACCGTTTCGTAACCAGTGACGAATTATCTACACTTTTGTCACTGACACCTAGAACAATTCGTAATTACATTAGGATTTTAAAAGAGACCTTGGTTTCACACGGCGCCCAACTTGATTCAAAACCTAGCATGGGTTATCGGTTGCACATATCTCATCCCGTTACATTTGACTTATTTTTAAATAAACACTATGAATTATCCCAGTGGCTAATTAGTGAGGACAGCAACAATATTTCAGACCGTCAAAAGTATATTTTGAATAAACTTATTATTGAAAACCAAAAATTTTTGATTGACGATTTGGCTGAAAAATTATTTGTTACAAGGGCAACACTTTCAAAAGATTTATCGACCATTCGTAAATTGTTGATGCCATATCGAATCACTATCGAAAGCAAAGCTAATATTGGTATCTTCATTACGGGATTGGAGCGCGATAAGCGTCACTTTATTTTAGATTACTTTTTCAGTCATAGTGAAAATTCTATTCAACATTATATGAAAAATAAATCTTTCTTTAAAGCCGTTAGTTTTGATCAAATTACGATTATAGTTCTTGATGAATGTCGAGAAGCAGGTATTCATTTAACGGACTATACCATACAAAATATTGTTTTATATATTGCATTAAGTGTTCAACGCTTGAAATGCGGATTTGAATTACAAGCTGCTCAAATAAACCTTAATCCTGAAATGAAAAATGTTCGCGAGGTTGCTAGAAAAATTTTTTCTCGTATTGAAAGTAGCTTGTTATTAAAATTTCCCGAAAGTGAAGTAGATTATTTAACTATTCAGTTAATAGCTCAAGGGAAAAACATTAATATACAAAATGATAGTTCATTGCAACGAGATGTAGACATGATTTTGCAACGAATTGAATTAGAAACCGGTTATCCAGTTACTAAAGATTATGCGCTCAAGAAAAATATCATCGAACATCTAAAACCGATGGTAGTTCGTCTTGAGCAAAATATTCAATTAAAAAATCCTTTGCTACATGAAATAAAAGCAAATTATTTAACTGAGTTTATGGATACTAGGCGCTATATAGCATGGTCGTCATATTTATCTCAGTTTGACATGAATGATGATGAAGTTGCTTATCTAGCACTTCATTTGATGGCAGCGGCGGAAAAATACAAAAATTTAAATAAACCAAGAGTTTTAATTATTTGCGCGACAGGGTACGGATCAGCACAATTACTCAATAATCGAATCGAAAAAGAATTTGGTATGTATTTAAACATTGTTGATATTAAAGGATATTATGCAGTTGATGACAGTACGTTAAGCAATGTTAATCTCATTATCAGTGCTATTGATCTGTCAACACGAGTGTTCAAAGTCCCAGTCATACAGGTCAGTATTTTTTTAAACGAAGCAGATATTCAAAAAATAAATGAATTTTTAGATAATGAGCAAGTCCGAAATAAATATATCACTGCAGAAAGAAAGCAACCAGGTAATAACGCTTTAAACCACTTTGATCAATTTATGGATCAATCAACTTTTAAAATATGGCAGTTATCACCTCATCGAAAAGAAGTACTACAAGAGTTAACTAATATGTTGATGCCCAATGAATCTAACAAAGTAAAAGATGAATTTTTGGGACAAATCAATCAGCGTGAACAAATGAGCTCAATCGTCTTTAGCGATACTATCGCTGTCCCTCATCCTGCTATGCCGATGAGTCGTGTGCCTAAAATTGCTATTGGCATTATACCAAACGGCATTAAATGGTCTGACGAGCATCCAAATATTCAGTTAGTTTTTCTGCTTTCACCATCTTATCTGAGTAATAAGGGTCTGACAGAAATCACACAGACAATTGTAAAATTCACAGAACATATGGATAAACAGTATCAGTTGGTTTCATCAAAAAATTTTTCGGAATTTCGGCATCATTTTCTGTTAATGATGAAAGGAGGTAAGTATATATGAAATCAGAAGACATCCAGGTTGTCGCTTTTGAAATTATTTTACATAGTGGCAATGCGCGCACAATGGTTCATAAGGCTTTTGCAGCCATGAAAGAAAAAAACTTCAAGCTATCTACTGAAAACCTCAAATTATCAAATGACGAATTACTACTAGCTCATAAATCGCAAACAAACTTATTACAAGAATATGCTGAGGGTAGTCATATTGATATGGAAATTATATTAGTTCATGCACAGGATCACCTAATGACAACGATGACTTTACGTGAAATGGCCATTGAGATGCAGACTCTGTATGAGGAGGTACAGAACATTGAAAAAAGAAATCAAACGAAGGCCAAAAAAACTACAGGATAAGAATCAAAGTTTAGAGCTCACAATCGAAAAAAATCGTACAGAAATGAGCCTTAAAAGTATGCAGTTTAACCGGTTCATGCTAATACGTTATGCCACAGCGTTCTTCTTGTTCGTAAATTTGTATTGGGCCATAATTATGTGGCAGACCTTAGTGGCACTAATACCTGTTGTTTTAATGCTTATCGCTTTGCTAGCAATTATTGAACAAATTAAGTTGTTTGGACATCACACGAACCAACTGACTTATTCAAAAGTATTTTTCAGATCACAGCTTGTCGTTAATATCATTTTAATGATAAGCATCCCAACATCATTATTTACATTTTTTTACCAATTTATACAAAATACTGGTAGTAACCGCTTAGTGGTACTAATCTTGTTATTACTCAGTAGTAGCTTACTTCTCATAGTTAACAAAAGGTTAGGCTTGATTGCAACCAATCATGATAAATATTATGCGCGTTTGACAGCCTATCAGTCCGTTATTAAAAATAATAAGGAGATGAAATAATTATGGAAAATGGACCTGTGTTTAACTTCCTACAAAAAGTGCTTTTGAAACCAATGACCAAAGTTTCGCAATATAGAATTGTGAGGGCTATCATGGCTGCTGGTATGGCTTCAATTCCTTTTACAATTGTAGGATCTATGATATTAGTTTTGAATATATTGCCGACAGTATTTCCGTTCTTAAATGATTTTTTCGACGCAACATTCTTTAAATTTAGTGATTTGTACATGATTGCTAACACCGCAACTATGGGTATTTTGGCGATGTATTTTAGTTTAGCAATTGGCTTTGAATTAACGCGTATTATTCAAACAGAAGATAAATTAAAAGTTGCACCATTAAATGGGGCATTCTTATCACTATTTGCCTTCTTTATGTGCTTGCCAGAATTAGTTTTGAAAGGCGGAAAAATTGTTCTGCTTAATACCATATCCAAGGACGAGACAGTCATCAATGGATTTAGAATGACTAGCACAATCGACCGTATTGGAACAAGTGGTATTTTCACCGCGATTATCATGGCCGTTTTAGCAGTTTGGTTATATTCATTCTGTGTGAAACACAATTGGACAATTAAAATGCCAGATGCTGTACCGGAAGGTGTATCAAGATCATTTACAGCATTAATTCCAACTTTTGTGATTGCTGTTGTTGTATTGGGAATTAATGGTTCCTTAGTATTACTCGGTACGGATATTTTCAAAATGATTGCAATACCATTTGGTTTCGTGACAAGTATGACGAGTACTTGGCTAGGTATTATGGTAATTGAATTCTTAATTCATGCCTTGTGGATTGTTGGTATTCATGGCGCTAATATTATTTCAGCGTTTATTACGCCTATCTTCTTAGCAAATATGGTAGCAAATTCAAATGGGGCTAACATACCGTTTGCTGGCGAGTTTAACAATTCTTTTGCTATCTTAGGTGGTTCCGGTGCGACACTCGGATTATGCATATTTATTACTTTACTAGCACGTTCCGAACAGTTAAAAGTTTTAGGCCGAGCTTCAATCGTACCATCACTATTCAATATTAACGAGCCGTTAATATTTGGCTTGCCAATTGTTTATAATCCTTATCTGGCTATTCCATTTTTCTTGGCACCAATGGTAACAGCTTCAGTTGCTTATGCAGCCATTAACTTCCATATCATTCGACCAATTGTTATTCAAGCACCATGGCCATCCCCAGCCGGAATTGGTGCGTTCATTAGTACGGTTGATTGGAAAGCGGCAGTCTTAGCAATAATCTGTGTCGTAATAGCTTTCATTATTTACTTACCATTTATCAAAATATATGACAATAAGTTGTACAATGATGAGCAGGGAAAAACACAAGTATAGCCTTAATGGCGATGTATAAAAATACCGGTCTGTATTTAGGTAGCAGATTGGTATTTTTATATTCTCAACTTGGACGATTTGCGACATTGAAATTTCAGCAGTAAGGTTATTACTTGATGATAAAGTTATGTGAAAAACAGAATGAATTATTGACATTTAATAAAAAAATTATGATACAATAGTGCATGTGCTAGGGGCGCCAAAATGGCTGAGAAGAACCCTTCGAACCTGAACTGATTAATATCAGCGTAGGAAAGTGCTACATTTTTTAACGTAGCATTTTTCTCTGGTTGAGAAAAATGTTTTTTTATTGCACAAAATGATTGAGCGAAAGGAATTTTGAAAAATGAATAATAATCACTAGGGGCGTCGCGAAGACTGAGATGATGTATATCGGTCCCTTTGAACCTGATCTAGTTAATACTAGCGTAGGAAAGTGACCAATGTTTGACAACGGTTTGTATTGTTGTCAGAAGTGTCCTTTTTTGTGTATTTAGGGACACTTTTTTTATTGGGAAAGGAATTTAATTATGATAATAACAAGACGCAATCGCATTATCAATCATGGCCTAGCCGGAATACAACACGTGTTTGTTTCTAACGTATGGTTAGATCCAATTTATGTGGCAGCTGCCGGAGGGCTCTCGCTGAGCTTATCAACTAATCTCGTGAACACAATTTTTATTGTTTCAGGATTAGTTACGCTTACACAAGCAACAAAATTAGTGAAATTGCCTATTGTTCAAGGACCGTCAGCTGCTTTTGACGCTTTAATGATTAGTGCTGGTAAAAACGGTCAGTTAGCAACAGCAAGTGGTTCAATTTTACTGAGTGCACTTATTGTATTTTTATTGTCGGTTACAGGGCCTATTAATAAACTGATCAAAGTATTAACACCGGCAATTACGGGTACACTAATATTTCTTGTTGGTATTTCTTTAGCTGGATTCACACTATCTGAATTTTTAGGTGGTTATCCAGGGGATAAAGGCTTCTCTTCACCAACAACACTTATTTTGTCTATTACTACAGCAACTATTGTGATGCTATTGTCAATATTTGGTAAGGGGTTTTGGAAGCGTTTTTCATTTTTAATCGCTTTAGTTGTTGGTGATATTCTAGCCGTTTCTTTAGGTGTTGTAGATTACAGCGTGTTATCCACGAAGCCATGGTTTGGCTTGCCTCATTTATTACCCTATGGACCACTATCGTTTAATTGGGTTATGTTTTTGACATTTTTTATTGCTTATGTAGTGGCAGTGATAGAGGCTCTAGGAGTTTATCAGGCAGCTGGTGGTACTTTAAAAGAAAATATCTCACCAAGGCGCATTCAAAATGGGCTAATCGGAGAATCTGCGGGATCAATGTTTTCGTCCTTATTCGGAGGCTTTCCAACAACTGCGTTTGCACAAAATGTAGGGATTTTAAATCTAACTGGTAACATTTCGAGAATACCAGTAATTATTGCAGGAATTTTGTTTGTCGTATTAGGTTTCATTCCTAAAATTGGTGCGTTTTTAGCAATAACACCTAGTCCAGTGATTGGTGGCATATTTTTGCCAGCAGCAACAACTTTAATTTTGACTGGATTCAATATTTTGAAAAAAGCACCTGATAATCATGAGAATAACATGATTATTGGATTGTCTATCATACTCGCGATTGCTCTGCCTAACTACGCGACCGGTTGGTCAGGTGTGACGGGTGAACTATTATCTAACAGTATATTAGTTGGTGCGGTGTCTGCTATCATTTTACAAATTGCCTTAGTTAATTTGCCACGCTTGATAAAAAGTATAAGGGGATCTCATGATTGAAAACTCTAAAAAAATTCAAAGCGACATTATAACTTTCATCAACAAATATAAAGATTATCAAACAGATCAATACGAATTTGAATTTAATCAACTAGCTATGCGTATTTTTGCATATCAATTTCAAAACAATGTACCATATAAAAAGTTTGCTCAATTACGAAACAAAAATCTCTTGACTGTAAAAAACTGGCGTGAGTTTCCTTTAATCCCGATTCAAGCGTACAAAGAATTAACCCTGTCAACCGAAGATATTAATCAAGCAGCGGATATTTTTTATTCGAGCGGTACAACGAATATGAATCATAGAAGCAAACATTATATTTCGAATTTAAATATTTGGGAGGAATCTATGCGGGTAGGATTCAGGAAAAACGTTTTGCCTAACACGAATAAAATTCGAATATTTTCTTTGTTTCCGGGGATGACAGATAATCCTAACTCGTCTTTATCTCGTTACATATCAACTGCTATGCGGGAATTTGGTACTAAAGATAGCCATATATTCTTTGAAAATAACCAACTAAACTATTCGAAATTAATCACTGCTCTTCGAGAAGTGGAAAAAATACAAGAACCCATATTACTTTTAGGTGCTTCATTTTCTTATGTTCATTTAATAGCATATTTACAGCGACATCAACAGTCCTTTAATCTAGCAAAAGAAAGCATTGTTTTTGATACTGGTGGGTTCAAGGGCAAGTCAAGAGAAGTGAGTATGTCTGACTTATATGCTGAATTAGAGAGCACATTTCAGGTGAAACGTGAACAAATTATAAATATGTACGGCATGACAGAAATCAGCTCGCAATGTTACGATCGAAATGTAAAAGATTATTCAGAAAATAAAACAGTTTATTTTGATAAAACAGCTCCTGCTTGGGTAAAAACTCAGGTCTTGGACACTGAAACGTTACAGCCTGTTGCACAGGGTCAACGTGGGCTATTAGCATACTATGATTTGGCTAATTGGGATTCCTGTGTATCCGTTTTAACTGAAGATATTGTTACCCAAAATAACTATGGTTTCAACATTATTGGTAGGGCAAAAGGATCAGTGGCGAAAGGATGTTCCATTACTGCCGATGAGCTATTACAACTACAATAAAGGTGTCAATAATGTCTAATAAAGAAATGACAAAAATTAATATTTTTTATGTGCCAGGTAATATTATTTTTGATGATTTAACCGAAAAGGTAGTTGAAAATGAAACACATCAACTTGTGTTGTGCTATCCAAAGATATCCGAACAAGAAATAAAAAAAATTACAAAAATAATAACGCACAACCGTAATCATTACTTAAAGCATTTAACGGTAAATGAAATTATTGATATTATCGCTCGAGCGGCAGAAAAATGGACTAATCCAGCATATCATTTTCGTAAAATAGCAGAGAAAGCAGTCCCTATGGTAACAGGTTATGATGTGGATCAATTTAGTTTAGAGATCAAAAACTTTATTCGCTTATTTCGGGAGAAAGAATTAAAACGATTTGTTAATAGTGAGCTCGGTCAGTCAGGTACAGTACTGGATGATTTTCAACCAAACCTTTCCGGTGGCTTTTCAAAATTTTACGGACCGGATTTAATATTTCAAATATTTTCTGGTAATGTGCCAGGTATACAATTATGGACACTTATCATGGGGTTACTTGTAAAATCACCAACATTGGGGAAAACTTCTTTTTCAGAGCCTATTATGCCAGCATTGTTTGTTCAAACGTTAGCTGAAATTGATCCGAAATTTGCGGATACGATTGCTATTATGCCATGGCATAGTGGTGAAAAATTCGAGAAGCACTGCCTTGATTTGGCCGATACTATTATTGTATGTGGCAGTAAAGAAACAGTTACATCTGTAAAAAGTAAAGCATCATTAAATAAGCGGATTTTAAGTTATGGGTACAAAATTGGTTTGGCAGTAGTGGGTAGGGAAACGCTGACACCAGATCGTTATGTCCAAGTCATTAAAGACTTAGTTGAAGATATAACCACTTATGATCAACAAAGCTGTCTAGCTCCGCAGTCAATTTTCATTGAAAGAGGCGGAGCAATAACACCGCAAGAGTTTGCAAGTATCTTGTCCAATGAGTTGGATAACTACCAAATTAAATATCCTCGTGCACCGATAAACGAATCAGATAAAATCGCTATCGAAAAGATGCGGCAAGAAGCTGAGATAACATCTATAAAAAATGAAGCAACCTCACTATTTCGTAGTGACAATAGTACCGCATGGACTGTTATTTTACATAACAAAAATGGATTTAGCGCTTCTCCTTTAAACCGCTCAATTCATATTTTTATGGTTGATGATTTGACTGATTTACCACTTGCGCTCACGCCATATCAACAATATTTACAGTCAGCCGGAATTGCGGTTTCTCCGGATCGTTTGTTCTTATTGGCAAATATCTTGGGAAAAGTTGGCGTTAATCGAATGAGTGCCCTAGGAAAAATGAACCATGTTTCCAGTGGATGGCATCATGATGGACACTTTAACTTATTGGATTTAGTTCGTGTGACAGACATTGAGCAGAGCTTAGAATGCTATAGTGAGCAGTTTGATCCAGATGTGGAGTGAGGAAAATAAAAATGTTATTGAAAAATAAAGTTGCGCTGGTGACGGGCGCCAGTCGAGAAATTGGGGCAGCTATTGCCAAAGAGTATGCGAAACAAGGCGCCTTTGTTATTATCAATTACCTGAGAAATACCAAAAAGGCTGACGCAGTTGTTTCAGAAATTATTTCAGATGGTGGCCAAGCCATTGCTATAGCATGTGATGTACGTGATGAAAAACAAGTAAATAACATGCTGTACGATATTTTTGAAAATTTTAGTACGATTGATATCATTGTAAACAATGCGCTAAGTCAATATCGATTTGATCCCAAGCATCGAAAAATGTTCGACCAACTGCAGTGGGTTGACTACCAAAATCAAATGGAAGGTAGTATAAAAGCGGTTTTAAATGTTACTCAAGGTGCTTTATCAAAATTAAAAACTAATAACAGTAGTCGAATTATAAATATGACTAGTAATTTAGTCAAATCGCCATCAATTCCCTATCATGATTATATTGCCGGAAAATCTGCACTTCTTGGATTGACGAGGACAATGGCTAGCGAGTTAGGCGCCTTTGGTATCCGAGTAAATGCTATCGCACCAGGATTGACATATCCAACAGATGCTAGTCAGTATACACACCGTGATATTCGCGAAGCACTTATTGCGCAAACACCGACTAAACGTTTAACTACGCCAGGGGATGTGGCAGGTTCGGCCGTATTTTTGGCATCCAATCTGTCAAACAATATGACCGGTCAATGCCTGTTCGTTGATGGTGGTCTAACGATGCTTTAATCAATATAATAATTAAAAAATAAAAACGCAATGGATTATGAACAAAGAAAGCATAATGAATAAAAATATTAAGTTAACAAAAATAATGGTCGTTACGATTATAATAGCGCTAGATATCACGTTATCTCCAATTTTTAGAATTGAGGGAATGGCACCAATGTCCAGTGTCATGAATATTATTGCTGGTATAATTATGGGACCAGCATATGCAGTTGTTATGGCGGTAGTCACTGGAATAATAAGAATGGTAATGTTGGGTATACCACCATTAGCTTTGACTGGTTCGATTTTTGGAGCTTTTGGTGCGAGTATCTTGTATAAATATGGCCGTAATATGTATTGGGCAATGTTTGGTGAATTTCTTGGGACCGGAATTATCGGATCACTAATTTCAGTTCCAGTGATGGGGTGGTTTACCGGACAACAACAAAACTTGTACTGGCTTTTGTATACACCCCGTTTTGTAGGTGCAACCATAATTGGGTCAGCTATCGCTTATTTTATTTTAGTAAATTTGCTAAAAATAAATACCTTTAAAGAAATTCAGAGATTGTTTATTGGGTAGCATAGTTATGAATATTTTGTATAGTGTAGGCTATGGTCCGTCATTATTCAACACTTAACAAAGAAATATTACAGGGTTACTTTTGTATACTAAATAACTTTAAAGTGCTCATTGTCAATTAGTTTGAAAATGTACGATAATTATTGTATAAAACAAAATAAGTGACTAAAGATCACCATGAAGATAACAATTTTTGGTAAAGACCATAGGAGCTGATTTTGAAAAAGCTGGTAATGGTGAAGTAAAGAAACTATTTATATACTGCGGCATATCAGTTACTAAGAAAAAAGCAACTATTTTTAACATAGTTGCTTTTTATAGTACAATCATCCGAACAATACATATGCTTTAATTTTATTGTTCTAATAAATTTTTTCTTTTGTCTGGATTTTTGTCAAGATCAAAACTGCCTCAAGTAGCCATTGAGTCAATAGCTGGACGAATACTTTGGCAAAAAGGAGATAAACTATACCCTACTTTAAGCGGTACTACTGCAAAAACCTGACGACTAACGAATTCGTATTCTCCCATCTCTCTTAAACTTTAGGTTAACATCTTTTCATTGATACCAACAAAACTACTTTTTAGTTCTGGAAAACATTTTGTTCCTTAAAGTAGTATAGATTTTATTCGACAATTTTTAATTTGAAGTGATATTAGTTGTCATATATGTCGTGCGCGATATAATATTATTTAGGAGGTTACATTATGGATAAAGATGAACATCTTTACGATGAATTGTGCTTATCAATATACAATACAAATCGTTATTTTCATCATCTGTATGGTTATGTACTAGAAAAATATGAGCTATCATATTTGCAATATATGAGCTTACTGATTATTTATAAACAGAAATCGGTGAAATTAATGGATATCGGTGCCGAGCTTGAGTTGTCAAGTAATACATTAACACCTGTAATTGAGAAACTTGTCATTAAGTCTTGGGTTGTTAAAGCACAGAGTTCGCAGGATAGACGTGTCAAAGTTTTAAACATTTCTGATCAGAAGGTAACCACTTTTGAACATATTTTGTCTGAGATAAAAAATATACGTGACAACTTAATACATCAAAGTGGACGTCCAATCGGTGAAGTATTGCGAGACAATGAAGCCCTTAATCAGATTCTAAAAAATATGATACAAGAAAAAAGAGGTATGAAAAATGAATTATGATGTTATTTTTATTGGTAGTGGTCATGCTGCATGGCACGGAGCACAAACGTTAGCTCGTTCAGGAAAAAAAGTAGCCTTAGTGGAAGAAAATAAGGTTGCTGGTACATGTACAAATTTTGGTTGTAATGCCAAAATACTGTTAGATGGTCCAGCTGAAATGGTGCATCATTTGAAGCATTATCACGGTATCGGAATTAATGACACGCCCAACATCATTTGGCCAGAATTGATGGCTTATAAGCACCAAGTGATTGATCCTTTATCGGATGGTTTAGCACACATGCTTTCTGTTGATGGAATTGATATTATTAATGGACATGCTAAATTTTTGAATAATGAAAAAATTGTTGTTGCTGATCAAGTTTATCAGGCTGAAAAATTTGTGATTGCTACTGGACAGCGACCCGCAAAACTACCAATTTCTGGTTCAGAATTTATGAAAGACAGTACAGATTTTCTAGACTTACCTGATATGCCAAAGTCCATAGTATTTGTTGGCGCGGGTTATATTGCAATGGAATTTGCTTCAATTGCTCATGCTGCTGGGAGCGATGTTACTTTAATTGAATACGGGGACCATGCTTTAAATGGATTTGATAAGGTCTATTCTCAAAAAGTCGTTGAGGATATGACCGAGAAAGGTATCCATTTTACATTCAACCAAGCTGTTTCAAGTGTATCGTTACTTGACAATGGACAATATCAAGTTGATACAGTGCAGGGAGAAACGTATCATGTTGACTATGTTATGGATACAACAGGTCGTGTGCCCAATATTGAAGAATTAGCCTTAGACGACATTAATGTTTTGTATGATAAGCAAGGTATTGTAGTTAACGATCATTTACAAACTTCTGTTGACAATATTTACGCTAGTGGCGATGTGATTTCTAAAACAATACCAAGATTGACACCAACTGCTACTTTTGAATCGAATTATATTGCCAGCGTTTTACTAGGTAATCAGGAACCCATAAATTACTCTGTGGTGCCAACAGTAGCTTTTACATTACCTCGTGTAGCACAAATAGGGGTAACCGTCGACGAAGCGGCTAAGGATGAGAACCTACAGGTACATGAAATTCCTTATGGAAGAGTTATGCGATTTCAGACAAAGAACGATGTTCACGCAGCCATTAAAATCGTAGTCAATGAAAATAAGCAGCTAGTTGGTGCAGCTTTAATCGGTGATTTTGCTCCAGAGGTTGTCAATGCATTAGTTCCTGTGATTAATCAGCAGTATACAAGTTCGGATATCAAATCGCAAATTTATGCGTTTCCAACTGACTCAGGTATTATATTGCCAATGATTTCAAATTATTTAGCATAATTAAGGAGATTTTATTTTGAAAGCAGCAGTCATTGATCAGTATGGTGGCAGAGAACAGCTGAAAGTTATCGATATACCTGTTCCGACAATACAAGCAGACGAAGTTTTAGTAGAAAACATGGCCACAAGTATTAACCCAATCGACTATAAAGCGCGAGAAGGTTTTTTAAAACAGATGTTTCCATGGCAATTCCCAGTGATTCTAGGTTGGGACATCGCTGGTATAGTTGCTTCTACTGGATCTGAGGTAGCAAATTTTAAAGTTGGAGATCCAGTGTTTTCTCGACCAGATATTGACACAAGAAGAATGAATGGTTCGTATGCAGAATATACAGCTGTTAAAGCGGATAAATTGGCACTAAAGCCAAATAATATTAGTTTTGTTGAGGCTGCTGCTGTTCCTTTAGCTGGGCTAACTGCCTTACAAATGCTGAGAAAACTTCAGTTATCATCCAATCAAAAAATATTAATTCAAGCTGGTGCTGGTGGCGTTGGTATTTATGCAATTCAACTGGCTAAAATGCTTGGTGCATATGTAGTAACAACTGCTAGCCAAAATAACCATGAATTTGTGAAATCTTTAGGGGCAGATTTTGTAATTGATTATCACAAAGACAATATTCAAGATTTGTTATCTGATTTCGATGCTGTGTTGGACACAGTTGGTGATGTTGATAATGGGATTGCTATTCTTAAATCCGGTGGACATCTTGTCACTATTTCCAACAAGTTAACTGATCAACAGAAAAAAACATCAGACAAAACTGTGACAGAAGGGTGGTTAAACCCGAGCGGGCAAGATTTATCAATCTTAGCGTCGTATATCGCCAAAGGTGAGCTTCAAATTGTAGTGGATTCTCTTTACCCATTAACTACAGACGGCATTCAATCAGCCCACGAGCGCAGCGAAACACACCATGCCCGAGGAAAAGTAGTTGTTCAAATTAAAGAGTAGCAATAAATACTTGTTTATATTAGTTAAGTCTATATTACTGAATTAAAAAAGCGCAGCTAGTGCTGTGCTTTTTGTGTATAGAATATCACTTATAGTTTAGTTCTAGCATATGCTGATAATGTTGATAAAGAATAGTGAATCGATTAATATTGTGTTTATCCCACGGTTTCGGACGTCCACAAAAATGTAAAATAGACGTGTTAGTTATCACCCAGTTTGTATCAACCTGACCACGGCTCTTAGCAAAGTGAACGATATTATCTCGCGTATCAAAATTCCAAACTTCTTCCGGTATACTCAAGATTTGATCACCATATAAATAATTTAAAATATCCTGATCAGGAAGTACCAGCTCTTTGGCATGTTCCCTAATTAAATTTAAAATATCATCTTTATGAACTTTTGCGCGCATTTTGTTTAAATCTAACAGCATCACACCGGAATTAAAGTATTCATTTTTAGTGCGCAGTCTAACATTGTTAATGGTTTGATTGATTCCCGTTAGCCCCAAATGACTTGCTGCTGCTATCATATTGCCTTTTAAGTCTATCGACCATAGTGCTTCAATTGGATTTAATATCAAAGTGTCAGGGTCTAAGTAAATAATGCGTTCTAAATCAGCTGGCAGATATTCAGCGCAAAGTAATCGATAATACATTTCCGTTGGATATTGTTTAAGCGTAGGGGCAGTTTGCCAATAAGTTGCGTCAATCTTTAACGGATGAAAGTCATACGCCAATTTGTCTGTAAAACCTTTAAAATCATCGATTTCGGCTTTTGATATCGAGTCGTGTAGCAGCCAAATAGAAAACCTAGATTTAACATTTGTTTCTTTCAGCGATAAGAGCATGACTTTTAAGGGCTTTATGTAGGACTTGTCTAAAGTGACTAAAATGCTTATTTCTTTCATTATTATGAGATCCTTATATCTGGCAGTTTATTGATAAAATACTTGCAATATAAATTATACAGTATCTATTCTCTATTAGAAGTACGAAAAAACAGAAGAAAGATGCAGAAAAACCTTTAATATAAGCATCAAGCCTAATTGATAGCCATTTTTAGACGACCATGATACACTTAAATTGTAATTGGAAACTATCAACTAGCTGTGTCAGCCAAGAAGCAGCTAGTTGATAGTTCATCAATTCGAAAATAAACAATGTTACGACGCACTTATTTCAACTGTAGGTTTTAAACGCGCCTTTTTTGCGTGCACGAAAGTTTTGGCTGAGAACACTCTAAATTTAAAAGCTCACACTCGAATTAATGCGAAGAACATTAGGAGAGTAAGAAAACTATGATTAAAGTCCGCGATTTGACGGTGGCCTATGATGGCACACCGGTTTTCACGAACCTATCAATTCAATTTGAGCCTGGTAAAATCACCGGTATCATCGGACCTAACGGTGCAGGAAAATCAACAATGATTAAAGGCATTTTAGGATTGATAAACAAGCAGAATGGTAAAGTTACATTACACGACGAGCCAATCGCAAAGCAGTTAAAAAAAATTGCTTATGTGGAGCAACGTGCTGCTTTAGATCTAACTTTTCCAATCAACGTTTTTGATACTGTTTTAACAGGCACGTACCCTAATTTGGGGCTGTTTAATATTCCCGGCACGAAAGAAAAAGATGCCGCCAAAAAAGCATTAGAAGACGTTAAATTATCTACGTTTAGCCAACGACAAATTGGCGAATTGTCTGGTGGCCAATTGCAACGTGTTTTCGTTGCGCGTGCAATTGTTCAAAATGCTGATGTTATTATTTTAGACGAACCTTTTGTCGGTATAGATATGAAGTCTGAAGCTGATATTATGGCTATCTTAAAACAATGGCGTACTGCAGGGAAAACCATTATTGTTGTACATCACGATTTGAATAAAGTAACAACTTATTTTGATAATCTGGTGATTATCAATCACGGTATTACTGCATATGGGGCTACAGCCGATGTTTTCACAAAAGAAAACATTGCCTCTGCATTTAGTGGTGATCTATCATCGATCTTGTTTGAAGAGGAGGATCAACATGCATAGTATTGAATTATTCATTGACGGACTAACAAAATATAATTTCTTGCAAACAGCACTAATTACATCAATATTAGTTGGTATTATGTCAGGAATCATCGGATCCTTCATCATATTGCGAGGCATGTCTTTAATGGGTGATGCAATTTCGCACGCCGTATTACCTGGCGTTGCGGTTGCATACATGCTCGGAATTAACTTGTTATTCGGTGCTTCTGTCTTCGGTATTTTAGCAGCATCATTAATTGGTGTTGTTACGATGAAGTCAAAGTTGAAAAATGATACAGCCATAGGAATTGTATTTTCTGCCTTCTTTGCATTAGGATTTATTCTTATCTCATTAGCAGAGTCTGCGACCAATTTGCACCACATTTTATTTGGAAACGTCCTAGCTGTTTCTGACAATGATTTAATTACTACTGCAATTGTGCTTGCCATAGTATTATTGTTTGTTGTTATCTTTTATAAAGAGTTACTTATCACATCATTTGACAACACCTTTGCTAAAGCTTATGGTCTTAAAACTCAAATTATGCATTACGCTCTAATGCTTGTTTTGACGTTAGTGACGGTGACAGCTTTGCAAACGGTCGGAATTATCTTAATAGTAGCCATGCTAATTACACCAGCAGCTACAGCTTACTTATTAACGAATCGTATGTCTCATATGATGATTGTTGCTGCGGTCTTTTCTGTCATATCCTCGATTGTAGGGTTGTACCTAAGTTTCACATTTAACTGGGCATCAGGTCCAGCAATTGTTCTTACAGCAGCAATTTTCTTTACATTGGCCTTTATTTTTTCACCAAAACAAGGCATTGTCTTTAAAAGAAAGTCTTAAATCAAAGTAGTCTAAATTGAAACAAAAAGAATTATCAAAGCCAGCGTATATTACGCAGAATATAGTGGAGAAATTGAAAATGATTAAACGCTTGAGTATTATCGTAGTGGCCGTTGTTGTCATATTAAGTGGTGTGCTGTGGTTTGTTAATAGTAGTCAAGGCGGAAAAACAAGTCAACATGATAAGTTACAAGTTGTTGCGACAAACTCGATTATTGGTAACATGGTTGAGGAAGTTGCTGGTAATAAAGTCAACTTACATATCATCGTGCCACGTGGTACTGACCCGCACGAATACGAACCGCGTCCACAAGATATTTCAGCAGCACAAGAAGCTGATGTACTCTTTCACAATGGACTAAACCTTGAAACTGGGGGCTCTGGTTGGTTCAAAAAAATGTATCAAAATGCAGGAAAGAAAATAGACAAGCAAGTGTTTGCTGTTTCAAAAGGCGTGGTAGCTAAGCATCTGACTGACAAAGGGAAGGAAAATGAATTAGATCCTCACGCTTGGTTGGATATGCAAAACGGTATCAAGTATGTTAAAAATATTGAAAAAGTATTAATTGCTCAAGATCCTGATAATGCTAGCACATATAAGAAGCGAACAGCAGCCTACGTTGAGAAACTATCTTCCTTAGATGAAAGTGCTAAAAATAAGTTCAATAATATTCCTGAAAATAAGAAATTATTAGTGACTTCTGAGGGTGCATTTAAATATTTCTCAGCAGCTTATGGTATCACACCAGCATTTATTTGGGAAATCAATACAGAGTCTCAAGGTACACCCGAGCAGATGAAACAAGTATTGGCGAAAATTAGAGCTACTAATGTACCTTCATTATTCGTGGAAAGTTCAGTGTCTCCTAAGGCAATGGAGAAGGTTTCTAAGGAAACTGGCTTACCTATTTATTCAAAAATTTATACGGATTCTTTGGCTAAAAAAGGTCAGCCAGCGGATACTTATTACGGTATGATGAAATGGAACCTGGATAAGATTTCAGAAGGCCTGTCAAAGTAAAATAAAAACAGTGTCAATCTTTTTTATAAAAACGCCACAACTATTCAAACTGCTGTGGCGTTTTTATTGTTATTAAACTTTAGTTGGCTATCTTAAATAAACATTGTCAATGAACAAAAATAAGGCGTCATTTACTGATTTAGTTTGATGTCATGATACAATAAGCCAAATACAATAAACGACGAATGCTATCTGAACAATGAAAGGAAGAAATGCTTTGTTAAAAAAATGGTTAACTACTGTCTTGCTAGCTGTTATCACTTTATTGTTGATAATCATTGTATATTTGCTGTATTCTAATCACAACAATACTAATACTCCAAGAAGAACCGACACTACTTTTAATGCTAGTTCTTCTAATGAAATTTCATCCAATGATGCCTTGCTAAGCCTAGCTAAAATAAGAAGGATATTTTATAAAAGATATCCTAATACGTCTATCACGTCAATTGAATTAGAAAAAAATTTATCTTCGAAACATTATGATATTACAGGGGTAGATGACAATACAGCGTATACATTAAAAATTCATGCTGATACTGGTAAAGTTATCGCTCACAACACCGAACAGTTGGATGCTGATGAAAAGAATGGTACTACTAAAAATAATGATGCTATAGCATTTGATAATATTATATCTCTAGAAAGTGCCGTAAATAAGGCCAAGGATGTTGCCGGCGGTGGCTCCTTAAAGGAATGGTCTTTGGAAAAAGATGATGGTCGCACTTATTGGGAAGTTACATTAAAGGACGAAAATTCTGATGTGACAGTTAAGCTTGATGCAAGTGATGGTCAAGTTATAGAAAAAGACGAAGATGACTAAATATTGCAAGACAATAGTAGTTAAAATTCGAAACATTCTTCATTAATTTTCAAGAAACCGTATGTTATAATGGATAGCATCCAATAGACAATTCGTCAAAATTTAGGGGTAACGGGGAATAATGAAGAAAAATAGAGATATGAATACGCCATCAGTTACTAAAAGCCGTATGGCGTTATTTCATAGTAAAAAACGTAGCTCATCATTTAAATTGTATATCGTTTTAGCAGCGACTACTGTGTTACTATCTGCTTTTGGCTATGCTGCATACTATTTTTATAGTTTAAATAACACGCTTAGTAAATCATTTTCATCAACAGGTCTGGATTCTGAAAAAAAAGCTACACAATTAATTCAGGATAAAAAGCCAGTATCTTTCTTAGTTTTGGGCACAGATATTGGCACAGACGGTGGATTTGGCACAGATCGTAGTCGTGTAGGCTTAACTGACTCTATGATGGTTGTAACTGTTAATCCCAAATCTGAGACAACTACTTTAATTTCTATTCCAAGAGATATCATGACATCTATTTCTGGTTTTGAGAGCAGTTTTCCTCAAAAATTGAATGCTGCCTATGCATTTAAGACCGCTTCGGATAAGAATGTTTCGTTGGGGGATGGTGTAAGTACAACAATGGATACCATACAAAAAATGTTTAATTTTCCAATCAACTATTTCGCTATGGTCAACATGAGTGGGCTTGGGGATGTCGTCGAGCAACTTGGTGGTGTGCAAGTTAAGTCACCTTTAACGTTTGCCTTTAGCCAAGAAACTGCCCACGAAAGTGGCAAAGATTTGTATCAGTTTACGGAGGGCGTTAGTACATTTAAGTACGCTGCTGATGGTGAAAATTTTAAAACCTATAGTAAAATGAATGGACAGGCAGCCTTGGCGTTTTCTCGAATGCGATATCAAGATCCAAAGGGTGATTACGGCCGAACTGAACGACAACGCTTGTTATTGCAACAAATTATTAGTAGAGTTAAGCAAAATCCGACTCAAGTAGTTAATTTAAAATTCATAAATTCGACGACAAAAAACATTGCTTCTAATCTAAAATCGGAAGATATGTTGAAATTAGGTACTAACTACCTTAATGCTTCAAAGCATATTGTTTCATATACTGTTCAAGGACAAGGTGAGACATTTGAAGGTATTTCATACCAACGTGTCACCACTGCACAGCGACAAGCAATAACGGACAAAGTTAGAAGTAGTTTGAATTTAAAAGCAGCTACAACTGGAAATGAATTTGGTAGTCATATTACAGAAAATAATTTAGCTCAAGTAGGTACCGCAGATCAATTGTATCCAGAAAACAATACTGACGAAAATATGCAGTTGCATGAAGAGTAAATGTAGCATTAGAAAAAGACATGTTATTTAACGTTTCTTTTATAAACATAATAAAAAGCAGCCTTGGGAGGGGGCTGCTTTTTGGGAGAGAAAAGAATATTATCTTATAGGGAGAAAGAAAATATATTCTTATTATAAATAGTGGAGTATACCTCTGTTAAGGTATGTAATTATAATACTGCGACAATGTTAAATGAATATAAAAATTTTTTACTTTTAGTTGCTTTACTTTACTTGTTGTTTTCGACAGGTTCTTTGTCCGATAAAAGATAAGAAAGAAATGAAATCACTATATTAGACAATAAAAAAATAGCATGATACACTTGTACTATGAATTAATGTGTTTTTAATTTAACAACCTTGCGGGAGTAGCGGCGCATGTGCGTGGGAAACTGACTTACTAGATTGTTTACTTTCTAGCGGCCAACCTTAAACAGCAAGACGCAAAGAATATTTTCTCTTAAAGGAGTGTATCAAAATATGAACACAAAGTCGAAAGAGGTAAATGACGACGTTCCGTTATCGTCCTCAGCAAAGTCTTACCACCAGGAGTGGTCTAAGGTAGTCAAGGATTTACATGCCAATTATCCTAACGGCCTATCAGACAAAGAAGTAAAAGATCGCTTACAAAAAAACGGTTATAATGAGGTTAATCCAAAAGTTATTCCGAAGTGGTTGATTTTTTTACGGCAATTCAATAATGTTATTGTTTATATTTTAGTAGTAGCTGCATTGTTAACACTTTTTATGCAACACTATGCGGATTCAGTTGTTATTGCATTAGTTGTATTAATTAATGCGTTAATTGGCTATTTACAAGAAGTGAATGCTAGTAATGCATTAGATAAAATAAAAAATATGTTGTCTGTCGAAGCCACTGTTATTCGTGATGGGGAACGATTTGATGTTGCGGCTAGAGAACTAGTACCTGGTGATTTAGTCTACCTAGAGGCTGGAGATAATGTTCCCGCCGATTTGCGAATTATAGATGCTGATAATTTGCGTATCCAGGAGTCGTCTCTAACAGGAGAGGCTGATTCCGTTCTCAAAAATGAAGCTATTTTGTCTGAAAATGTGCCATTGGCAGAGCGTAGTAATATGGCTTATGCATCGACAGCTGTGACTAATGGTAGCGCTACAGGAATTGTAGTAAATACCGGTGTCCATTCACAGATTGGTCAAATTTCTCAAAGCGTTGCTGATGTTTCAGATAAAAAATCACCATTAACAAGAGAATTAGATAGTTTAGGTCGTGGCATTTCTTGGCTAATTATCGCTGTGGCTATAATCATGTTTGCCTTGGGTTGGTTTTTAAAAATATATGACTTATCTACCTTGATTATGGCTATTATTGCGATGATCGTCGGTGCAATGCCAGAAGGGTTACCAGCAGCTACGTCAATTATCTTAGCAACCGGTGTTCAAAAGTTAACCAAAAAGAACGCAATTGTGAAAACGTTACCCGCTGCTGAAACCTTAGGTGCAATAGACATTATTGCATCTGACAAAACGGGAACATTAACGAAAAATGAAATGACCATTCAAGATATTATTATTGGTGAGAATCATTATACGATTACTGGGACTGGATATGAACCCGATGGTGATATTATTCTCGACAACAAAATTGTCGATGCAACACAAGACAAAAATCTTGAAATGTTTTTAACAATGGGACACCAAGCGAATGATACTTTTTTAACCGAAGAAGCAGGTGTCTGGACCATTAACGGTGAACCGACTGATGCTGCATTTCTCTCAGCTTACTACAAGGCTTTTGGACAAAAAACACCTAAATTAAAAGAGTTAGACCGTATTCCGTTCGATTCTGATTATCGATATATGGCTCGCTTAGTTGAAAACAAACATCAAGAGCGATTTGTCGCCATTAAGGGGTCGCCAGATAGATTATTCACATTAGCTCGGAAAGATTCAAATTTTGACTACGAGTATTGGACAAAAGTATCAGCAAAGTTTGCTAAATCTGGAAAACGTGTAATTGCTGTGGGATATGTTGATGTGGATTCAAACACGTCAGAAGTCCTTCACGAAACACTTGAAGCTCAAGGTGTGACATTCTTAGGATTAGCTGCTATTATTGATCCGCCACGTCCTGAGGTTGTTGATGCTATTAGCGACATGCGTGAGGCCGGTATTCGCGTCAAAATGATTACTGGCGATAGTCCTGATACAGCCAAAGCCATCGCGCAACAGCTTGGTTTGGCCGACAAAATTGAAGCTATTACTGGATCAGAAGTTGAAGCAATGACGGATAATCAGTTGGCTAAGGTTGTTACAAATTATGATGTCTTCGCACGAACTACGCCACAAGATAAGTTACGTATTATATCTGCCTATCAAGAAACTGGATTGGTAACTGCCATGACTGGTGATGGTGTTAATGATGCACCAGCGTTAAAAAAGGCTGATATCGGTGTAGCAATGGGAATTAAAGGTACTGATGTTGCGAAAGATTCGGCGGATATGGTTTTGGCGAACGATGATTTTTCAACAATTAAAGTGGCTATCGAGCAAGGCCGACGTTTATATGATAATATTAGAAAAACGATCTTATACTTGTTACCTACAAGTTTTGCCGAAGGGTTGATAGTTGTCTTTAGTATATTAATGCGCCAGCCAATGCCTTTAACTGCTACACAATTACTATGGATTAACTTGGTTTCTGCTTTGACGCTACAATTAGCATTTATATTTGAGCCAGCCGAACCAGGATTGATGAAACGCCCACCGCGGAAAACAACGGCCAAATTAATGAGTCGATACGATGTTTTCCAAATGGTTTATGTTAGTGTCATTATTGCAGCAGTAGCTCTTGTCGTTTTTGAACAGTTAGATGATATCACAGGTTTTTCTGTGGCAAGTACAATGGCTGTTAACATACTTATTTTTGGTAAAATTTTCTATATGTTTAATATCAGAACAGAGGCACCAGCGCTAAGTAAAACATTTTGGACGAATCCAATGGCGTTTGCGGCTATTGGTGCTATGATTATTTTACAGTTACTGTTTACGTATGTACCTTTTATGCAAGGTGTGTTTTCTACAGCTGCGTTATCACTTTCTGACTGGTTGTTCATCATCTCAACAGGTTTGATAGTTCTAATCGTAACAGAGTTAGATAAGTATCGTCGTATGATTGTAAACCGATAGTATATAAATAAAAGATATCATTTAGAAAATAGCAATCACAGCCTAACTGACTGTGACTGCTATTTTATTTGTTATGGAATCCATATAAAAGTCACTCTTTCCAAAAGAATTTTTAACTTAATTTAACCTTATATCGATATAATTAAACTAATCATTAAACTACAAAGGGCAGGATCAAGCTATGGTTAAAAATCCAAGTACAGAGTATACGTTTATAAAATCACAAATTGATTTGGTCATTCATAATATTGTTAGTAATAAATACAATGAGGAACTGACCTATTACGATGTTATATGGCTGCCGAACCAGTTGACTAATTCAAACAGTAAAGAGCTATGGCACCTATTCCAAGACAATCTAGAAAAACTTTCTTTTACAGCTATAAATACTGGTCTACCAAATCCGAATGCCGATGTTGATTTGGTAATTGTTAAAATGAATAGTGATGAATTGAAGCCAAATGCGGTAAAATATTTTGAAGTCGGTAAGCGAAAAAATTATTTAACAACTCAATACCCAGATATAATGCACAAAGACAATGATACGTTATTTCATGCTTGGGATAATGCTAACCATGCGTATCATTCAAATGAGATATCAGTTGTTTAAATTTTAATTTCTATTCGAAAATATTATTGAATTAGGGTTTATCTTAGAAATTGTACGGGAATAATTAAAAGCTCGATACAATACTTAAATCACGAATTGACAATTCGTAATTGTCCATTTAAACTTTACTTATAAATAATAAGTTGAGGAACAGAATTTGTTCAATAAAAAATCAAGTTTATATTCTTTGCGCCTTTGTTTGTCTATTATTGGCACTATTATTATTGCCTTTGGGATTGTTTTATTCCGTTTGGCTAACTTGGGCATTGATCCAGCGACAGCAACAGATATTGGTATATCAAATACTTTCGATTGGAACTTGGGACACTATCAGCTAGCATTTAATGCACTGTTATTCCTTGCCGTTTTGTTTTTTGATCAAACACAGTTTGGTGTCGGTACTTTAATCAATATGTCATTACCAGGATATATTATTGCTTATTTTACACCGAAATTTGAACCTGTAGTTAGACATTGGTTTGGAACTTCTTCTTATCTTGAAAACATATTCTTATTTAGTACTGGTATGTTTTTATTCTCATTAGGAATTGGTATATATACAAGTGTGAATCTTGGTGTTTCGCCGTACGATGCGGTTGCACCATTGTTTAACAAAAAAAAATGGGCTAGTTATCGTTTGACAAGATCTGTTCAAGATTTGGTATTTTTTATAGTTGCCATTATATTTGGTGGGCCACTTGGTATTGGCACCTTTTTAATTGCTACATTAACCGGTTATATTGTGCAATACTGGCGTCAGCTATTTAAAAAAATAAAATATTACACCAAAACTATTCCTCGTAAGCGCATCTGAACAAGAAAATAAAAATAGTGATTTAATATGACCCTCTTCATTAATGGATAAGAATTAATTTTGATTTTCAAAAAGGCTTAAAAGTTAACAACACTTATTGACGAATCTATTTTTACGTTGAGTAGTTCTTTGCGTAAAAACAACGAAGAAAATTGATTTTAAAGATACCGTATTCAGTTTTGTCAAATACTGTGGTTTATTTTTAGTACAATTTTTTACAAAAAATAGAATCGATATATAGGATTTAAAGATTATATTTGCTAGAGAACAAACAAATATTCAAATGGTACTAAGAATGTGATCATTTTGAATTGGATACAATACAATCTTCTAAAAAAGTGGTGATAGTTTAGTGGGAAGCGCAGTAATTGTTAGCCCAGTTGATCTCTGATTTTTCTCTAAAAAACGCTCAAATTATGACTTTTAAATAGTAATTTATCTAGTTCTTATGTCCATTCTAAACTGTCACTTCTTTAATGGATTTAATTAATAAATATAAATTGAAAATATAAAATAAAGTAAACAATGGAAAAATAATTACTTCTATAATTGAGGTTTTGAAGCTTCCTATTATCATAACAATAATCATAGCATCAATAGCTAATAACATTGTAACGTCTTTGATTATGATAACTGTTGTTAATAAGTAGCCAAGATTTTTCTGTTTTATGAATAAAACCCCGCCAATAATAGTGATTGGGACTATGATGGCCAAATCTATTGCTTGAATGGGTAAAGTCGTATAATGCTCCAATCCCGAAGGAACACCACTAAAGGTCGTAGGAATGATTTTTCCAAGCCACATTAAACTAATGAGCAAACTGAAAAGTATAATAGATACACCAATCATTTTTCGGAATTTCAAATCTCTGAATAAATAAATGATTTCCTCTGAGTGGAATGAAGAAAAATTTAACGTAAAGGCAAAAAATGATAGGCTAAATATAGCTATGTAAACTAAAAATAAGGAATTGTACATAGCAACAAAACAATATGAGGCGTAAGTGTATAGAAAATATCCTAGGCTTCCAGTTACCAGAAATCTGCCTTTGACAGAGTTTCTATTTTGTAAGAATAAAGAGATACCCAGCGTGGGTATTGCAATTAACAATGTAACTATATCTTGACCTCTCGCTTGCATGGCCATTGCCAGCGATTCGTTATGATATATGCCTTTACCATACAACTCAATAGATTCTTTGTGAACAGTTGAAATAATCATGCCCGTATTGATGCTATTGTGAGAAAAGATACCATATGCTCCTGATAGGCAAGACAGCATTATTATCAAAATAATCAGTACATTATTAATTTTTTTATAATTCATATTTATTTCTCCGTAAAATGGGATGGCTACAAAGTAATTAGGCTATCATTGTGAGCATGAACGTCATTATGGATAATCGTCGCTTAATTATGGTATTTTCAAGTAGTATAGTTAGTTCCAGTATTATCCAATCGATAAAGATAGACAATTGCAAGAAAAGCTCGTTTACATTATAGCAACATGTTACTATAATGTAAATAGGTCAAAAAGGAGCTAATAATATGGACATTAAAGATATGATTCAAAACTTTTCCGGTACAAGAGAAAAAGAAATCAGAGGAATTTTTGCTAGTATAATAATATTACAAAATCGTTTACAGACAATCTTTGATAAATCAGATGATTTTCTTACACTGAAGCAATTTATGTTACTCACAATGATTATTTATTCTGATGATAAAACAACGTTCACAAGGCTAGGGGAACTTATAGGGTCTTCAAGACAAAATGTTAAAAATCTGGCAAAATGTCTTGAGGAAAAAGGTTTTATCATTATTGAACATGAAGCTAAGAATAAAAGAAATACTGAAATAAAATTAACTCTAAAGGCAAAAAAGTATTCTGTAATCATTTCAGAAATGCATCAAAAAAAATTAAATAGTATATTTTCTGATTACACTGATGAAGAGATTCAGACATTTTACAAGATAATAATGAAATTGTACGGTGGAGTAACGAGAACCGAAGAGGAAATTAAGGGGTAAAATTATTATACATTCAATAAAATACTAAAGGTATAAAATATGTACAGCTAATTTAAAATATGTTAAGATAACAACTATTGGACAATTTTACATAAAAAAATTAAAATATCTTCCAAAAGCTACTTGCTTTTATGTCTGACTTAGGTTGCGTTATTAAAAAATGGGTATAATATTTTCAAAAAATTTAAAAATTATGAAGCTAAATAATTATAATTATATAGCTGTATTTGAATTTGCAAAAAAAGCTAAACCCCGCAATTATCCAGCCAATACGAGTAAATTAACTATAACAATATAATATTAATTAAAAAAATTATAGGAGTTTACTTGTGGAAGATAATTATTTAATCAAAAGGAATCCGAGTAGAGCATTATTGGTATTTTCGATACCTATTATTCTAGGAGGGTTATTTCAGCAAGCATATACAATGGTGGACTCTGCCCTTGTAGGACAATTTGTTGGAGAAAAAGCGTTGGCTGCTATTGGCTCTTCCTTCGCTCTAACAACGGTCTTTATTTGTATTGCTATGGGTGGGGGTGTTGGCGCATCAGTAATCGTTTCTAAACATTTTGGCTCAAAAAATTATGTAAAAATGAAAGAAACAGTTTGGACTTCATTAATTAGTTTCTTGATTTTGAGTATAGTTCTCAGTATCTTTGGTATTATTTTTGGTGAACAGATATTACTTCTTCTAAATACGCCAAGTGATGTTTTAAACATGGCACTTCTCTTTTTAAGAATTTATTTTGTTGGTTTACCTTTTCTGTTTATGTACAACATAATTGCTTCAATTTTCAACTCTTTGGGTAAATCCAAAATACCTTTATATTTTTTGATATTTTCGTCGATAGTTAATGTCATATTGGATCTGATTTTTATTATCCAATTCAATCTTGGTGTGCAAGGTGCCGCATGGGCAACCTTAATTGCGCAAGGTTTATCTGCCATTTTGTCCTTTTTTTACTTGGTTAAGCAATTGCAAAACTTCAATACAGAATATTATCATTTTTTTGATACGCATACTCTAAAAAAAATATCCAATATAGCTTTACCTTCAATATTTCAGCAGTCAACGGTATCAATTGGTATGCTATTGCTTCAATCCGTAGTAAATGGCTTTGGATCAGAGGTTTTAGCAGGGTATACTGCTGCAATGAGAATTGAATCATTGCTGATTGTGCCAATGGCAAGCTTAGGTACCTCAATTTCATCATTTGTTGCTCAAAATATTGGCGCAAATGATTATAAACGAGTATTGGCCGGATTTAAATCAGCAGCTATGATTATTATAATTTGTGCTTTGTTATGTTTCTTAATTATTGATATCTTCGATGAAAAATTAATTTTAATTTTCTTAGGTTCTAAAGGAACACAAACTGCTGTAAGTACAGGGTATAAGTGTTTAAATTTTATGATGTATTTTTACGTTTTCTTTGGTTTTAAAAATATCACTGACGGGCTTCTTCGTGGAGCAGGGGACATGAAAATATTTACCATTGCAAATATTATTAATCTTTTTATTCGAGTTTTTGGAGCAGTTACCTTTGCACCAATTTATGGCGTTGCAGTGGTTTGGTTTGCTGTGCCAGTTGGTTGGTTTGTCAATTGGGTTCTTTCATACGTACGTTATAAAAGTGGTAATTGGCAAAATTTGTTAGAAAATTAATATGCATCAAAAATTTTTTTTAAAATCTTAGAAAAAATCCTTAATCTTATTTGTATTTAATAATGAGTAGGTCAGTAGATTTTTAAAATTTGGCTAAGCAGTTGAAAGAGAGCGTTAGGAAACTTATTTTTACCGATAATGATGAATTAGAAACCACATATAATGTGGTTTTTTCATTATTACTCAGAAAATATCAGTGATAATGTACCATCGTACTGTTGGTACATTATCACAATTTTTTTACAGTGCTGTGCTTAATATTTTCTAGAAAAGCCTAACTATTTATTAGGTACTCGATGACGTGTTCATTTAATCATCCATTTGCCATGACCTGGCTTGCTGAGAACTAGGGTACATTAATAAAATAGACAAAGAGATATTTTTAAATCGCAATTTATCTTTAAATTAAGGGAATATTCAATTTTCAACTTTTCAGCCTAGCAAATGGCACTTAACATGGTGCAGACGAATCTGGATTTTTTGACAATGCTGTACCATTAAAGTGATAATGATAGCTATTTTTTATATGGAGAAGAACAAACGCCTGAATAACCAACTAAATTACAGCTTAAAGCGGCTAAATATTTGTAGCGTATACCAGCTCTAAAGAAATTGATGCTATCCATCAATCAATTTTCACTGCGTTATTGCTCATTGATCTTAAAAAAATTTGATAAAATCTCTGATACAGATATTCAATTTGTATAAAAAGGTTTAAATATAAAAATTAATAATTTAATAACAGTTAGTAAAGCATTAGAATTAAAAGATAACAAGCGTTAATATCAAAAGGCCTGTTATTTATTTTTTTCGATAGGTTAAATTAAACCCACCACTAATTATGTTGATAAACCAAAAATAGTAGTTCTAATAAAGCCATTTTTAACTCTTTTGTGTTAATATAACTTATAAAATGAATTATTAAGTTAAGCGTATTTATGAAGAATAAACAAAACCATGTTCTTTTGACAACAATTTCCATTCTGCTAATTATTTTCTTAGTTAAAACTGGTCAAAAGATGATTGAAACAAAAAACAAATCACAATCTGCCTTTGTAAGTATAACTTCTAACGAGGCGAGTTCATCAACAGAGATTAAAAATAGTGATGTCCAACATTCCACAGACCAACGGCATGTTTTTTCTGTGCCTTATGGGAATGATATGATGCATGGGCATAATTCATCAAATGTTTTTTTCACAACGTGGAGCCTCGATGACTTTCAAAAATGGATTGCAGCATATGAGAACTTGAGTTACACAGATAAAATGGCTGTTAAAAGTACATTTGGTACATCCTACACATTTGATAATATCAAAATCAACGACAATATAGATGCGTCAAGTTTGAGTTTCAATATGCTTGTCCAACAGCGCTGGTTTTATTTCAATACGGTTGCGGATTTTATTGAAAAACATGGCAAGAATGCTGACCCAAATAACATTCAATGAATTGGATAATACTTTAGTAACAGGAGAACGGTGATGGCAAAAAAGGTTTGGATTGGTATAACTATTTTGATACTTGCTACAAGTACTATGTTTTTAATACAGAACCATAAGGAGAAAGAACGTATTCAATTGAAGCAAAAATCAAAAAAAATTAACCAGCAAGAGTGGTCAAAAGCCGATTATGAAGATTTGTTAACGGGTGAAAACCTGTCAGCTGATAAACCTTACACTAGTAACCAGGTCAGTATGTATCTAAAAATTATTCACGATCATGGTAAGCCAATATCGAGAAAAACAGTTAAAAAAGACGATGTTATCGAAACAACAGCAAAATGGAGAAATATAAAAAATCAACCCAAAGAAACAGTTACGCTTGTGTTTCAAGGTACTGGTGATGAATCGTTGATTTTGATGCACAAAGAATCCACGGTATGGGCTAATTAAAAACCTATATTGATAAAGACTGGTATGAGATAACCAGTATTTTTTTGAATGTTACAATGGCATAGATTTAACCTTATATTCGGGATATGAATATTTGAAATATATGATTGGTTAAAATTTGGTTGAAAAATGTTTAAAAGGTCAGTCTATGTTAAAATTTATAATAAAAAGAGGACAGATCAATAACATGGAATACGCAACAGAAAAAACTGCTTTAAGCTTACTCGATGAGCTCAGCATCCAATACGAAAGGATTGAACATAGTACAGTTTGGCATATGGATGACCAAAATTCACCAAAGGACCTGCCAAAAGTCAAAAATTTATTTTTAAAACTTAAAAAAAGTAATCAATTTTATTTATATTTGACTACTGAAAAACCTGTTGATTTCAAGAGTTTGGCGACTCAGTTAGAAGTGAGTCGAAGTAAATTAACCTTTGCTGATGAAGATGAGCTGGAAAATGTATTACATGTAGTATCTGGAATTGTGACACCGCTAGCGTTACCTTATGATAAAAATCATCTGGTTACAGTTTTACTAGATCATAGTTTACAAACATTACCGTCTGTTTCTGCTCATCCAAACGTTAATAATGCTACGTTAATTTTTTCTTATTCAGATTTACAAAAGATATTAAATTCATTGGGGTATACACCATTAATCATTGAATAAGTCCTGGTTAAATCTTTCGTTATAAGTAATAATGTATCAAAATACATTATTAAAACAAGTAAGTAAAAAGTCTGATTAAAGCAATCAGACTTTTTTTGTTTAAAACTTAACTACTTGTTTATTTTCGTATAGGCTACCTAAAAACCTGTCATTAGTATATAATAAAAACTATTGTTATGATAGATTGAGGAGAACATAATGAGAAATATAGTGGCTTTATGTAAAGTCTATATGATTAATATAATAGATAATAAGTTTGCATTTGTATATAATTTGTTGCTTCCAAGTATTTTCTTTATTTATAAAAATATCAATATTCCTTCTGCGACAAGTCATTTTAATGTTGCTACAGCAGAAGTAATCGGAAATTTTTGGGCGTATATCATATTTGTAACAATACTCAACAATGTTGTCGTGTCATTGATTGTTCAACGAGAACAAGGTTTTTATAAGCAAATGCTGTTTATTGTTGGATCTAAAATAAAAATTCTCACTGCAATCTTTTTAGTTCAATTTGTAATCATTTGTGTTGAGCTTAGTATATTCAATATTTTGGTGATGGTAGTCGTACATCAACTAAGCTTTAAATTACTTTTTGCTGGAACGGTTGTTGCACTATTATCTGCTTTGCCAATCGCATTGATAGGTAGTATTTTACTGATATTCAAAATTAAAATTGAGTCAGTTAACATACTACTTGGTTTAATATTATTTGGATTATTTTTTATAATGTCGGTGCCAACATCTTATTCAATTACTGGTATGCTCAACTTGTTTAATCCATTGAGCTTCGTGACTGAAATATCGATACAAGTACAAAACATAGTATTCAATACTGGAGGAGTTAATACTAGTATTTGGCTACAAGTGCTTCTTGTTAGTTTATGTTATGCAGTCATTGGTATTTATTCCATTTCCAAATTTTCTGTAAATGCGAT